>MEND01000105.1:0-26865 GCA_001768975.1 Bacteroidetes bacterium GWA2_31_9 | reverse complement strand
TCAATATGTCGATAAGCTCTTCCATTGGTTTTGCTTCCAATTCCTCACGTAATTTATTATCGGGCGGAACTTCGAGCAATTTATAACCTTTGAGAACAGCTTCAAGGTACATTCCTGTTCCTCCACATAAAATTGGAAATATTTTTTTTGATTCTAAATCATTGAAAATCTCAATAAAATCTTTCTGGTATTCAAAAACATTATATTTGTAACCTGCTTCGTGAATGTCGATTAAATGATATGGAATTTGTTTGCCATTTACAATATAATCGTCGTAATCTTTACCTGTTCCCAAATTCATGTTTTTGTAAACTTGTCGTGAGTCGGCACTTATAACTTCGGCACTTAAATTATATGCAAGATTTGATGCAACCTGAGTTTTGCCACTGGCAGTGGGTCCCAGTATTGTTATTAAATTATATTTCGACACAATTTCCTGTAAATTTTATTTATTTGTTTTGCCCAATATTAATCAATTAAAACCTTATTTTTTTCTTTTAACCTTAGTAGATATAAATAGATTCTAAAATTCTTAAAACCTTATTACCTTATTATTCTCAATATAAATAATTTTTCCTTTTAACCTTAGTAGCAATTAGATTCTAAAATTCTTAAAACCTTATTACCTTATTATTCTCAATATAAATAATTTTCTCCTTTTAACCTTAATAGAAAATAGATTATAAAACTCTTTCAACCTTATTACCTTATTATTACAGCTTTTTTTCTGAAGGGTTTATGGTTTTTTGATAAAATTTAATAAACTCTTCGTATTCTTCCTTAAAACTTATTTTACGATGATGCTCTGGTTGATTAAGAATATACTTACAAACTTTATCAATATCCGACTTCGATACCGAAAAGGCAGAGGCTGATTCTTGCCAAGCAAACTGTCCACAACATAACTTGTTTTGGTTTATAAATTTTTGTGAACTCACAGCAACAATTGAAGCCATTGTTTCTTCTGATAATTGTGGAGAGCGAGATATTAGAAAATGAACATGCTCTGGATTAGCGTAAATAGCATATAATTGAGAATCATTATTATTTACAATACCTGTAATATATTTTTCAATTCGTTCTCTATGTATTTCAGAAATTAGTGGTAAACGATGCAAGGTGGTAAATATAAAATGACTGTATAAATTATTGTATTCAATTTTCATTTTTAATAAGCAAATAAGGTTGATACAATGTTGTTATTTCTTTCTACTAAGGTTGTAGAAGCAAATAAGGTTTAAAATCATATTCAATAAAAAATGTTATTACAAAAATAATATCTTTAAGGGTACATCAAAATTATATTTCGACACAATTAAATTTTATAATATCTTTTGTAAAAATATTAATAATTTTGCAACTTACATTTTATAAAATGATTGATTTAAACTTCATAATAAATAGATTCAGAAATATTATATTTTCTCCATCAACTGAATGGGATATTATTAAAAGTGAAAAACATGATATTCAGAAAATTCTTACTACTTATCTTATTCCAATAATAATCACAATTGGAATTGCTGATTTGCTTGGTGGGTTAATTTTTCAAAGCTTTTATTCTCTAACATTCAGGATGTTAAGTACAATTATTACTATGATAATTCCATTTAGTTCGATTTTATTATCATCATATTTTATTTCGTTATTATCGCCATCGTTTGGAGCAAAAAGTGATTTGACTTCTTCGATAAAACTGGTTACATATTCATATAGTATTCAATTGCTTTTGAGTATATTAATTAATTTATTGCCATTTTTTTCAGCCTTAGGAATTCTTGGATTATATTTTATTTTTATAATTTGGCAGGGAGTTGTTCCTTTAATGGAAGTTGCCGAAGAAAAGAAAGTTAGCTTTGTTATATTATCAGTTTTAATTATTATAATTATTTCTTTATTAATTTCATTTGTATTCAGCTTATTATTAACTCCATTTATGGTAACAACAATTGAAATTTAGGATTTAGAATCTTGGAATTTTTAGACAAGATTACAGTGTTTATCCCGATTTATCGAGAATTAACAGGATTTAAGAGTTTGGAATTTGGAACTTTTAACTTTGACAGGATTAACAGGATGTTTGTTTTTTGAATTTATGTTTTTTAAAGTCCAGAGAGCTTGTTCCGATTTATCGGAAACTGTAATGTTTATAGAAAAAGAGAGATTCCCCTTCCTTTATGTCGCAACCAATACAATTAATAAAAGCGATACAGCCTCATGCGACATTGAAGCGTAGAAACATGAATGAAAAAGGAATTTAGGATTTGGAATTTAACAGTGTAGCAACATAAAACATCAAACAACAAACCTCAAACAATCTTCTAATGAAAGCAAAAAGCAAAATTGATATAAGAAACAAGAAAGCATCGTTTAATTTTATCTTACTTGATAAATTTACTGCTGGAATTGTTCTTACAGGAACTGAAATTAAATCAATAAGAGAAAGCAAAGTAAGTTTTGTTGATTCTTTTTGTATTTTAGTTAATGGCGAACTTTGGCTAAAGGGTTTGCATATTGCTGAATATACTTTCGGAAGTTACAATAATCATGAGCCAAAGCGAGAGCGAAAATTATTATTGAACAGTAAAGAAATAAGAAAAATTTCGATTAATATTAAAGAAAAAGGATTGACAATTGTTCCTGTTCGTATGTTTATTGCCGAAAATGGATTTGCAAAAGTTGAAATTGCAATTGCAAAAGGAAAAAATACTTTCGATAAGCGTGAAACCCTTAAAAAGAAAGATGCAGGAAGGGAAATGGATAGGCATTTTGCAAGATAGAGGTTAGAAGTTTGAGGTTTGAGGTTTGAGGTTTGTTGTTAGATGAAGGAAGGAATTAAAGAATGAAAGAATGAAAGAATTTAAGCATTCTAATTCAGATTTATTAATTGCATTATCAATTGTAATTATTGGTTTTGTATTGCGATTGATAAACTTTAGCGAAATGTCGTTTAGTAATGACGAACTTAGTGCAGTTGCTCGTCTTAATTATCAAACTTTTTCAGATTTAATAGAATATGGAGTAAAAACCGATGGACATCCTGCCGGAGTTCAGATTTTTCTTTATTATTGGACAAGTATTTTTGGGAATAGCGTTTTTTCGATTCGCTTGCCTTTTATACTTGCTGGTACGTTATCAATTTTTGTATCTTATCTAGTTGCAAAAAAGTGGTTTAATTCTACTGTTGCTTTATTTACTGCTTCGGCATTTGCATTTTTAGAATATCCAATATTTTATAGCCAATTAGCTCGTCCATATAGTTTTGGCTTATTATTTAGCTTATTAAATCTATACTATTGGTCGATTATTTTTATAGATAAAAAATATAAAAT
This sequence comes from Bacteroidetes bacterium GWA2_31_9, assembly GCA_001768975.1. Lineage (GTDB taxonomy): Bacteria > Bacteroidota > Bacteroidia > Bacteroidales > GWF2-33-38 > GWA2-31-9. The sequence goes on along the minus strand of MEND01000105.1, from coordinate 23,533 downwards.
TTCAATTTTTTTATTATATGCAGTTACAGCAACATTTTGTGCTTACACTCATTATTTTAGTTTGTTAAATGTTGTTGTTTTAGGCATAATCTCAATCTTTTTTCTCAATAAAAAGAATTTTAAGTTTTTTTCTATTGCCATTATTTTTTCAATAATTCTATATATACCTCATGTTAATATATTTCTGTATCAGTTTAGTGTTGGTGGAGTAGGAGGTTGGCTTCCAAAACCAGATAACGATTGGATTATAGATTATTTGTTTTACATTTCAAATAACTCATATTTAGTAATATTTTGTTTTGTTGCATTAATTTTAGCTGTTGTATTGTTTTTTTCTAATAAAAAATATTTTAGTAAATATCAGGTAATAAGTGTTTTATTATTTGTGATTACATTTCTTACTGGATTTTTTTATTCTAAATATGTAAATGCTGTTTTGCAATATTCAGTTTTGATTTTTTCATTTATTTTTTTAATAATGTTCTTATTTTCATTTATTAAAAAAGAATTAAAAGTTTTAAAGTATATATTACTTCCGATATTTTCGATTGTATTAATTTCAAGTACAGTGATTGAAAAAAAATATTATTCGACAGAGCATTTTGGAGAATTCAAAAAGATAGCAGAAAAAATTGATAAATGGAATAATGCCTTTGGTAATGAAAATGTTACGAATATAATAAATGTGAATAGAGATTATTATATTAAATATTATTTAAATGATTCTAATACAGTAAGCTTTGTACAAACAAGAAATGATGGAAATTCTGACATTTATGATTTGCTATCAATTTTAAAAAATTGTAAAACTGATTATATTTCTTATTCATGGTCGAATAAAAGTAATCCCCCAGAAGTGATAGAATTAATAAATGTATATTTTCCTTTTGTGGCTGATTACTCTGAGCATTTTAATTCGGAAGCTTATTTGTTTACAAAAGATAGCTTAATGGAAAAATACAAGCGAGAAAAGCCTTTTTTTAGCTTAAATGAGAGTTTTGAATTTGATAGCAGATTTGATTCATCATTAAGTTTTTGTAGTAATAAAAGTTATTTGATTGATAGCTCGGCTGAGTATGGTTCATCTTTTCAATATACAATGAGTACTTTTGTTAATAAGTTAAATTCCTTAACAATTAGCTTTAAATTTTTAACGAATAGTATTGATTTTAAGGATGTGAAGCAGGTTGTAAGTATTGAAACTGCTGATGGAAAAAACATAAGTTGGAGATGTATCGAATTAAGTAATTTTAATGATGGCAGTTCGTGGAATGATTTTAGGATGAGTTATTCTATTCCTGAAAATTATACATACAATGAGAATGATATAATTAAAATTTATATCTGGAACAAAGGATTTAAAAGATTAAATATTGATTGTTTTGAACTAAACTGCTTTACTAATCTTCGTCCTCAAAATCTTGACTAAAAAAGAAGTCGTTAAGCTCGTAAATATCGTCAATCGTAAGATTTGAATCAAAGTCAAAGAATAAGTCAATTGCTTTAGAAAGTTCATCAGGAGAGATGTATTCATCTTTGTTTATATCAAACATCCTAAATTTCTTAGGAACCATTATAAATACAGATTCAAATTGCTTAGTTCCCTTTTTTAAGCTAGGATAATATTTGTAAACATCTTCAGCAAGTACGGCAATCGTATCAGTACTAATAGAATTTTCATAATCTTGTTCAGTTTTTCCAACTCCATTAACATCTACATAATAAGCATCTTTTGAAGTATTTGCTTCTTTGTCTAAATGATCTGCTATTCCATCTCCATCACTATCATTAGGGCAACCTTTATTATCAACAGTAATCCCATTTTCAGTTCCAGGACATAAATCGTCAAAATCGCTTACACCGTCAGCATCTTCATCACCGTTTATTCCTTCAAAATCTTCACTGTTATAATTTTCATCTTCTTCGGAGTCTGAACTTCCTGTAAATAAATTAAATCGTAAAGTAAAATAAGTGTACATAAACTTATCTTTCGATTTTCCACCTTGCCTAATTCCTTCTCCTTTTGAATTTACATTATCAATTAAGTCGCTAAACGAAAAATGAATTTGATTCCCAAAACGTAGTGTTAGCCATTTATTAACTGGAAAGTCAAAACCAATATCAATTGGAATAGCCACAGCTAATTGTTGATATTTTCCAAGTCCGTCTAAATCTAAATCCCTTAAATCTGTTTCGTAAGAATAGTCTCGGTTTAAAATAACGCTATTATTTGCTTGTGGAGAGTTTTCGTCAATATTTCTCAAACTTCCATCTGACCAATAATAGTAATAATTACCTTGTGCATCATATAAATCTCCTTTTGAATTATAATCAAAATATTCAACTCCTAATGCAATAAATGGACTAATAGGTAAAGGCTTCTTAATTAGGTTTTTAAAATTGTAATAAACTGAAACTCCTCCACTTAGTATTTCGGTTTGAAAATTAATATATCTACTGTCTGTTCTTTCATTTCCAGTAAGATAACCATGAATTGAACTAAAATTCAATTCTAAAAAATCATTAATGTTCCGTGAAAGTCCTACGTGGTAACCAATTCTTCCAACAACTGGGTTTTTTCTATAATTATCATGTACATCTCCGAAATAAGTGAATAAACCATTTCCATAAGAAATAATGGGTTTATATAACGAATTATTGCTAGAAGAATCTTCGTTTTCGATTAATTTCTCAGATGAATAACTGTCTGAATTGTCAATGATAGCATTATCTGCTTTCGGTGATTCTTGAATTACTTCAACAGGTATATCTGAATTTTCTTCTGATTCTGAATTTTGTTCATCTAAATTACCATTGTCATCAGAATTATCGTCAATTTCTTCAGAGTTATCAATAATTGAAATTGTAGGTTTTTCTGGCTCTTCAGTACTTTTATTCTCTTCTGAATTTACTTCACTTTCTGATGATTCAATATTATTATCATCTTGTTCATCATTTTTAATTATAGAAATTGATGGAGATGATAATTCTTCTGAAGGTGTCTCATTTTCCACATCTGATGACTCTATAACGCTATCTTCTGGTGCAGTATTTTCTTCGTCATTTTCGTCGTTTTTTCCTACAGTAATTATTTGAATTGCAGGAGTTTCTTCATTAGATGTATTAGTGATTACAGTGTCAGGCGAAACAGGTTCACCAATGCTAATAGCAGGTACTGGATTCGTTTGGCTAAAAGAATTGATAGAAAAAAGCAGTATAAACAAGAGTGTATATAATTTCATCCAAAATTATTTTTCATTTATACGCAAATGTAATTAAATAGTTTAATTATTTACACCATTTTTGGCTTGTAATCATAAGAGCTTCTTGAACAGTTATTCTATTGCCATTATTATATGCAGTAACAAAAGCATCGTCGATAGGTGTATTATCCCAAATATTTACTCTGTGATCTCTAGCTTCTTTGTATTCGCCATGTGATCCAACAATATATTTGTTTAAACCTTCGTGTAATTCTTTTTTGACTTTTTCACTAACCTGCATTTTTGATGTGAAATACGAAACATTTAAATTTCTACGATAAGCTCCAATTTGTACTTTGTAATTTACTCCTGTTTCGGGATCAGTAATTTGGGCAGACTGGCTTCCTGAATCGGTACCTGTTTTTGTTTTTGTACCTGAATCAGTTCCTGTCTTAGTTTTTGTTCCAGTATCAGTTCCTGTCTTAGTTTTAGTTCCAGTATCAGTGCCTGTTTTTGTTTTAGTTCCTATATCTGCAGTGGCATCTGTTGGATTAATCCCAGTTACATTTAAATCATCTTTTTGAACAATATCAACTGGAATTGTAATATCATTTGCAACATACGAGAATGTACCTTTAATATCTAAACTGTCAATGTTTTGATCTCCAATTGGTTTTAGTTTATAAGAAACAACAAATTTTGATTGAGATGGAAGTGTTAACCACAAAAACTTTACATTATTTTCTTTAAAAGTAAAGATTACATCTGTTCTATCTTCTGCTGGACTTGCTGAAAATCCTTGAGGAATGGCTTCCTGAATTTTTCCATATTTATTGTTGCTTCCTTTTTCAACAAGTATATCGACCATTATTTCTCCTTTATCGTTTAGATATGGTTTTTTTCTGAAACATTTAACGTCTGTTGATGTTGGAGCTGTTTTGCTGTTAAAATCATCAGTAGTATATTTTTTGATTTTTGTTGTGTCAATATTTGCAATATCGCCAGTAGTTACTTCTATTGCTTGTGGTGTTATTTCAGCAGTTTGTCTATTGTTGTCAAGTAAATAAGCAAATTGACCACCTAACATAATAGTTCCTTGAACAGTTGGGTCAACCTGTATTGTATAATATATAGTAAATTCATCAGATGTTGGAAGACCTCCTTTGTACCATAGCAGTTTTACTTTTTGATCTTGAAATCTAAAATCACCACCAGCACAGCCTGCTTGATCTTTTATTTTAGCAAATAAACCAATTGGTAAATCTTGTTGAAATCTAGAGAAATCGTCAACATTTGTTTTTTTGATTGTAATTTCAACTGTGAATTCTGTACCAGCTACAACTTCTGAAGGAGCCTTCATTGTAATTGTAACTTCATTTTCCTTGAAATTAAACAACATCAGGAAAACAATATTTGATAATATGATGAAATTTTTAAACATTAAATATCAATCATTTAGGTTAATGAACGTTACAAATATAAATTCATTAATACAAATATAGTAATTAGATTTGATATTTTATTAACAATTTGTTGATAATAACTTTGAAAAACAGATATAAGTATCATAAGAACAAATTATTATGAAGTTTTCAACAATGAAGATTTTTTTTAATATTATTTTATGTACAATTGTTAATAATTACGAAAAAACATTTATGAATTCTGTTTTAAGATATTCAGAAGTATAACAATTATCTTCAGAAATCATTTGTTCAGGAGTTCCAACAAATAATAATTCGCCTCCGCCTTTGCCACCTTCTGGACCAAGTTCAATTATATAATCTGCTGATTTAATTACATCTAAATTATGTTCAATAATAATTACAGTATTACCCTTTTCAACTAAAAAATTGAGTGATTTTAGTAAAACATTTACATCTTCGAAATGAAGCCCTGTTGTTGGTTCGTCAAGAATATACAATGTGTTTCCTGTATCTTTTTTTGAAAGTTCTGCAGCAAGCTTTATTCGTTGAGCTTCGCCACCAGATAGTGATGATGATGATTGACCTAATTTAATATAACCTAAGCCAACGTCTTTAATTGTTTTAATTTTATTTAAAATATTTGGTATTCCTGAAAAAAACTCAACAGCATCATCAATAGTAAGTTCTAAAATATCATAAATTGATTTTCCTTTATACCTAACTTCAAGAGTTTCTCTATTATAACGTTTTCCATTACATGTTTCACAATTTATATGAACATCGGGCAAGAAATTCATCTCAATAGTTTTTAATCCGGCTCCCTGACAAGTTTCGCATCTTCCTCCTTTTACATTAAAGGAAAAACGTCCAGCTTTGTAACCTCTGATTTTTGATTCAGGAAGCATTTCGAATAATTTTCGAATATCTGAAAAAATGCCAGTATAAGTTGCAGGATTTGAGCGTGGTGTTCGACCAATAGGATTTTGGTCAACTTCTATAACTTTGTCGATATGTTGTTCTCCTACAATATTATCATATTCTAAAGGATTTGCTAACGAACGATAAAGTTTTTTGCTTAGAATAGGGTAGAGGGTTTCGTTTATTAAAGTTGATTTTCCACTTCCAGAAACGCCTGAAACACAAATCATTGTTCCTAGAGGGAATTCTATATCGAAGTTTTTAAGATTATTTCCTCTAACTCCAAATAAAATTATTTTTTTTCCATTTCCTAATCTTCTTTTTTCGGGAATTTCGATATTGATTTTTCTGCTTAAATAATTTGAAGTGAGAGAATTGGAACTTAAAATTGTTTCAATATTTCCTTGTAAAACAACATAACCACCTTTTTCACCTGCTTTTGGACCCATATCAATTATATAATCTGCAGCAAGTATCATATCTTTATCGTGTTCGACTACAATTACTGTATTTCCTGTATCTCGAAGTTCTTTAAGAGAATTGATAAGTCGTTGATTATCTCGCTGATGAAGACCAATACTTGGTTCGTCCAAAACATATAAAACATTTACTAGTTTCGACCCAATTTGTGTTGCTAACCGAATTCTTTGACTTTCGCCACCCGAAAGGCTTGAAGAACTACGATTTAAAGCCAAATAATCTAAGCCGACATCAATCAAAAATCTAAGTCTTTCTTTTATTTCCTTCAGAATTTCTTTAGAAATTAATTTTGTTTTTCCTTCAATGCTGCTTTCGTACGAAACAATCCAATTATGTAATTCTTTAATATCTAAATCGGCAATTTCTGCAATATTAAGATTATCAACTTTAAAATATAAGGCTTCTTTTCTGAGTTTAGCTCCATTGCATTCGGGACAAATTTTTTGTTGAAGAAAATTTGCAAAACCATAACTTGATTTTCCAGATTCGTCAACATTTTTGTTAATGTAAGCTATAATTCCATCGAAACTTAAAAAGTAATTTGAATTAGCACCTAAAGGAGTATTTACTAATTTAAAAGTTTCGTCTGAGCCGTAAAGTATTGTATTTAATGCACTTGATGGAATTTCTTCGATTGGAGTATTTAAATCAAAATCGTGTTTTAAAGCTATTGCTTCAATTTGCCAAAAAATTAAACTTGAACGATGTTTTCCAAGTGGAGCAATTCCTCCATCTTTGATTGATAATTTTGGATTTGGAATAATTTTATTAAGATCAATATCAGTGATTTTTCCTAAACCACTGCAAACAGGACAAGCTCCTTGTGGCGAATTAAACGAAAAACTGTGTGGTGCTGGCTCATCATAAGAAATTCCAGATGTTGGACACATTAGTTTTCGACTGTAATATTTGAAATTGTCTGTATTTGGATCAAGTATCATTACTATACCTCGTCCAATTTTCATAGCTGTTGATATTGAGTTTTTTAAACGAATTTTTTGTTCTTCATTTATTACAATATTATCAATAACAATTTCAATGTTGTGAATTTTATATCTGTCAACTTTTAGTCCGATTTTCAAGTCTTTGATTTCTCCATCAATACGAACTTTTAAGAAGCCTTTTTTACGAATTTGTTCAAATAAATCGCCATAATGTCCCTTTCTTCCACGAACAACAGGTGAAAGAATTATTATAGGTTTATTTAAATTATTTTCTACTATAAGGTCAATGATTTGTTCGTCGGTATATTTAACCATTTTTTCACCTGTAACATAAGAGTATGAGTCGCTTGCACGGGCAAATAATAGTCGTAAAAAATCGTAAATTTCTGTAACAGTTCCAACGGTTGAACGTGGGTTTTTATTTGTAGTTTTTTGTTCGATTGAAATTACTGGGCTTAATCCTGTAATCTTATCAACATCAGGTCTTTCAAAATTTCCAATAAATTGTCGGATATATGACGAAAAGGTTTCAATATACCTTCGCTGACCTTCAGCATAAATTGTATCAAATGCAAGTGATGATTTCCCACTTCCGCTTAATCCGGTAATTACAGTGAGTTTATTTCGAGGAATTGTAACATCAATATTTTTAAGATTATGGACTCTTGCACCATAAACGTTTATATCGTCAGAAATTTGTAGTGGATTCATTTAAGGTAATATGTAATATTTAAAATGTAATATTTAATTCTGAATAGTGTAAAAAAAATTGAAACAAAAATTGGTTGTTTTGTTTTTATAATATATTGGGGTTAAAAAATAATTTTGTTAAATTTAGTTTGTATTATTCAGTTTATTAATAATATCATTGGTATTGAGCATTATTTTAGAAAAAGCAAACCATTTTTTGCCTAAGTCTTTCAGAGATGCTCCTATGTGATAAATTTCTTGATTGTCAATTATTAAAAAGCGGTCGTGTGCTTTTGAAAAAGTTTTTATTTCTATTTTTGGATATTGTTCATTATGCTTTTTTACATCAAGTTGCAGTTGTTTTGTGAAGTTGGAAGTGTAAATAACTGCTTTCACATTTTTTTCTCTTTTTGCAAGGTGTATTAAAACGCTTTCGTCAATATAATTATCAACAAGAATAATTGTTTTTTTTGCCGATTTTATAATACCTGATACAAAAACATGAGCATCGAAAATTTGCCCTTCGTAGAAAATACCTTGATTGGGAGGCAATGAGGTTTTTATTTGCAAGTCAAACTCTTTTGTTTTTTCTTTCAGTATTTGCACATCGTCTTCTATACGGTCGATACGTTTGTTTACAGAGTAGCCTTTTAAAAGATACTCTTTTAAAACTTTATTTGCCCAAATGCGAAATTGCGTACCACGAATTGAATTTACCCTATAACCTACAGAAATAATCACATCTAAGCTATAAAATACAATATCTCTAGAGACAGTTCTTTTTCCTTCTTTTTGAACTGTTCGGAAAAACCGAACAGTTGTATTTTCATTTAATTCGCCAGTAGTAAAAATATGTTTAATGTGTTCACTTATATTTGCTTTACTACTATCAAAAAGATTTACAATTTGAGATTGCGTCATCCAAAGTGTTTCGTCTTCAATTCTAACTTCAAACCTCGTTGAAAGTTCATCTGCCTGATATATTAAAATTTCGTCTTTCATATTATTCCACCACTAATTTCCCTTAAAAAAATGCGACCTTTCTATATAATAAACTTCGACAGCTAAGCTTTTGCGGTTGATTCCTAGTTTAATGAATTTTATTTGTGTAATTTCTTTAATATTAATTTTGAATATTTAAGATTGTATCAGATATTAAAGAATCTGGCGAAAATATTTCTTTATATTCTATATCGCTGATTATTAATTCTCTAAATCCTTCTTCAGGAATTTTAATTTCATAAATTTTTTTGTCCTTGTTTGTGAGCGTGTTTTGTCTAAGCCAAGGATTAAATAATTTAAAAATTTTATAATTAATTTTATTTGCAAAAGCAAATTCGGTTAAATCTGTAATTGTACTATCAATTTTAATAATATTGGCAGGTATATTATTGTATAAATCTTTTTTGCGAAAATGAAATCCATAATTATTTGGTTGTGACATTATTAGTTTAATCGCAAGAATTCTGTAAGCATATCTGGCAGTTTCTTCATTAAGAAGTAAATCATAATAATTATCTGCTTTTTGATTTTTTAATGAATTTGTTAAAGAAGTCATTCCTACATTGTAAGATGCTGCAACTAATGTCCAGTTTTTAAATATTTTATAAGATTCATTAAAATATTTACAAGCTGCTTGTGTTGATTTTTCAAGATTGTATCTTTCGTCAACTTCGTCGGTAACTTCTAATCCAAATTCTTTTGCAGTTGTGGGTAAAAACTGCCAAATACCTCTGGCACCAGAAGGTGAAACAACATTTGTTAATCCACTTTCAATAACTGGAAGATATTTAAAATCGTCAGGAATATTATTTTTTTTAAGGATTGGCTCAATAATCGGGAAAAACCTGTTTGCTTTTTTTAAGAAAAACATTGTTTGCGATTGCCAATATGTATTTACATGAAGCTCTCTGTCAAGGCTTTCTCTAACATCAAATAATTTTAAAGGCACACTTTCTCCTGCAAAATCCAGTTTGTCGGGAATTGGAATAGAAAATACGTTATATTTTGAATTAAATTCTTTATTGTATTCAATGTCAGTTGATTGTTCATCTGTAGAAAAACAAAATATAGATGTAATTATATAAATAGGAATTAATATTACAATTATAGTAAATGTTTTAATCAACAGAGTCTTAATGTGATTCATTGATTTATTTTTTATGTTTTAATTTAGTAATTGAATAAAAAACAATAAATGAAATTGATAAATAAGTAATAAAAATAATTGTAAATGTAGAAGTCCAAATAATTATTTCATTTATAATAATAAATGCGAAAAAGCATGAAATTAAACTCATTATAATAAATGTAATGGCAACTTTTCGGTCGTTAAAACCTAAATAAGATAAATTATGAGTTGTATGGTCTTTTCCTCCTACAAAAGGAGAGTTTCCTTTTAATAATCTATTGATTGTAACTGATGTAGTGTCTATTAATGGCATCATGAAAACTAATGCAACTAATATGAAATTTTTACTAATAATTTGATTTTCTAAATTATGATTCCAGAGAAAAATAATTCCAAAAATTGATAATAAAGCTCCTAAAAACTGACTTCCATTATCGCCCATATACATTTTTGCGGGAGACCAATTATAAATTAAAAAACCTGCTAATGAGGCAATTATGCCAAATGCAATAATAAAAAGATAGTTGAAGGTAAAGCTTGAAATAAGCAATGAAAGTATAAAAGAAAAAATTACAAACGACACCGAAGACGTAATTGCATCCATATTATCAAGCATATTAATAGAATTCATTATTCCTATTACCCATAAAGTTGTAATTATATAATTTGCAATTTCGTTTGGAAAAATATGAATATAAATTCCAAATTTTATTAAAATAAATGAATTCAACAATTGTATAAAAAACTTAAAATATGGTGACGAATTTATCATGTCGTCTGCAAGTCCCATTAAGAATGAAAGTGTTGTAACTAAGAATATTGCAGCTATTTCATTGCTTATAGTAATATTAGGATTAATTACAAAATAGAATATAATTGAGATGATAAATATTAAATAAAAAGTAATTCCTCCCGAAACTGGTTTAGTTTGAGTGCTCCAGCGAATTGAATTTGTATTTGCTTTTCTAATTACATAAGATTTAGACTTTTGCAAGAAAAATCTATTAAGTAATATTCCAGAAATAAATGCAATGGCAAAGAAAATAATAAGGAAATAGAAATTCATATTTATTTTTTACTCCAGAATTTTAATTTTTGCAAAAAGGTTTTTTTAACTACTTTTTCGTCGTAATAGCCTGAACCATATCCATAACCATATCCGTAACCATATCCGTATCCATAAGCATATCGGTAGCCATAGCCTCCATATCTGCTATAAACATCTATTCCATTTAATACGCAACTCAAATTAGTTAATTTAGAATTATTCAATAAATGATTCAAATTATGAATAAATGCACGTTTTGAAAAATTAGCTTTCATTACATAAATTGGAAAATCTGCTCTTTGGAAATGATTGATTGCATCTGTTACAATTCCAAGAGGAGGTGTGTCAATAATAATAAAATCGTAAAGAGGTTTAAGCTCGTTTAAAATTTCATCTACTTTTTTTGACATTGCAAGCTCTGATGGATTTGGTGGAACCGGACCAGCTGTAATGTACTGTAAATCTTTTATGTCAGATTGTCTGATACACTCTGAAATAGAGTTTTTTCCGATTAGGATAGTACTCATTCCTTTACTGTTATCGGTGCTAAAAGATAAGTGAATTCTGGGTTTTCGTAAATCCATGTCAAGAATAATTACCTTTTTGCCTGATATTGCTAAAATTCCACCTAAATTAACAGCAATAAATGTTTTTCCCTCTCCTGAAATTGTTGATGAAATAGCTATTAGTTTTGAAGTTTCATCATTGTTAATAAATTGCATATTCGAACGAACTGTTCTAAATGCTTCAGCAAACATTGAATTTGGTTTGTAATGAACCAATAATTGTGAAACAGGAACTTTGGTTTTATATAATGGAACTGCTCCTAAAACTGGAACAGATGTATATTCTTTAATATCATGAACTCCTGTAATTTCATTATAAATTAAATATCGAACTACTAAAAAACCAACACATGTAAGAAGTAAAAGCACAATACTGAACACTAGTACATTTTTTTTGTCAGGAGAAATTGGGAGTAATGGCGTTACAGCTTTTTCTAAAATAATATTTTGTGAAACAAATCCAGCTTGAGAAATTAAATATTGAGCTTTCTTTTCAATTAATTGATTATAAAAGCCTTCGTTTATGCTGTAAATTCTATTAAGCTTTGCATATTCTATTTCATTGTATGTGTTCTTTGAAAATAGTTGTTCTTCATATTCAGCTAATTTTTTCTTATAATCTTCTTTCTGACTAGCAAGTCGAGAAAGTGTTGATGAAATAAATTCAATTAATATTTCTTTTTGATTCTGAACCTGTTTGTCAATTACCTGAATTTGATGATTGTTTTTTGTAACATCATTTAATAGAATTTCCTTTTGATTTATTAAATCTTGTAATTTATTTAAAATAGAAACAATCAGACCTTCAGACTTTGTGCCTGATAATATAGCAATTAGGTCAAGAATATTGAGGTTTGAGTTTTTGTTTACATATTCATTTATTCTTTTTAGTGTTGAATATTCAAACTCGATATTTAAAATTTCTGTTTCAATTTCTGTAAATTTTGTAAGATAAATAGATATAGGTTTAACATTGTCCTGATTTGTTAATTCAATATTATTCAATTGTTTGAAATCATGAATTTCACGTTCGGTTTGATCAATGTTTTTTAATAATAAACTTTCCTGATCTTCAATAAATGCTAGGATTTGTTGATCACTTTCTTTTTTCTTTTCTACGTCGTATTTCAAAAATTCTTCTGAAATAGTATTTACTACATCTGATGTTTTTGTTGCATTATTATCGGTAAATGAAATATCAACTGTTTGAGCTGATGGATTTAGAATATTTACTTTAAGTTTTAATAAGTTATCTTTAATAATATTTATTGGATTATTAATAATAAAAAAGTAATTGTTTTTTGTCAATTCATCATGTTCTTCAAGGATTGCATTATAATTATTTACGGTTAATTTGAATTCAATAAGGTCTAAATCAATCCATTCTCCTATAGTGAATTTTTTTTCAATCGTTTTTTCATTAATTGTAAAGCTTAAATTAAAATTTAATTTATCAATAAACTCAATGTAAATAGGTATGTCATATACTATGTTGTTTTTTATATTAAATTCAATAGTGAATGGTGCATTTTTATATAATTCATTTTTCAGGAAAGTACCTTCAGAGAAATATGTAATTTGAAAAGGGAGTTTATTGAATGTACGTTTTAAGAACTCTGTTGACCGTATTAATTCAATTATTTGTGCCAATTCATTATTGTCAGAAACGTTCTCAATATTAAGTAGTTGATTTGTTTGATTTTTGGTATTTATCTGAATTATTGAACTTGACTTATAAGTTGGTAATGTGTATCTTAAATATGCAAATACAGAAACGGCAGCTATTCCAATTAATAAACCTATCAAAATAAGACTCTTCTTGACTATATAAACAAATAGTCCAATATCAAATTTTTCATTTATTAGTGGAATCTTTTTTTCTGACATTATAAAGCTTTAAATAAGAGTCCGTAAATTAATAACATAGAAGATAGAAGGCTTAAATATGGTGTCAGTTCTTCAAGAACTTTCGAGACATATCTAGGTCTTGATTCTACATAAATAATATCATTAGCTTGCAATAAGAAATTTGCTTTTTGCATGTCATTTATCGAAGATACATTGTACATAAATATCTCAGGATTATTAAGGCTTCCTCGTATAAGTTTGATTTTGTATGATTTACCATTATTTGAAATTCCACCAACTTTAGCAAGTGCTTCAATTAAAGTAAAATTTTCCTCTTCAATATTAACAACAGTTCCAGTTTCACTACCCTGACTGAAAATTATTACTCGTCTGTTTGTTACACTAATCTGAACAAATGGACTTTGATAATATTCTTTATATAAATCTTCAAGTTTTTTTTCGGCTTCACGTAATGTAAGCCCAGCTATATCAATTCGTCCAAGTGTTGGAACTTTTGCCTTTCCATCATATTCAACAAGATATTCCATTCCTTGAAGTTGCTGTTGCTGAGTTCCTTCAATATTAATTAACTTGAAACCGTCATTTGTAGTAATTCGAATGCTTAATTTGTCGAAAGGTTTAATTTTATATTCAACCTCGGAAGGTTTAAAGTCTGAATATGAGTAACTTGATTCAGTTTTAAACATTTTGTTTGGTTGCATAACTTTGCAAGAAGAAAATAGTAAAAATGTAGAAAGAATTAAATAAAAAATTCTGAATGCCTTCATTATAAAAAAACTAAGTCGCCAAAGATATAAAAATTGAATTAAATTGTTACATTGTTACATCGTTAAATTGCTATTCAACCATTTAATCATTTAGCAATAATTTTTTTAACTCTTCCAAATTTGGTTTTAGTGCTGTTGGAATATTAATAATACTTTGCACAGAATTTAAGTCTTTTAATCCGCTTCCTGTAAGCAAAACTATAACTTTAGAGCCTTTTGGAATTTTATTTTGGGAATAATATTTTAGCATTCCCGCAGTTGCTGCCGAAGCTGCCGGTTCTGAAAAAATTCCATAATTTCGACTAATAACTGACGATGCTTCAATAATCTCTTTATCAGACACAGTAATACATTCGCCATTGTATTCTTTAATAAATTTAACAGCCATGTAGTAGTTTCTTGGAATATCAACAGAAATTGAATCGGCTATAGTTTGGCTTGGAACAGATACAAATTTTTTAGAATTTATATTTGAATTAATATTATTGCTCCCTTCTGCCTGAACTGAAACAATAACAGGAATTTTAGTAATAATACCAAGTTTAAGCAAATCTTCAAAACCTTTGTAAACACCCGAAATAATTACACCATCGCCAACCGGAACAAAAATATAATCAGGTATTTGCTGATTTAATCGTGAATATATTTCATACGAAACTGTTTTTTTTCCTTCAATAGTTATTGGATTGTAGGCAGTATTTCGGTTATACCAGCCAAATTCTTTTGTTGCTTCAATTGATAAATCAAACGCATTATCGTAAGTGCCAGCAACTGGGATTATTTTAGCCCCGTACATTATAATTTGAGTAAGTTTTGCTTTTGGAGCTTTGGCAGGAACAAATATTATTGCTTTTTGCTTATTAGCTGCACAAATTCCTGCAAGCGAAGAGCCTGCATTTCCGGTAGATGCCGCAACAATAGTTTCAATTTTTCGGTCTTTAGCAAATGCCGAAACCATTATTGAAGCTCTGTCTTTAAACGAATATGTCGGATTTTGCGAATCGTCTTTTATGTAAAGTTCAAACGGAAGTGTCTTTCCATCAATCGAATCGAGGCAGTAAAGAGGTGTTTTTCCGACTTTTAAATCAGGAAAACTTGCCGGATTGTGAACTGGAAGAATATCTATAAAATGTTTTTCTTTCAGTTTTGAAAATAAATTTTCTTTCGAATGTTCCGACTTTATTCTTTCGTAGTTGTAATAAGTTTTAAGAATGCCTTTTGGAGGCAAGGCAGGAGTATTTTCTTTTTCACAATCGGGGCAAAGGTAAATTACTTCGTTAGTTTCGTAGTTTTTGCCACAATCGTTGCATTGGTAGTAGAATTTGTTTGTCATAACATATAAAGTTTAAGGCGTTTTAATTAATTTTTCAATTACAGCTAAATCAGTCCATTCTTTTAAAATATCTTCGAGTAAAAAATATCTTGATTGAAGCTTGTAGCCTTTTGGAGAATATTCATCGCCCAAAAAGAATTTTTCATTTTGCTTCATAGTTCCCGAAATATAAGTTTTTCCATCTTCAAAATAGCATTTTATACTTCCTAAAGGAACATTATATTTAAATTCAATTTCTGATTTTGTTTGCCCTGTTGGATAATAAGTTGTAAGAATTCCATTAATGGAATCGTTGTTAAAGTATATTTGAAATATTTTTTCGCCTTTTTTTGTATGATTATAATAATCGAAACCATTAAATTCTGAATCACATGTGTAAAATATCCAAAATCCATTTCTAAGATTTTTTGAATAATTTCCTTCTCCAGTTATACAAGAATAACTTGTTGAATCAATTTTCCCGCCTCTATCAACACATGATTTACAAAAATTTTGATAATCAGCATCATTTCTATGTCCTGTAGTTGAATAAAATCCCATAAGAAAACATACTACAATATTTGCTTTTGAGTAACTTATCCAATATCCCTCTTTCATCCCATTTATAGTTTTATTCACACTATCGGGGAGTTGAATTTGTCCAAAACTAATTTCTGTAAAGGAAAATATATAAATTAGAAAAATAAATTTAAAAAATATTTTCATTAACTCTTTGCTTTCAATTTTATTCAAAAGTACAAAAAACTTATAAAACAAAGCCATCTTTTATCTGTCTTCACTCGCATCTTGCGAGTGAATTTGTTTAAAGCAGTTTGCTCAATCCATTACATCAGGTAAGAGAGCATTATTTAAGTATCTTGATAAACGATAATGCAAGAGCAAAAGTAATTTTCAATCGCACTAAAAAATTTATTAACTTTGTTAAAAAAAAGGATTATGATAATTGAAAGAACTAATAATGAAATAATATTTCGATTACCTAACAATGTAAATATTGATGATTTACAAGATTTGACTGATTTATTTGAATATAAAGAAATTACTAAAAATTCTTTGGCAACACAACAGGATGTAGATATTCTTGTAAAAAGTATTAAAAAAGGGCGTTGGGCAAAAACCAAACAGCAACTTGATTAATGAGAATAGTGATAGACACAAACATTGCTTTTAGTGCCATTTTGAATACTAACAGTAAAATTGCTCGGATAATATTACAGCCAAAAAACAAATTTAACTTTTATTCAACAGAGCAGTTGTTGAATGAGATAGAAGAACATAAGGAAAAGATTAAGCGACTTGGAAATTATACTGATTATGATTTGAATAGGGTCATAAAGCTGATTACAAGCAGAATAAGATTAATCAATGTAAAATTAGTTTCAAAAAACACCTACAATCTTGCTGAAACACTAACATCTGATATTGACATTGACGATACTGAATTTATTGCACTCACTGAACACATACATGGAAGATTTTGGAGTGGGGATAAAGAACTTAAAAAAGGCATAATAAAAAAAGGGTGGAATAAGTTTATCTCAACAGATGAATTGTATATCAAACTTATAAGAAGAAAATAATTGTTACTTGTCATATACTTGAGGTAATTATATAAAATCACTTCCACTTCACGAAAGCCAAAAAGTATTGATCGACAATGATGAAGATTTCAGAATCAGCTTAACACTTTGTATTACTTACGATTTCAAAATGGAGTTACTTTCTTTTGGCGATACATTGACAGTTATTGCACCCGAAAGTTTGAAAAATGAAATTGTTGTATTGCATAAAAAGGCTTTGGAAAATTATTGAATCACATTGCCTACACTCGCATCTTGCGAGTTAGTTTTTCTTCAAGCATCTTGCTTAAGTTTATTTATAAATACCAGATGTAAATATAATAACCACTCGCAGTAAGAAAGTAACGGCATTAATCTAAAACAAAAAACATCCGCAGTTTTGCTACAGATGTTAAAAATTAAAATATTTTAGAAATATTATTTGACTAATAAAACCTCAGAAATTGCTTTTACAAAAGCCTCTTTATCCATATAACCAGAAGACATGCTTGGTTGACCTGATTTTGGAATAAATAAAAATGCTGGTATTCCTGTTATTCCAAACATTGATGCTAGTTCTTGTTCTTTTTGAGTATCAATCTTATAGATTCTGATTTTTCCATCATAATCTTTGCTTATTTCTTCCAAAATTGGAGCTACCATTTTACATGGACGACACCAATCAGCATAAAAATCAATTATTACAGGCAGGTCGCCTTCAAATTTCCAATCTTTATTCTTTTCAAAATCGTGGACTTTTATCTTAAAAGATTCCAATGTTAAATGTTCAATTCCTTTGTTTTCGTTAATTTTAGTTACCATTTCATTTTCAGCACTACTTTTATTTGTACAGCTAAAAAGTACAGAACTGAAAATTATCAATAAATTAATAAATAGGACTTTTTTCATTTTATTCAACTTTTAATATTTCTGCAAATGCTTTTTTGAAACTATCTTTTGGTAAAGCTCCTGCTGCCATTTGAGGTTGTCCTTCAAGAGGAACAAATAAAATTGATGGAATACTTCTTATGCCAAAAATTGCAGATAATTCTCTTTGGTCTTCAGTATCAACTTTGTAAATATCAATTTTGCCGTCGTATTCTTTTTGCAAATCTTCTAAAATAGGAGCTACCATTTTGCAAGGGCTACACCAATCGGCGTAAAAATCAATTAAACAAGGTTTTGAACCTTCAAATTTCCATTCTTTGTTTGCTTCAAAATTAAAAACTTTCTCTTTAAAAGTTTCTACTGTTAAATGTTCTAACATAATCGTTATTTTTTAGTTATTACAAATTTAATTAATCTAAATTAAAATATCAAGAGCTGATAGTCAATATTTATACCATCTTGAAAATTACGTTGATGCTTAAATTTTAAAAATAAAATTTTTATTGTTTATTTGTGTTAAGTAGTTAATAAATAGATACATCTAATGTTGTTCGACAATTTTTGATTTTTGCAGAATAATCTTAATAATCGAAAAATAATTTCAATAGACCTTAAATAAATAGTAAATTTGTCATATAAATTGTCAATATTGACATATATAGATATGTATATAGAATTAAAAGAATCAATTTTTCAAACTATTTCTGACATTATTTCTGAATCAGGAAATGAAAGCTATGTAATTGGAGGCTATGTTAGAGATTTAATTTTAGGACGAAAATCAAAAGACATTGATATTGTTACACTTGGAAGTGGAATTGAGCTTGCCAAAAAAGTTGCTAATAAATTAAAAGTCAAAAAAGTTAGCTATTTTAAAAATTTTGGGACTGCAATGTTAATTAGCGATGATTTGGATATAGAATTTGTTGGTGCAAGAAAGGAGTCATATCAACGTAATTCACGTAATCCAATTGTCGAAAATGGAACTCTTGAAGACGATCAAAATAGGAGAGATTTTACAATTAATGCTCTTGCAATTAGTTTAAATAAAGATAATTATGGTGAGTTAATTGACCCATTTAATGGAGTTTCAGATATTGAAAATAAAATAATTACAACACCTCTTGATCCAGATATTACTTATTCTGATGACCCATTACGAATGTTAAGAGCAATTAGGTTTGCGTCTCAATTAGATTTTACAATTTCCGAAGAATCAATAACTTCAATTACTAAAAATAAAGAAAGAATTTCAATTATTTCTAAAGAACGAATTGCTGAAGAATTAAATAAAATATTATTATCTGCAATTCCTTCAACGGGTTTTCTTTTGCTTGATGAAACAGGACTTTTAGAACTAATTTTTCCTGAACTATGTGCTTTAAAAGGTGTAGATGTTGTTGAGGGAATGGCTCATAAAGATAATTTTTATCATACTTTGCAAGTTTTGGATAATGTGAGTAAAAGTACTGATAATTTGTGGCTTAAGTGGGCTGCATTACTTCATGACATTGGAAAGCCAAAGACAAAAAAGTATATTAAAAATATTGGATGGACATTTCATGCACACGACTTCATTGGAGCAAAAATGGTTGTGGATATTTTTAAAAATTTGAAGCTACCTCAAAATGAAAAGATGAAGTATGTACAAAAACTTGTTTCATTGCATTTAAGACCAATTGCTTTAGTAGAAGATGTGGTTTCTGACTCAGCTGTTAGACGTTTACTGTTTGAAGCAGGCGAAGATACAGAAGATTTAATGACTTTATGTGAAGCTGATATAACTTCAAAAAATAACGCAAAAATAAAATTACATCTTAAGAATTTTGAACTTGTAAGACAAAAACTTATAGAAGTTGAAGAAAAGGATAAAGTAAGAAACTGGCAACCACCTATCTCTGGTGAAGAAATAATACAAGCACTTAATATACAGCCATGTAAAGAAGTTGGAACTATCAAAAATGCAATAAAAGAAGCAATTCTTGATGGCAAAATAGAAAACTCACACGATGCTGCTTATGACTTTATGATTCAAACAGCATTGAATCTAGGCATTTATAAAAAATAAAGTTTCCTAAACTAATAGGTTTTTAAATATGTAAAGTAATTTGTTCTTGCAAATTATAATTGTTAAAGTTGCAATACCATAAAATCATTTAATATGATTATTGCAATAATTTCTGATATTCATGAAGATATTGTCAGTTTAAAGAAAGCTCTGAAAATAATTGAAGAGAATAATTGTTGCAAGATTGTTTGCCTTGGCGATATTTTAGGCTATCCATACTTAAATGGAAAATATGAAAATTCAAAAAATGTAAATGAATGTATTAATATCATAAAATCTAATTGCATTGATGTTGTTTTAGGAAACCATGATATATACCATTTATTAAATTCAAAGCATAAAATAGAGTTTACATATAATAATTTATTTTATACTAAATCTAAAAATTTATACAAAGATAGTGAATTAGAATTAACTGAAAATAATTTTGAATATTTAATAAGTTTACCTGAGTTTAAATTTATAACTTTATCGGAGAAAACATATTTATTTTCACACTATTTATATCCAAACATAAATGGTTTAAATGAAATAGAAATTTCAAACAGTTCAATACATAAAATACATTTTGACTTTATGAATTCAAATAATTGTAATATAAGTATTTGTGGACATTTGCATATAGATGGAATAGGTGTATGTTATAAACCATTTAGTAATATATTATCAAGATTTCTGAATGGCTTCAATTACTCTCAGAATTGTGAAGTTTCAATGAAAAATTTACCATGTTGTGTTACTATACCTGCAATTGCCAACTTTGGAGGATTTAGTGGATTTGTTCTGTTTGATACTGAAAGTTTGGTATTACAAGTTATTTCACTTAGTTATAAAAGACAAATATTATTATGATAAAAACATCATTTAAAAAAAGCTTTTTTCTTAAAATAATTTTACCTGCACTAAGTGCAATAATCTTATATGTTTTTTCAATTTTTATTTTCATTATTCCAGCTTTTGAGGAAAATGTTCTCAACGAAAAAAAAATTATGCTTCAGGAGCTTACAAATACAGCTTGGAGTATTTTAAATAAGTATTCGGAAGAAGTCAACGCAGGTAATTTAAACTTAACAGATGCCCAGCATAATGCACTAAAGAGCATTGAATCATTAAGATATGGAGCTGAGAATAAGGATTATTTTTGGATTACAGATATGACCCCAACAATGTTGATGCATCCTTATGTGCATGAATTAAATGGTAAAAGTTTGCAAGAATTTTCTGACCCCGATGGCGTAAAATTATTTATTGAAGCTAAAAGAATAGTATCAATTAATAATGAGGGCTTTATAAGCTATAGATGGCAATTTAAAGATGAAAATTCAAAAATTGTCCCAAAACTATCTTATGTAAAAGGTTTTAAAAAATGGAACTGGATTATCGGAACAGGTATTTACTTAGAAGACCTACAACTTGAGATTGATAAATTAACCAAAAAAATAATATTTATCTCAATATCAATCATTTTAATAATTTCGTTAATCATAGTTTTCATAACTATTCAGAGTTTAACTATCGAAAAACAACGACTTAGGGTAGAACTACGATTGCGTGAATCGAGAGAAAAATATAAAGCTCTTATAGAATCAGCTACTGAAGGAATTATTTTATTGATAAATAATAAAATATCTTATGCTAATGCTTTTATATTAAATTGGTTAGGGTATTCGGCTAACGAAATACAAAATTTAAACTTAAATGATTTAATTATTTCAGAAATAGATTTTTCAACGGAAGATTTACATGAAGAGATTCAAAGGCAAGTTAAAGTTATTAAGAAAAGTAAAAAGGTTGCTGATACTATTTTAACAATTTTACCTGTACAGTTTGCCGAAAAAAAAGGAATATTATTGACTTTCAAAAATACAGAAGATAGTCAAAAACTTAAACAGTCATTAGAAGATTTAAGCAAAACATATACTAATGTGGTTACTTATACCAATATTTGTTTTTTCAGATTTTCATTAAGTAAATCATTAAAAATTACTGATTTCAGTAAAAATGTAATTAAGTTATTGGGATATAGCAGTGAAGAAGAGTTTAGCCAAATAAAACTTGATAAAATTATTGCAGATATTTCTGATTTAAAGAAAATTATAAAGGACTTGCCGGTTAATGAGAATTTTGTTAAACGTAAAATCAATTTGAAAAATAAGTCAGGCTCAAATGTTTTTGTGAATCTGACTATTGTAAGTTGTCGGAATGAATATGAAAATAATAATTTTTATGATGGAATTATAGAACCTATAACTTATGATAATGCCAGTCAACAGCCAAATTTGTTAAATGATATGTTTTATTCTTTAAGTAGTTTTTTAAATCAACCTGTTTTAAATTTAAAGAATAAAGTTGTTAGTTGTAGTTACGATACTCCATTATCGCAAGTATTTGAAATCATGAATTTTCAAAAATCAGAATATATTCTAGCAATGAAAAATGAAGAATGTATTGGTACGTTTGCTTCTAACGATTTAATAAAATATATTAATGATTCAGATTTTAATTTAGCTCTGCCATTATACAAGGTAATGAATACTCCGGTTCATGTTATAAGTGAAAATATTTCAATTTCTGATATTTATGCTAAGTTTTTATTTAAATCAAATACTGTAATAAATTTATCAAATGCTCGAAGTGAAATAACAGGAGTGTATAGCTTTAATTTTAATGAAAAGCAATTAATATCAACGCAGTTGATAAATGGAATTATTAATAATTGTAAAAATATTGACGAATTAATAATTATTAGAAATCAGATACCCACACTCATTAAACCAATTCTAAATCAAATAGGTAGCTCAATAATAATTAATCGTTTAATTTCATCAATAAATGATTTAATTGCTAATAAAATAATTGCAATTTCGGTAATGGAAACAGGAGTTCCACCTGTCGATTTTTCATTCATTACATTTGGTAGTGCAGGCAGAGAAGAGCTCGTTTTAAATTCTGACCAAGATAACGCATTAATATTTAGCGATGTATCAAGTGAATCGATTGTTGAAATTGAAAAGTATTTTTATCAACTTTCTGATAGAATTTGTAAATATCTTGATAAGTCTGGATTGCCTTTATGCAAGGGTGGTTATATGGCAAATAATAATAAATGGTGTAAACCACTAAGTGTTTGGAAAGAATATTTTGTTGATTGGATTGAAAATACAGAACCTTCAAATTTATTAAATATATCAGTTTTTTTCGATTTAAGATTAGTATATGGAAGCCAAGTATTGTTTAATGAGCTTGAAAATCATAACTTTAATTATTTAAAAGGTAAATCGGCATTTTTTTACAATCTTGCTCAATCAATCATTAATTTTAAGCCTCCAATAAACTTTTTTGGAAGTATAATTACCGAAGTAGCAGGTAAAAATATTGAAATTTTGGATGTTAAAAATTGTATAGCAAGTGTAGTTTTATTTACTAGAATTTTTTCGCTCTATAATGGTATTAGAAATACAAATACAATAAATAGAATTAAAGAGCTTGAAACTTTAAACGTGTTAAGTGAAACAACCGCAGATGAACTTGTGTTTCATTTCAACTTTCTTACACAATTAAGATTAAAGCACCAGACAGAACAATTTTTTAACAATATTAATCCCGACAATAATTTGAATCCTAAGAAAATGTCTGAAATGG
>MEND01000104.1:6563-7227 GCA_001768975.1 Bacteroidetes bacterium GWA2_31_9 | reverse complement strand
GACTTGGAGTTGTTTCTCTAGGCACAAAAATGATTGACCCTCCTGTTGTAAAAAGAGCAGAAAAAACTATAAATCTTGCAATTAGTTTAGGTCTTATTCCAGAAAACTGGATTAATGAATAATAAATATATGAACCACATAGATACATAGAATTACTATGTGAAACCTATGTACCTATGACTCTATGTGGTAAAAACATGAAAAAATGGAAAAGTCAACAAAGTTAGTTAAGAACGCCTTAGGAAGATTAGTTCCGGAACAAGTTAACGGGAAAGCAGTTATTCCTTACATGGGAGTAGGAAAATATAAGCCTCAAGGAAGAAAATATGCTCCACCAATTTCAAGCTGTGCAGATTATCCAGCTGATGGGAATAAACTTGTTTCTTCGTTAAAAGATGCTTTGATAAAATCAGGAATCAAAAACGGAATGACAATTTCTACACATCATCATTTTAGAAATGGCGACCTTATAGCTGTTCAAATATTTGATATTGCTGCTGAGTTAGGAATTAAAGATTTGATTTGGTTTCCTTCTGCATCTTTTGAATGTCACTCACCTTTAATAAAATACCTTGAAGATGGCACAATTCATCACATCGAAGGTAGCATGAACGGAGCTTTAGGCAGATTTACTTCACAAGGCAAAATGACTGGAACCGGAGTA
>MEND01000104.1:6026-6554 GCA_001768975.1 Bacteroidetes bacterium GWA2_31_9 | reverse complement strand
GTCCAGCTGCTTGTGGATTATTAGGATTTGCTCTTGCCGATTCTCAATTTGCTGATAAAGTTGTTGTTGTAACAGATAATCTAGTTCCATTTCCTTGCTATCCTTGGCAAATTCATGGCAACAATGTTGATTTTGTAGTTAAAGTAGATAAAGTTGGAATTCCAGAAAAAATTATATCAGGCACAACCGAAGTTACCAAAAGTCCCGATAGGCTTTTATTAGCCGAAATGACAGCACAATTTTGCAACGAAGCCGGAATTGTTCGCGATGGTTTTTCGTTTCAAGCCGGAGCTGGAGGAACAGCTCTTTCAATTGGAATTTATTTTGCAAAAATCTTAAACGAACGTGGAATGAAAGCAGGCTGGGCTCGTGGTGGAAGCAATAAATATCTTGTAAAAATGATGGAAGATGAATTGCTTGGCTACATACTTGATGGTCAAACTTTTGACCTTGAAGGAGTTCGTTCAATGCGAGAAAATCCAACACATGTAAACACAAGCCCTTTCACAAGTTATAACTACCATGGAA
>MEND01000104.1:0-6010 GCA_001768975.1 Bacteroidetes bacterium GWA2_31_9 | reverse complement strand
GATGGTCGATGTTTGCATACTTGGTGCAACAGAAGTTGATTTAAATTTTAATGCCAATGTTGTTACACATTCAGATGGTTATTTACTTCATGGAATTGGCGGTTGGCAAAATTGCCTATTTTCAAAATGTACTATTCTTCCAATTCCTTTATTCAGAGACAGAATGCCTGTAATTTTGGATGAAGTTACAACAGTTTGTGGACCTGGCGAACTTATAGATGTAATTGTTACAGAACGTGGAATTGCAATAAATCCACTTCGCACCGACCTAATTGAAAAATTGAAAGATTCAAAACTGCCAATCAAAACAATTCAGGAATTGCAAGCCGAAGCCGAAAAAATTTGTGGAAAACCTGCAAAACCAAAGCTAGGAGAAGAAGTTGTAGCAGTAATCAAATGGGTTGATGGAACTGTAATTGATTGTGTTAGAAGGGTAATATAACACATTCCCTTCAAATCGAATAATTTTTCAGCTGTTTATATTTTAGTTAGACGCTGATTTTACTCATTAGTAATTTATTTCAAAGGCATTCGTGAGCCGCTTCGCTAAGTTCACTGATATGTATGATTTTCTTTTTCCACAGATTGCACGTATTTTCACAGATTTTTTTCTATAATTAACATCGAAAAAACAACCTTTGGTTGTTTTAAATCTGTGTAAATTTCCCGAAGTAAATTCGGGACGACTTGTTCCGATTTATCGGAAAGTCGTGCAATTTGAGGCTTCTTCTATATAATCATGTTCGGTTGGTGTGCTTATTTTTTAATTCGCTCATGTCAATTTCAACTATTTCAATTATCAAAATAATATTCTACAATTCGCCTACACTCCACAGCCTCTTTAACATCATGCACTCTCAAAATATCGGCACCATTAAGCAATGCAATAGTATTTAAAACTGTTGTACCGTTTAAAGCATCTTTTGGCGAAATATTTAGCACTTTATTAATCATCGATTTTCGAGAAATTCCGGCTAAAATTGGTAATCCAAAAATTTTAAATTTTCCTAAATCATTCAATAATTGATAATTATGCTCTACAGATTTTCCAAAACCAAAACCGACATCAATTATTATATCATTAACACCAAGCAATTTTAATTTGGCAATTTTTTCAGAAAAATATTTAAGCACTTCAATTGTTACATCTTCATAATCAGGACTTTTTTGCATATTTTCTGGTTCGCCTTTTATGTGCATCATAATATATGGAACATCTAATTCCTTAATGGTTTCAAACATTTTTGAATCGTAACTGCCAGCCGAAATATCATTTATAATGCTTACATTAAAATCATTAACAAATAGTTTCGCAACATTTGCACGGGAAGTATCTAACGAAATAATGATTTCAGGAAACTGCTTTCTGATTATTTTAACATAAGGCAATAATCTGCTTATCTCCTCCTCTTCTGTAACCGACTTTGCTCCGGGTCTGGTTGAAACTGCACCAATATCAATAATATCTGCACCATTTTTTAGCATTTCATCTATAGTTTTTAGTACAGTATCAATGTTACTAAATCTACTTTCAGAATAAAATGAATCTGGTGTTAAATTTACTATTCCCATTATCAATGCTTTGTCAATTTCAAACAATTTCCCATTGATTTTTAGAGTTTTTTTCTTCTTAAAATATTTATCTTTAACCATAATTTTTGGTTCTATTTTTAAAGTTTTTAAAGGGCTAAAGCCCTGAAATTGTTACAACAATTAATTCCACGACCTAAAGGACGTGGCAATTAATATAGAATATTTGTTTAATTACTTCAAAAATATATAGAACTATTGTTATTAAATGATTTGCTAAAATAATTTATTTTTTTGAAACATGAGTTTTATAGTTTTAGAAGGTTTAGACGGCTCCGGAAAATCCACACAAGTTAAGCTTATCAGAGAATACTTTGATAATAAGAAAATTAAATACAAATATTTGCATTTTCCTCGCACCGATTCCCCTGTTTTTGGCGAATTAGTTTCGATGTTTTTACGTGGCGATTTAGGCGATAATAATGCTGTTAATCCATATTTAGTTGCATTAATTTATGCTGGCGACCGTGATAATACAAAAGTAATGATTCAGGAATGGTTAAACAATGATTATCTTGTACTTATTGACAGATATATATATTCAAATATTGCTTTTCAATGTGCAAAAATCAACGACTTACAAGAAAAGGAAAAGCTAAAAAATTGGATTATAAATCTTGAATACGAATTTTATAAAATTCCAAAACCAGATTTAAGTATTTATCTTGATGTTCCCTTCGATTTTACAAAAAGCAATCTTACAAATGCCCGTGAAGGCGACGATAGAGATTATTTAAAAGGGAAAGCCGATATTCATGAGCAAGACATTGATTTTCAGGAAAAAGTACGTCAAGAATATTTAAAAGTATTTGCAACAGAAAAGGATTGTAAAATTATCGAATGTAAAACTTCAAACAATACGATGCTAAAACCTGATGAAGTTTTTAACAAAATTTATAATCTTCTAATTTCTTATAAATTAATAAATTAATAAATTTGGCACTAAAATTAATTTTCAATTAAACTAAGCACTTCAGTAGTTAGTTTGTTGTAATAAATTTTATTTTTGAAAAAATTATAAAATAGCCATGATTAATAATAAATACATAAGTATAATTATATAGAAGAACTTGCCACAGATTACACAAATTTACACAGATTAAAACAACCAAAGGTTGTTTTAATCTGTGTAAATTTAGGAAATAAATCTGTGGAAAAAATTTGTGAACATAGCGAAGCTATCTCACAGCCTGTCCCGAATTTACTTCGGGAAATGCCTTTAAAATTTTTTGATTTATGAGTAAAATTTGTGTAATCTGTGGCAAAAAAATATAAACTTTAAATTAATCAGAGTCAGTTACATCTAAAATTATAAAAATGAAAATTGTAAGACTTATCAGCCGCCTATTTGTTGGATTACTTTTTATGTTTTCAGGATTCGTAAAAGCAATCGACCCACTTGGCTCAACATATAAATTTACTGATTATTTTCGTGCATTTGGCATGGAATGGGCTGAGCCTATTGCATTAGCATTAGGCTTTCTGTTATCAGCTGCTGAATTTATTATAGGATTTGGATTGTTTTTCAATTTAAAGCTGAAATTTTCATCATGGGGAGCATTGTTATTTATGTTATTTTTTACCCCTTTAACTTTAATACTAGCTATTTACAATCCTGTAACAGATTGTGGTTGTTTTGGCGATGCCCTGAAAATTACAAACTGGCAAACATTCTGGAAAAATATAATTATTCTTATCCCTACAATTATAGTGTTTATTAGTAAAAACAAAATAAAATCGTTTTTAACTCCTAAATTTCAATTAGCGATTTTATTTGTAGCATTTATTGGAATAAATTTATTTTCGTATTATTGCTACAGTCATTTACCAATAATTGATTTCAGACCTTACAAGATAGGAACGCATATTCCTGATAAAATGATAGTTCCTGAAGGTGCTCCACAAGACGTTTATGAAACAATTTTCAAATATCAGAATTTAAAAACTAAAGAAATTAAAGAATTTAATCAGACAAATTATCCTTGGCAAGATACATTGAATTGGAAATGGGTCGATTCAAAATCTATACTTATTAAAGAAGGCTACCACGCTCCTATTCACGATTTTGTAATTGAAAGTCCTGAAGATGGAGATATCACCGATTTAATTCTCGAAGACGAAAACTATTCATTTCTGTTAATTGCTTATAAGCTTCCTGAATCTTCTACTGCAAATCAAAAAGAGATAAACGAATTAGCAAATTTCTGTAATAAAACGGGATATAAATTTTATTGCGTTACTTCATCGGGTGAAGAAGAAATTAACAAATTCAAATCAATAAATAATGTACAATATGCCTTTTGTAGTGCCGATGAAATTACTCTAAAAACTATGATTCGTTCTAATCCAGGACTAGTTCTATTAAAAAAAGGTACTGTAATTGGCAAATGGCATAATAATGATATTCCTACTATTGAAGAATTTAAAAGTTCGATTTTGAAAAATTAAAATTTCTATTCTTTAATAATTTTTCTATTTTTATCTTCCAAAACATTTATATTGAAAAGTCAATACACTTTATGGCTAATATTATTGCTTTTATCTTGTAAAAAAGATTTGAGCGATTACAATATCAATAATCTGAACAACAACGATATAATGATTTTTGGTCATGCTGGAATGGGTTCTATGTACAAACATCCAAGCGATACTTACGAATCTGTAATTCCTGTTTTAGAAATCGGTGCCGATGGTTGCGAAATTGATGTTCAAATGACTAAAGACAGCATACTTGTTATGTTTCACGACGACGATATGAAACTAACAACTACATGCGAAGGTAATATTTATGATTATTATTGGAGTGAATTGGGTGGTTGTAAGTTTCATGCTTTGGCTCATAATATTTATGTAATAACTGTCGATAATCTTTTTAGCAGAATATCTGAGCTTACAAAATATCATTTTTCGTTCGATTGTAAACTGAATAAAAATGTACCTTACGAAGAGCTTTCAGCATATTACAAAAAATTTTTAAGAGCAATCCAACGATTATGCGAAAAATATAATATGACTGACAATGTGTTTATTGAAGGAAATATAAATTATTTAAAATACGCATCTGAGGTTGGATTACAAAATAAGCTTTTCATTTCTGGAACAGGAAATATGGATGAAAGCATTAGAAATGCTAAAGAAATTAATTCTTTTGGAATTGGAATTTCAAATTATGTAACTACCGCCGATGATATTAACCGTGCACATGCAGAAGGCTTTTGGGTAATGATGTGGGGAGGAAAAACACGTGCCGAAAATAAAGAACTTATTAGCAAAAGCCCCGACATTATTCAAACAGATAAGCCAATTCCGTTATTAAAAATGTTTGATAGATTTAATAGTTCATATCGAATTCCATAAATAGTTTTTGTAAGAAAACTCCAAAAACAAAAAAACAAATGTCAAACAAATTCCAATTCTCAAAACTTCAATTTTCAAAACAGCTTGATTATTAGGAAATTGCGATGCATTGAGCTTATCGAAATGTAATTTGAGATTTATTTGATTTTTGAAGTTTAACTTCGTTGAGCTCGCAAGCTCGGTTGAAATTTGATATTTCCAAAAAGACACTGTTTTCTTAGAAGCACTAAATAGGTTATAAATCAACAAATTTTATCAAAATCAATATATGTAGATTATTAGAGATGTAATATTTATTGTAATTTTACAGTTCAATAATAATAAATCTACGAAAATGCTAAAGCATATATTTATTTTATGGCTGTCAATAATTAATTTTATTGCTTTTACTCAAGAAGTAAAACTTGACAACCTTGTCGAAAAAGATGGAATTACTTATATAAAAGGCGAAGATGAACCATTTACCGGAAAAGGCGTAATGTTTTTCTCGAACGGAAAAAAATCAAACGAAACAACTTACGTCAATGGGCAAGCAACTGGAGATGAAACAATTTGGAATGAAAATGGCAATTTTTTCATGCAATACGAACAAAAAAATGGAAAACTTGATGGTGTTTGGCACGAATGGTACGAAAATGCACAAATGAAAAGCGAAGTTCATTACAAGGACGATTATATGTATGGACATTGTATTCGTTGGTACGAAAATGGAAATAAAATGGAAGAAGGCGATTATCATCACTGTAAAGAAACTGGCAAATGGACTTACTGGTACGAAAACGGAAACAAAAAAGAAGAAGGTGATTATAGAGAAGCTACAAAAACCGGAAAATGGATTGAATGGAACGAAAATGGAGTTGCTAAAGAAACTGTTTATTAGCAACTAGGTTAGTGAAT
This sequence comes from Bacteroidetes bacterium GWA2_31_9, assembly GCA_001768975.1. Classification (GTDB taxonomy): domain Bacteria; phylum Bacteroidota; class Bacteroidia; order Bacteroidales; family GWF2-33-38; genus GWA2-31-9. Next base: position 166 of record MEND01000104.1, on the reverse strand, counting down.
ATTTCAAAATAACTTTCTCAAAATAATAATAAATTAAATTATTCTTAAATCTTCGACTCATTTGGAGTCGTATGTTTATAGAAATCAATAAGCTATAAACATGTGACCCTGTCAGGGTCAAACAAAATAAACAAATAAATTATGGATTTTATTTTGACAGCTTTAC
>MEND01000103.1:14113-19450 GCA_001768975.1 Bacteroidetes bacterium GWA2_31_9 | reverse complement strand
TTAAAGCTCAAAGTCTCAAATCCCAAAAACTGTGGCACGGTTCTAAACCGTGTCACAGATTTAAGCCACAGCCTTTGTCAGGTGTTTTCTTTTCACTCAAACCTAACAGGTTTTTAAAACCTGTTAGGTTTAGATGTAAAAATCTTTTTAATTATTTGAAAAATAAATTATACTTTTGAGAATAAACTATTTAAAAAAAATATAATCATGAGAAAGCTATTATTTTCAATTGCATTTTTGCTACCAGCTTTAGCTTTTAGTCAAATTTATTGGGGTTCGGGATTCTTCCCTATTTATAGAACATTCACTTTTGATAATGTTGATACAAATTTTATAAAAATCCCCACAGGTTCAATCTGGCATATTACTAAAACCGGCAAAACTGGTTTACTTAGCGGCGACAGTTCTTATGCAATTGTTACCGATACAAATAATGTGAATGTAAAAACAGGCTCATATTATTTCGATATTAAAATTCCTAACTACATGATTACAGGAGATACAACACATTATGCAATTCTATATGAAGCTTCTATTTGGAATTATGAATTTACAATTAAACATAAACATAACATAACAAATTCAAGCTATGGAACTGTTTTTTATAAAAACTCAACTTTAAATCAATTCGATTCACTACCAAACTATTATTGGGGAAATTATTGTAATTATCCAGGTTTTATGATTATTAATTCCTATGATAGCATTTTTGATTATTATGAGAATTATGAGAATGGTGATTTTAGTTATCCTGATAATAAATTTACAGGAATAAGAGATACACAATGGATTTATACTATTTACAACTATGAAGCCCCAATTCTAATAAAACAACCACAAGGTTGTAATGAAAGCACCGATTTTAATTATGATACCACAACTTTTAGAATCACCTATAATTCACCCGATAGTCTGCTTGGTGGACCAGGCTGGTTAATAAAAAATATTAAAATAGTAACCTATCAATGTACAACTAACTGTCCAACCAACATTGATAAAAACTATATTGATAATTTAACATTTAATCTATATCCAAATCCTGCTTCTGATTACTTAACAATTGGTTTTAATGATATTAAGAGCGAAAATTATAATACCACAATTTATAATAATTTCGGACAAACAGTCAAAATTCCTTTCAGAAAAGAAGAATATGATTTTAAATTCGATGTATCAAAATTACCAAATGGTATTTACCAATTATTTATCTTTAATAAAGTAAGTAGCAAATCTAATGTTAAAAGGTTTGTGGTTAATCATTAAATTTCAATTTCAAAATCCCAAACGCCTCAAACATCTATACATCTTGCGAGATTCGACAACTTTTAAAAAGTTGTCAAATCTTTATTACCGCAAGTAAAAGCAAACTTAACCACAAACCTCTCAGGTTTATAAATTTTACTTCTTCAATATTTTGCATATAAAATATAGATTTACTATATTGCATTTCAAAACGAGTAAAAAAATCTTAATAAGCAATTAATATGAAAAAAATTACATTTTTAGCAGTCATATTCTGCTTATTTGGCTTGGTGAATATTGCAAATGCACAAATAGTAAACATTCCAGATGCTAATTTTAAAGCCGCATTGGTTGGCAATTCAAGTATCAATACCAACGGAGATGGAGAAATACAAGTATCCGAAGCCACAACTTTCAATGGAGCAATCAATGTAAGCAATAAGTATATTGCTGATTTAACAGGCATTGAAGCTTTTACTGCTCTTGATTCCTTGAATTTTTTTAATAATTCATTAACAAGTTTGGATATTTCTGCTAATACTGCACTTATTTATTTAAACACTACCAGTAATCAATTAACAAGCTTGGATGTTTCAGCTATTACTGATCTTACTTATTTGTATTGTGGCGGTAATCAATTAACAAGTTTGGATGTTTCGGCTAATACTGCTCTTGCATTGTTTGTATATGACAGCAACCAATTAACAACCTTAAATGTTTCGGCTAATACTGCTCTTACTTATTTGAGCGGTGGCGATAATCTATTAACAAGTTTGGATGTTTCAGCTAATATCGCTCTAACTTATTTTAGGTGTTGGGGTAATCAATTAACAAGTTTGGATGTCTCATCTAATACTGCTCTTACTTATTTAAACTGTGCAGGTAATCAATTAACAAATTTGGATGTCTCATCTAATAGTGCTCTTACTTATTTGGACTGTGCAGGTAATCAATTGACAAGTTTGGATGTTTCATCTAATACTGCTCTTACTGGGTTGGAATGTACAGGTAATCAATTAATAAGTTTGAATGTATCTGCTAATACTGCACTTACCTATTTGCGTTGTGAAGGTAATCAATTAACAAGTTTGGATGTTTCTGCAAATACTGCTCTTACTGATTTGTACTGTGGCTCTAATCAATTGACAAGTTTAAATGTGAAAAATGGAAATAATAACAATATGCACTTTTATGCCAACAGCAACCCCAACCTTAGCTGCATAAATGTTGATAATGCCACATGGTCAACTACCAACTGGACAGGTATTGATGCAGGAGCATATTTTAGCGAGAATTGTTACTCAGGCATATCAACTTTAATAAATACAACAGAAATTAAAACTTACCCAAACCCCACAACAGGCAAGTTAGCAGTATCGCTTAGTAATGCTAATATCAGTACAATTGAAATTTTCAATTTGATAGGCGAAAAAATTTATGCACAAAACGTTAACCAAGAAAAATCAATTGAAATTGATATTTCTAATACCTCAGGCGGAATCTACTTTTTAAAAGTTAGCGATGGAGTTAAGGTTTATACAAGTAAAATTGTGCTGCAGTAACAACCTGATAGGTTTTGATATTGCGAGATTTGACAACTTTTTAAAAAATTGTCAAATCTTCTATACTGAATTAAAATAAGTTATGTCAAAATTAATAGATATTTTTTTAAAATATAAGTTCACATTACTTACAATTTGCCTTGTAATTATAATACTCCCATACATTTACATAAGCTTTTTTACACATCCAATTGCTGACGATTTAACTTACGCTTTTAAAGGCAAAAATTATGGGATTTTCGAGGTTTTAAAATATGAATACTTGCATTGGAATGGCAGATATGCATCAAACTTATTTGTTATTTTAAATCCAATTGCATTTAATTCATTGATTGTTTATAAATTAGTTCCGATATTTTCAATAATTACAACTGTTCTCTCCTTTTATTTTTTCTTTTCATCAATTTCAGATTCATTTAAAAAATCCGAAAAGTTTGCATTCAGTTTAGTTTTTACTTTGCTATATCTTTATCAAATGCCAATCATTTCTGAAGGAATTTATTGGTTTACAGGATTAGTAACATATCATCTTGGAAATATTCTTTTATTAATCTTTTTGGCTTTGACATTTAAGTATCTAAAAGCTAAGTATATATTAAATAAATATTTGCATGTAATTTTAATAATAGTCCTACTATTTATTATAAATGGATTAAACGAGGTTATAATGTTGAATTTATTGTTTTTAATCTTTGTGGGTTTAATTATTTCATTTAGGAATAAACTTATAAGTAAGAATTTCTTTATTTTACTTTTTATATTTTCTGTAATCTTTTCAGCAATAGTGTATTTTGCTCCCGGAAATTCGGTGAGAGAATCGTTATTTTCAAATAATCACAATTTTATTTCATCAATAGTTAACTCAACTATTCAGACATTACGTTTTATTTTTGAATGGATATCGTCATTACCATTAATAATTGTATCAGTTTTTTACTTCTACATTAATAAGCAATTTTCAGAAGATGAAACACTCTTCAAAAATTCATTCTATTTGCTTCCTTTTATATCGGTTAGCTTATTATTTAGTATAGTTTTTATTTGCATTTTCCCTGCATACTGGGCAACTGAAATTTTGGGACAGCAACGTTCTGTTAATGTTGCATATTTTCTATTTCTAATAATGTGGTTTATTAATTTAACAGTTATTTTTAATAAACTAAATAGTAAACCATTAATTAATAGATTAAAGCCAGAAGTTAAATTTTTTGCAGTTTTGCTTATGCTTATTTCATTTGCAGTTACTAAAAATGGACTTTCTCTAATTACAGACATTGCTTACCATAAAGAAATTCAGTACAATAACTTAATGACAGAGCGATTTATTAAATTAAGTAATTTTGATAAAAACTTTACGGACACAATATATTTTGAAAAAATTCCAAATCCACCAAAAACATTATTTATTTTAGATATTACAGATGATTCTGAAAGCTGGATGAATAAAGGATATAATGTATATTTTAATATTGAAAATAAGATAGTTGCAAAATAATATTTGCTTTTAAAAACATATTTTCAAAATCATCACTCTTTTATTTTGCTTCAATTAATAGAATTTCTATCTTGTAAAGATTAATTTATTGATTTTAATTCTTACAATATGCTAGTAATATCTTTTAAATCAGGTGATATTTTCGAAGAAGGACTTAATATTTCTAACGCAATAGCAATATTCGGCTACCACGGATTACTATTTGAAACTCCATATAAAAAACTGCAATCTGAATACAAAGAACTTACTGAAATTACAAAACCATTTGATCAGAGACCAAATGAATTAATCATGTTTGGAGAAAAAAATCTGTATTGTGTTCCTGGTGACTTATATAACGATGTGCAATGCGAACTTTCAATTAATAATATTCTAAACTCATGTTCTGATAAAGGAATATCTAGTGTAGCTTTTAATAGAATTAGAGATATTCAAAAATATGTTTTTGGCGACAAACAAGCCAAAGTTGAATCTGATAACAATAGAGTGAAATTCATAATTGAATTAATTAATAATTGGTACAATAAGCACAAAGACAATACATCAATAAACTTGATATTATTAATTGCTCCATCTGATTTCTACACCCGAAACTTCACAGAAAATATCGTTTTAGATTAATTTTTTTTCAAATTTACTTGACTTTTTATTTTTCATACATTATCTTTGACCAACCGTTCAGTCAAAAATAAAAATATGTCGCCACGTACCGAAGAGCAATTTAATGAAATTAGGCTTGAAAAAAAAGCAATTATCATTAATTCTGCATTGGAACTATTTGCAAATGAAGGCTATCAATCTACATCAATAAGCAAAATTGCTAAAAAAGCTGGAATATCAAAAGGTTTAATTTACAACTATTTTGAAAGCAAAGAAGCCTTAATTATTGAAATCCTTGATAAAGGTTTTAATGAATTATTGGAATACTTTAACCCTTATATGGAAGGTGAATTAGGAAAAAATGAACTTTCATATTTCATTGAAAATACCTTTGAATCATTAAAATCAAATATCGAATTTTGGCGATTTTATTTCAGA
>MEND01000103.1:9361-14026 GCA_001768975.1 Bacteroidetes bacterium GWA2_31_9 | reverse complement strand
TAAAATCAAAGAAGCTTTAATCAAAAAATACTGTTAACCCAACAATTAAACATTTCAACTAATACCCTATACCCTATACCCTATAAGTATTAATCAACAACCAATAACATTTATTATGAAACTCCTAACCTCACTCCTCCTAATCTTATCTCTTACAAGCTTTGTAATTGCACAAGATGCCACAGAAATAATCAAAAAAGCCGACGAAAAAGTAAAAGGCTCATCAAGTATCGCTACAATGACAATGAAAATTGTCCGCCCTACATGGGAAAGAACAATTTCACTAAAATCGTGGGGAAAAGGATTTGATTATTCTATGACAATTGTAAATGCACCTGCAAAAGAAAAAGGACAAACATTTTTGAAACGTCAAAACGATTTATGGAGCTGGAATCCAACAATTGCCCGAATGATAAAGCTACCACCATCAATGATGTCGCAAGGTTGGATGGGTTCAGATTATTCAAACGATGACATTTTGAAAGAATCATCAATTATTGTTGACTATACACATACGTTAGAAGGTTCTGAAAGTATTGCAGGTAAAGATTGCTATAAAATAAAACTTACTCCAAAAGAAAATGCCGCAGTTGTGTGGGGAAGTGTAATTAAATGGATTACAAAAGATTCATTCATGCAATTGAAAACTCAGTTTTTCGACGAAGACGGCGAATTAATTAAAACTGAAATCGGCTCAGAAATCAAAAAAATGGACGACCGTGAAATTCCTTCCAAAATGGAAATAATTCCGGAAGACAATAAAGGAAACAAAACCATTGTAATAATTGATTCTATTGACTTTGATGTTGATATTAGCGACGATTTTTTTTCTCAGCAAAATATGAAAAAAATTAGATAGTATGACAAATTACATAAAACTAGCCTGGCGAAACATCTGGCGAAACAAGCGAAGAACAATAATTACCACCGCTTCAATAATGTTTGCAATATTCTTTGCACTAATAATGAGAAGCTACTCGCTTGGTACTTATAAAAACATGACCGACAGCGTAGTTGAATCGTACATGGGATTTATTCAGATTCATGCTAAAGACTATTGGAAAGAAAAAACTATGGACTATTTGCTTGAAACTAACGACCAGTTAATGCAAAAACTTTCGTCTGTTGAAAATGTTAAATTGGCAGTTCCTCATTTTGAATCGTTTGCTCTTGCTTCAGCCGGTCTGCAAACAAAAGTTGCAATTGTTACAGGAATAAATCCTGAAAAGGAAAACCAAATGTCTGTTCTTTCAAACAAAATGATAAAATACAGAATTACAGACACTGTTGTGACCAAACTTTCAGAAACAATTCCTTTAGAATTAATTGAAAAAATTAAAGAAACACGTAAGAAATCGTTTACAAGTGAGGAAGATACACAAAAAAATATTACAAAAATTATTGGAGAAGAAAATACTTCAAAATTTCTGGATATTATACTTAAAGAATCTAAAATTTCGGGAAATTATCTCAACCAAAACGATAATGGAGTCCTTATTGGCGACCGTTTAGCAAAATTTCTAAAACTTGACGTAAACGACACAATTGTACTTATGGGACAAGGTTATCATGGAGTTAGTGCTGCAGGAAAATATCCAATCAATGGAATTATCAAAATGCCAAATCCCGAACTTGACAATCAGATGATTTATATGCCTTTAGAATTGTGTCAGGAACTTTATTCAGCAAATAATTTGCTTACGTCTATTTCTTTCAATTTGAAAGATAAATCTGAAATGGAAAAAACCAAAGAAGGAATTATTTCAGCTTTAAATTCTGATGCATACGAAGTAATGACTTGGAAAGAAATGAATAAAGAGCTTGTTCAACAAATTGAAAGCGATAATTATAGCGGACTCATAACACTTTGGATACTTTATATTATTGTAGGATTTGGCGTTTTCGGAACCGTACTGATGATGACAGCCGAGCGAAAAAAAGAATTTGGTGTTATGGTTGCTCTTGGAATGCAAAAATACAAACTCGGAATAATTGTTTTTATTGAACTCATTATTCTAACATTAATTGGGTTAGTTGCAGGTACAATTTTAAGCCTTCCAATAATTAGGTATTTTGCTGTATTTCCTATCGAATTAACTGGCGACATGGCTGATATGATGGAAAATTTTGGTGTAGAACCTATCCTTCCATTTGCTTGGCAAATTGATTATTTTGTTGCACAAAGCCTTTCAGTATCAATTGTAATTTTAATCGCGATATTTTATCCATTAATGAAAATTTTTGGAATAAATACGATGAAAGCATTGAGAGGGCAATAGAAGTAGGAAGTTGAAAGTAATAAGTAAAAAGTTATAAAGTAGAATTGTTTCTTAATATTAATATAAATATTGTTTGTATGAAAATTCCAAAAAACAAAAAACAAATGTCAAACAAATTCCAATTTTCAAAACTTCAATTTTTAAAACAGTTTGGATATTATTTAATTGCGATGCATTGCGATGTGCTGAGCGATAGTCGATTAAGCTTGCTGAAATGTAGTTTGAGATTTATTTGATTTTTGAAGTATGAAATTTGGTATTTCAAAAATAACTCTAAATATTGTCAATAAGAAAACACAGTGTTTCTTTAGAAAACTTCAAGAATGAGGCTTTCGCAGTTTTGAAAATAAGGAGTTTACGAATGTAAACAACTGTTTTCAAAACCAGAGTAACGAAATTATTGGAGTTTTCTAAGAGTTACTAAATAAAATCTTTGTGTTTTAGTGCTTTAGTGGCAAAATTAAAAATATAAAATATGATAAACTCAATAGCATGGAAAAACATTTGGCGTAACAAACTAAGAAGCATGGTAGTAATCACTGCTGTTACCTTCGGTATTCTTGCCAGTGTATTCACAGCAGCACTTATGAATGGGATGTTTGAAAGACGTATTCGTTCTGCTTTAGAGATTGAATCCTCTAATATTCAGCTACACAATCCAAAATACATTGAAAACAAAGACTTATTCTATTTTATAAGCAATGCCGACAGTGTTGTAAATGGAATTAAGCAAATTCCAGAAGTAAAAGCCGTTTCAAAACGAATGAAAATTACAGGAATGGCAAACACTTCATCGAGTGGAACAGGAGCAATTATTTACGGAATTAATCCAGAAGAAGAAAAATTAGTTTCCAGAATTTATACAAAAATTGCCGATTCATGTGGAACTTACTTCGAAAATGTAAAATCAAATCCTATAGTTATCAGTCAAAAATTTGCAGAAAAATTAAAAGCAAAATTAAAATCAAAAATCGTTCTTACATTTCAATCAACAGACGGAACAATGGTAAGTGCCGCATTCAAAGTTTGTGGAATTTACAAAACTACAAATTCAATGTTTGACGAAATTAACATATTTGTAAGATACAGCGACTTATCAAATCTAACAGTATTTGATGAAAAAAATGCTCATGAAATTGCGGTACTTTTAAATGACACAAAAACTACTGAAGAAGTATCAAGTAAACTAAACTCAATGTTTCCTGAAACAGATGTAATGACATGGAAAGAAATCCAACCAGACGTTGGCATGACTGCTGATTTTATGAATATTATGCTTTACTTTTTCCTATTCGTAATACTTCTTGCACTTGGTTTTGGAATAGTAAACACAATGTTAATGGTTGTTCTTGAAAGAGTTAAAGAACTAGGAATGCTTATGGCTGTGGGAATGAATAAAATGAGAATTTTCAAAATGATAATGCTTGAAACTATTTACCTTTCACTTACAGGCGGAATTGCAGGTTTAATAATTGGAATTATTGTAATTAAAATCACAAATCATGTCGGGCTTGACATTTCTGCTTACGGCGAAGGATTTAGTGCAATTGGTTACGAATCTATAATTTATCCAACAATAGGAATTGACTATTATATTGGAACAGTAATTTTAGTAATAATAACTGGAATATTAGCTTCAATTTATCCAGCTCGAAAAGCACTGAAGTTGAATCCGGCTGATGCTGTGAGAACGGAAATATAAAAAAGTTATAAAGAGTATAAAGTTATACTATGTGAAACCTCTGTGTTCTATGTAACTATGTGGTGAATTGAGGTCATCAAAATGTGATAAGAAAAAATTAAAACTAAAAATATGAAAGTCATCGAAATTAATAATCTGCACAAAGTTTACGACGAGAAAACCGTTCCTGTTCATGCAGTTAATGGAATCAGCTTATCGTTTGAACAAGGCGAATTTGCAGCAATAGTTGGTCCATCAGGTTCAGGCAAAACAACCCTTTTAAACATGATTGGTGGACTTGATAAGCAAACGTCAGGCGAAATAATTATTGCCGATACCGATATTGGAACTCTATCTTCATCAAAAATGATTGATTTTAGAATGTATAATATTGGCTTTGTTTTTCAGTCGTATAACCTTATTCCGGTACTTACTGCCAAAGAAAATGTTGAATTTATAATGCACCTTCAAGGAAGGTCAAAAGAAGAACGTGATAAGCGTTCGATTGAAATGCTCAATTCTGTAGGACTTGGTGATAGAGTTAATAGTCGTCCAAATAAACTTTCAGGTGGTCAGCAACAACGTGTTGCAGTGGCAAGAGCTTTAGCCTCAAAACCAAAATTCATACTTGCCGATGAACCAACTGCCAATCTTGATTCCAAATCTACCGAAAGTCTTCTTGAGATAATGGAAAAGCTTAACAGA
>MEND01000103.1:8721-9335 GCA_001768975.1 Bacteroidetes bacterium GWA2_31_9 | reverse complement strand
AACTCACGACAGCCGAGTTGTAAATAAAGCACACCGTGTAATTACAGTTGAAGACGGAAAAGTTGTATCTGACGAAAGAAAACAATAAAGAAATGCCACAGATTTAAAACAATCAAATGTTGTTATTTATAAGTCAATTTTAGTAATAAAATCTGTGAAACAAATTTGTGAACATAGCGAAGCGACTCACGAATGCCTTTAAAAATAGATATTTTATGAGTAAAATCAGAGTTATCTGTGGCAAAAAAAACATAAACTAATGAAATCAAAATTACTGCAAATATTAATTTTTACCTTTATAGCATTTTCATCATTCGCCCAATCCGACTCGCTTTCCGAGAAAACAAAAAAATGCTCATTCGAAGGATATTTCAGCAACATGCAAAGTGTAATGTTTGATAGTATTAACAGAAACTGGATTTCTGACAACACAATTCATAACAGACTAAATTTTAGTTGGTTCCCCACTCCTACTTTTACCGCAACTTTACAACTTCGCAACAGACTTATTTGGGGCGAAACAGTAAAATACTCTCCAAATTATAGCAATCAAATTGAAACAGATAATGGATATTTAGACATGTCTTGGAATATATTTAGCGAGCAATCTTTTA
>MEND01000103.1:7523-8661 GCA_001768975.1 Bacteroidetes bacterium GWA2_31_9 | reverse complement strand
AACTTGGTCGTCAACGCATAAACTGGGGACAAACAATGGTTTGGAATCCTAACGATATTTTCAATAATTATTCGTTTTTTGATTTCGATTATGTAGAACGCCCCGGTAGCGATGCAGTTCGTCTGCAATATTATCCAAGTTCATCATCTACTATTGAACTTGTGGCTAAAGTAAATAGTTCAGAAAAACTAACAACTGCCGCTTTATTCCGATTCAACAAATGGAATTACGATATTCAATTTATAGGCGGTTTGCTTAACGAACAGGACTATATTGCTGGTGCTGGATGGTCAGGAGCAATAAAAAGCGTAAGTTTCCGAGGAGAAGCTTCATGTTTTCAACCAAAAGAAAATTTTGCAGATACAAATGGTTTAGTAATGGTTTCAATATCTTTTGATTATTCTTTTAAGAATTCTTCTATGATTTTAGTCGAAGGACTTTACGGAAATTTTACTAAAAATACAGGATTGGGATTTATGGATGTTTACTCTGCTCCTTCTACAGTTAAAAACCTTTCATTCACAAAATATAATGTTCTAGCACAATACAGCTATCCGGTTTCTCCATTATTGAATATAAGCGTTTCAGGAATGTATATGCCCGAAATAATAGGTTATTACGCTGGACCAACAATTTCATATTCATTAAAAGACAATCTTGATTTATCGCTTATTGCACAGGTTTTTAGTGGCGAATTTCCAAATGCTTTTACAGGCAAAAAACAGAGAATTAATTTTTATTTGGGATTTGTAAGGTTGAAGGGGAATTTTTGATAGATTTTTGAAATATTCATAATAAAAAAATCAAGAATTATTATATTTAAGAAACATTGCCACTGATAACACGACCTGTCCCGAATTTACTTCGGGAAATTTTCACAGATTTGAAACAATAATTCTCCCTTTAAAGGAGGATTTGTGTTTTTTTGGAGTTAAGAATCTGTGAATTGAATCTGTGTAAATCAGTGCTATCTGTGGCAGAAAAGCATAGTATAAAAACGAATTATGCAATTAGCGTTACAAAAAAATTAATCAATATTTTTTAATTTGTTATAAAATCTATACCTTATGCAGTGTTTTCGTCTGTACAGATTTTCAAAAAGACTAGAGGATTTAAGATTAGAATACTTCTAAAATTA
>MEND01000103.1:6852-7491 GCA_001768975.1 Bacteroidetes bacterium GWA2_31_9 | reverse complement strand
TTATTGAGTGGCTCGACCCAACTCAAGATACTATGGTTTATCGTTTTGAACGTTATCAGAACGAAATAAAAATGAATGCAAAACTTACAGTTCGCGAAAGTCAGGTGGCTGTGTTTATTAACGAAGGTCAATTTGCCGATGTATTTCAACCTGGAATGCACACGTTAACAACTCAAAACATGCCAATACTTTCGACTCTGAAAGGTTGGAAATATGGTTTTAACAGTCCTTTTAAAGCCGAAGTTTACTTTGTAAATACTAAAAACTTTACAAACAGACTTTGGGGAACTCCTAATCCATTTCCAATAAGAGACCCCGAATTTGGTGTTTTAAGAATCAGAGCTAATGGAAATTACGCTGTTAGAGTAACCGATGCAGTTAAATTTATAAAAGAAATTGTAGGAACTGATGGCAATTTCACAACCGAAGAAGTTACAAATCAATTACGTAATATAATTGTTACTCGATTTACCGATGCACTTGCCGAAAGCAAAATTCCGGCACTTGATATGGCAATGAATTACAACGAATTGTCAGAATTTATTCATAAAAAAATTCAACCCGAATTTAATGAATACGGAATTGATGTAACAAAATTTTTAATTGCAACTATTACATTCCCACCAAATGTTGAAGAAG
>MEND01000103.1:0-6836 GCA_001768975.1 Bacteroidetes bacterium GWA2_31_9 | reverse complement strand
GAGCATGGGAATATTGGGCGATCTTAATAAATTTACACAGTTTCAAGCTGCTCAATCAATGGAGTTTGCTGCAAAAAATCCTTCAGGTGGAGCAGGCGAAGGTATTGGCATGGGAATGGGTTTTGCAATGGCAAATCAAATGGCAAATGCTATGAGTCCTCAAAATCAAAACCAACAACAAAATCAGCAACAAAATGCTGGTGGCGTTGGAGCACCTCCTCCAATTCCGGGACAAATTAAATTTTATTTTGTAGTTAACGGACAACAAGCAGGACCATTTGATGCAAATGCAATTCAGCAAATGATTTCACAAAATCAAATAACAAAAGAATCATTGGCATGGAAAGAAGGAATGGCTAATTGGTTAGCAGTTGGAACAATTCCTGAACTTGCAACTATGTTTGGTGCAGTTCCACCGCCTGTGCCACCTGTACCTCCTGTTCAGTGATGAAGTTTACCAGATTTTGAAAAAGTTGAGAAATTTGAACCATCATCACCTTTAGCAAATAAAAGCTAATTAACTGAAAATAAATAAAATAAAACGAGAGTTTGCATTTAGCGATTGGCACCAATTTTTAAAATGACATCTTTATGAAAGTTTTAATATCAATTATGGTAATTTTTCTTATTTCATTAAGTAGTTGCAAAAAATACGACCAACCAGCTTATGATGGAATTAATTGCTCTGGCAATTGTTTCATTTTGATAGGACAAATTATTGACACACCTACAACAGCCAAATTATCCGATGTTGAACTTAAATTTTATTTAAGTCCGAGAGAAATGTTAAGTAGACCTGAATATTTAGGAGTAACAAAAACAAATAGTAATGGGGAATATAAATTTCAATTTGACGCTACAAACTTTACTGATTCTAATTCGCATAATTTGTTTTACATTACACATAACATGACCGAATATTTCTGTTTTGAACCAACAAGCACAAAGGCTGGCTATTTCAACTTGACAAGTTCCAATGTCAATATTCCTTTTATTCAAAATTTCACATTCTTTAAAAAAGCAAAACTAAAAGTTCATTTCAAATCACAACAAATTTTCCCTTATGACTTTTTTGATTTTATGTATGGTTTTGGCAAAACAAATTTTGGTATTGCATTTAATGGACATCGTTACATTGACACAACAATAACATTCATAACCGCTGGAGACATTAGAGCTTTCATAAATTGGGGGCCTGGCTATTATGGAAGTAATATGCACTACGACACAATAATAATACCGACAAGCTCAGAACAAATATATAATGTAAATCCATAAACAGACACTATTTCGACTAGAAAACATGACTAGTTTCTATTAGTAAACCACTCTCTGTCAGGTGAAAACACCTGACAGAAGTAAAATAATAATGTAAACAATGATTGAAAATCATATTATGGTTACTAAAAACATATAGTAAAAAATATTTATGATGATTTTATTGCTCCATTATAAGACTTTAAAGAAAATATGCCATAAATATACTATAAATGACTCAAAATAAATAAGTTAATGTTTTCGTGACATCACGAAAACATTAAGTGTTTAGTAATAAATGTATTATGAAAAAGGAAACTATACAAAAATTAACTATTGATTTTGAAAATATAGTTAATAAACAAGAAGATACAGAGTTTTGGTTTGCACGTGAACTTATGCTATTGCTTGGATATGACCGTTGGGAAAATTTTGCTAATGTAATTGAAAAAGCAACTATTTCTTGTAAAAATGCCGGTCAACCCTGCCTCTGTCAGGTGTTTTCACCTAACAGTAGCAAAATAAAAGCATAAAAAATGATTGAAAATAATATTTTATTTCACACAGCTACAATTCAAGGTTGGAAAAATTTATTAAAACCTGATAAAAATAAACAGGTCATAATTAATAGTTTACAATTTTTGGTTAACAATAATCGTATTTGGATTTATAGTTTTGTAATAATGCCAAATCATATTCATTTGTTATGGAAAATTAGAGAACCTCATTTTTTAAATGATGTTCAACGAGACTTTTTGAAATATACATCACAAATGATTAAATTTGACTTGGAAAAGAATCATCCAAGCGTACTTTCAAGTTTTGCATCAGAAAGAAAAGATAGAAAATATCAATTTTGGCAAGATAGGTCTTATAACAAGCAAATGTTTAATAGAAAAGTTCTTGAGCAAAAATTAGAATATATACACAATAATCCATTATCAAAAAAATGGAATTTAGTTGAAAAGCCAGATGAATATAAATTTTCAACTGCAAAGTTTTATTTGGAAAATATTGATGATTGGGGTTTTGTGAAGCATTATAGAGAAGATATTTAATGTCAGGTGAAAAACACCTGACATAGGCAGGGTGGCACAGCCCTACTGCCTCAATGAGGTGTTTTTCACCTCATTGTAATTGAAAAGGCAAAAAACATATCAGATGAAAACACCTGATACAGGCAGGGTAGCAAATAATATGTCAAGTGAAAAACACCTGACAAAGGCAGTAGAGTTAGAAAAAACAGAAATATAAAATATTACAAACATAAAATAATTAGTTATGGAAGAGCAAAATAACGATTTCGAAATAAAAACCGCAGACACAACTCAATCAGAAATTATTTGTAATAGTTGTTCAGCAAAATTAGTTTTTAAACCTGGCACAACTCATTTGACTTGTGAGTTTTGCGGTTCAGAAAATGCCATCGAAATAAAACAAGAAGAGATTGTTGAATTTGATTTTGAAAAATTTATAAGCGAAAATTACGACAAAGTCGAGAAACAAGAAATTGTAACTATAAAATGTGATGCTTGTGCGGCACAAACTACTTTAGATAAGAATGTTGTATCGGATAATTGTCCGTTTTGTGGAAATGTACTAGTTGTTAAAAACAGTAAAACTTCTTCGATAATAAAACCGGGTTCACTTTTGCCATTTAAAATTGATGCTAAAAAAGCTTTTGCCGAATATCAGAAATGGCTTAATAGTTTATGGTGGGCTCCAAGCGACCTTAAAAAATATGCAACTCAGCAAGAAAAATTAAAAGGAATGTATATTCCTTATTGGACTTTTGACTCAAATACACAAAGTTCGTATTCTGGACAACGAGGCGATGATTATCAAACAACTGAAAGTTATACCGATAGTAACGGAAAATCGCAAACACGAACTGTTACCCGCACTCGCTGGACTTATGTTAGCGGTCATGTTTCAAATAGCTTTGATGATGTATTAGTATTAGCAAGTAAGTCACTTCCAAAGAATTATACTGAAAAACTTGAACCATGGGATTTAGAAAATCTTATTCCTCATGATGAAAAATTTCTGAGTGGTTTTCGTACCGAAACATATCAAGTTGATTTAAAACCGGGATTTGATGATGCAAAATCGAAAATGGACGAAATAATTAAGGACACTATTCGTAGAGATATTGGTGGCGACCATCAACGAATTAGTTCCGTAAATTCAAGTTATAATGATATTAAATTTAAGCATATATTATTACCTGTTTGGATAAGTGCATATAGATATAATTCAAAAGTTTATCGCTTTTTGGTAAATGCACGAACTAGCGAAGTACAAGGCGAAAGACCATATAGCTGGATTAAGATTTCACTTGCAATAATATTAGGATTAGGAATTATTGGAGCTATAATTTATTTTGCACAATAAATAAAATTTTAGTAAACTTTAGTGTCTTAGTGCCTTTGTGGCAAAAAAAATGAAAAAATGAAACTTCTTGCAATAAATACCGGAAACCTTAAATTAGATGGTGGAGCAATGTTTAGCGTTGTTCCAAAAGTAATTTGGAATAAACTTTATCCAGCCGACGAAAATAATCTTTGTAACTGGTCAATGCGTTGTCTTTTAGTCGATACTGGCGATAGACGAATTCTAATTGATAGTGGAATGGGCAACAAACAAAGCGATAAATTCTTTGGATATTACTATCCTAATGGAGATTACAGCCTTGAATCGTCATTAGCAGAGCATGGTTACACAACCGATGATATTACCGACAATGTTATAACTCACTTACATTTTGATCATTGTGGCGGTAGCATAAAATATAACGAAGATAAAACTCAACTTATCCCAACATTTAAAAATGCTAATTTTTGGGTTAGTCGTCAACAATGGGAATTAGCTTTAAATCCAAATAAAAGAGAAAAAGCCTCGTTTCTGAAAGAAAATATTTTACCAATGCAAGAAAGTGGCAAATTAAAACTCGTTGACAACAACACTGAACTTTTTTCTGACTTTAAAGTAAAAATTTTTACAGGACATACTGATGGTCAAATGATTCCATACATCAAATATAAAGAACGAACAATCATTTTTATGGCAGATTTAATTCCATCTGTTGCACACCTTCCTATCCCATTTCTAATGAGTTACGATATTAAACCATTGGAATTGATGAAAGAAAAAGAAGAATTTCTTAATGAAGCTGCAAAAAACAATAGCATTTTATTTTTCGAACATGATTTGTATCACGAATGTTGTTCTTTGAAAATTACAGATAAAGGCGTTAGAGAAAATGAAACTTTTAACTTAGAAGAGCTTTAATTTATTCTTTAATAAATTCACAATCTCACTAAAATTGACATATTAAAACTTTTAGATTTCAAACAACCTACCCTGCCATGTATCTCTCTTTTCCATTTCTTTTTCAATCAAATTCATTACTTCGTAAAGTCTTAATAAACCCCAGTTACTTGAAGCAAGAAATCGAGGAGGAACTTCACTATTAAATCGTTCAATAACAATTCGGGGATTTAACCTTTCGGTAAACTGAATAATAAAATCAATATAGTCGTCAAGCGAAAATAGATTAAAAACTTCAGGTTTATGATTATAAATATTTTCTAATTCGGTATTTTTAAAAATCTGTAATTGATGAAACTTGATATTATCTATTGGTAAATCAGACATAATTTTTGCTTCATTAAGCATCATTTCGCGACTTTCGTATGGCAAACCAAAAATTAGATGTGTTCCTATTTTAATATTCAGCTTATGTGTTCGTTCAATTGCATCAACAGCCTGTTCAAAAGTATGTCCCCTATTTACAAATTCCAAAGTTTTATTATAACACGATTCTACACCGTACTCAACCATTATATAATACTTTTTCGATAAAAAGGCAAGATAATCAAGCACTTCGTCTGAAACGCAATCGGGACGAGTTCCAATAATTAATCCGCAAACTTCCGGAAAATTAAGGGCTTCAGAATACTTCAATTTCAGATTTTCAATTGTATCATAAGTATTTGAATATGCTTGAAAATATGCCAAATATTTTGAAGCACGTCGGTATCGAACTTTATGAAATTCAATTCCTTCAGATATTTGCTGTGATATACTTTTAGAAGTTTTGCAGTAAGAAGGATTAAAAGCATCATTATTACAGAAAATACATCCTCCTGTTGCTATTTTTCCATCTCTGTTTGGGCATGTAAATCCTGCGTTTACTGAAAGCTTCTGAACTCTTTCGCCAAAAATTTGTTTAAAATGTTCTGAGTATGAATTAAATCGACGCTTATGCTCCCATGAATACTCCATATAAATTATTCGGCAATTATTCTAATTTCAGTTCTCCTATTTAATAATTTTCCTTCTTCGGTTTCATTATCACTAACAGGCTCTGTATCACCATATCCATTAACAGTAATACGACTGGCAAGTATGCCTTTGGAAACTAAATAATTTTTAACTGACTGTGCTCTATCTTGTGATAACTGCAAATTCTTTTCGGCTAATCCACTATTATCTGTATGTCCTGCTACTTCAATCTTAATAGATTGTTGTCTTTTCATTAAATCGACAAGTTGATTAAGAGCATCATACGAATCTGTTTTAAGAACAGATTGGTCAGAATCAAAATTAACATTCTTCAATGTATATGCTTCCTGATGCTCAAACCGAATATTAATTTCAAAAGTAAAAAAGCCTGAATCTAAAGGAACTGATAATTTCGAGTAATCAAGATATTCATCAAACTCTTTATACATTATCTTATACTTATCTCCTTTTGGAACAAGTACTGAATAGATTCCTTTTGAATCGGTAAGCCCTGCAAATCCTTTTTTTGAGTTAATACCTTCAAGTAGAATTCTTTCATTAGCTCTTGGACGATTACTTAAATCCATTACATGAACATTGAATAATACTTTGTCTTTTGTAGATTCCAGCTTCTGTGAGTATGCTTTCAAAAGACTTAGTGTAAAAAATGCAATTATGGCTATTTTAGCAATTGTCATGTATAAATAATTGATAATATTAAAGTTAATTCAATTTAATCTGAATTCTATTGGTAATTGCATTTTTACCTTTACAGGTTTACCCTTTTCATTTCCAGCAATCCAAACTGGCATTAGCTTTATAACTCTTAAAGCTTCATCGTCTAATTCTTTGTTTACGCTTTTTTCAACATTGTAATCAGATAGTGTACCGTCTGTATTTACTATAAAACTTATAAAAACTTTACCTTGAATGCTTTTAGATTTTGAACCTTCAGGATATGTTATATTATTGATAATAAACTTTGTTAACTCTTTATCTCCACCTTTATATTCAGGCATTTTATCTACTTTTGTGTATATTTTATCTTCTTGTGGTTTTACAATATTATTTTTCAAAGTATGTGTAGTTAAAGATAAATTGCTATAACAAATAATTGCAAGAACTAATATAGATATTATAGATTTTAAGTTAGTGTATTTATTCATAATTTTATTTTTTAAAATATAAGTTTGTTAGAATTTTAGCAGCTTCAATTGAACTTAATTGATTATTCATAACACTTCTTTCCAATTCAGTAATTTTAGCTTTGATTATTTCATTTGAATAAAAAT
>MEND01000102.1 GCA_001768975.1 Bacteroidetes bacterium GWA2_31_9 | reverse complement strand
GAAATTACCGTTAAATTAGAAACAACAACAACATCATCAATATTCCATCCTGCATAAGTAACTGAAGCATCACTATTTGAACGCCATCTGATATAAACTGTTGCTTGATTATTTGCATAAGCAGAAATGTCATAACTAACATAAGTCCAAACATTATCCTGAGGATAAAGAGGATGACCTAAATCGTTCCATACTGTACCATTATTAGAAACTTCAACATAAGCTTCATCCCAATTAGGTTCAAAATTAGCCCAACGCCAAAAAGATAAAATAATTCCTGTTTTGTTAGTACAATTAATAGCAGGTGTTCTCAACCACTCATCTGATGAACTATTATATCCACCTAATGTTCCAGTACCCAATCTCTGTCCATAAACATTATTGGAAGCATTAGACGAATGATCCTGAGTTGGATCAACAAAACCTGTTGTAGTTGAACCATTTCCTCCTTGAGGCACTCCGTTAATCCATGAACTTGTTCCGGAATTTACACCTGTTGTCCAAGTATTACTAGGAGTTGGATCGAAATCATCTTCAAATATTATAGTTGTATTTGAAATAGTTACAGTCTGAACATCCTGACAAGGACCAGCACCATTATTATCTTTTACGGTGACAGTGTAAGTACCAACAGATAATCCACTAATAGAAGAAGCTGTAGATCCTGTTGACCAATTATAAGTATATGGAGGTGTTCCTCCAGCAGCATTTGCAGTAGCTGTACCATTGTTCCCATTAAAACACGAAGGGTTTGTTGATGTAACATTTGCAGAAACTCCTGTAACAGTAAATGACAAACTACTTACAGAAACTGGATTAGCACAGGCATCTGATACTTGACCATTCAAACTTAAAGTGTATGTACCTCCTGAAGTAAGTGAAGTATTTAATGTTAATAAAAATGATTGGTCGTCAGCAGTTCCATTTACTCCAACCACCGAAGTAATTGTGTAAGTTGTTGAACCAGAAACAAGAGTAAAGTCAGTTGCATCAACAGTTGTAATATCAATAACTTCATTAAAATCAACTACAATTGTATTTTGACCACATGCAGGGGCACTTGTAATTTGATATAAATATGGAGGATCTCCATCAAAAATTCCGGCAGTACCAGTTCCAAAATTTACAGTATAACCTGTAGTACCTCCCGTATAATTATCAACTAAAAGTGCAAAAGTTTGACCCGCTGATACTGCCAAAGGAGAACAAAATGGCAGACCATATTGGTCAACACTAGTTAATGTATAACCACTTGCCATTCCTGTATTACCCAAATCATCAGACCAATTACAACGAATTGCACTAAGTGACCCATCAAAAATATCATCACATGAAGTCGTTCCTGAAATATCGAATAAAGCCCAATCATAATCAACAGCAGAATTTAAAGTAAACATAAAATCCCCTGCAGATTCAACAGTAAAAGTGTACCAAGTTGAGTTTTGCTCCCATGTTCCACAAGAAGTTACAACACCTAAATCGTCAACATTTCCAGGCCCTACAACTGAAGATGAATAGTTGTAATTATTTGAACACACTTTAATTGAACCTAAGCAATCTCCAGTTGTAGGAGTACCTGGAGCTGGTGGCGTACAAGATGTACATCGCCACTGAAGAGTTTCGTAAGGTGAAGTTGATGTTGATAAACAATTATATTGACTTACTAACATTCTAACTGTACCTGTAAACGTTGCTGTCCATGTAATTGTAGATTGAACCCCACATGTAGCATCATCATTATAAGCTAACATACTCCCTACTGGTGTATCGTTACATTTATTTCCAACATAAAGGGTTAACTGTGTATCCCAATCAGTATCACCACATGTGGTCCATTCATAAGTACTTCCAGCTACAACATCACAAATTGCATACTCACCACCATTCATAGAACCAATGGTAACAAAAGTAGTAGATGTTGTAGTTTGAGTTGTAGCAGGATATTGACTTCCACAATTAGTACATTGTGAAAAAAGTTTTTGATTTAGTGAAAAAAATAAAACAAAAACTAAGATTTTTAGAATTATATTTCTAATCATATTATATAAAATTTAATTTATTACTATTTTTTTGATTCTCTCTCTTTGTTTTCTCTATCTATATCTTCCTTGCTTTTTGAAGCAGGACTTATCATTTTTGCATATTTTTCTGGATTTTTTTCAATCCACTCATCTTTAGCTTTTCTATAAGTTTCAATATCTTTTTCAACCTCCCCAGTATTTACATATTTTGGAAAATCTACAGGTTTTTCATCGTAAGTAGTTTCTAAATTTACTTTTTTATCATAAATAGGTCTAGTTTTCTTTGCAACTTTACTGCTATTGTGATCTACAGCCTGAGAGAAAGAAACATTCACTATAAACAAAACTAGTAATGTTGCCAGAATTTGTGTTTTAGTTAAAAAAAATGATTTCATATAATTTTGGGTTTAATTAGTTTCAAAAAATAAAAACAAATATAAATCTTAAAAAACACATAACATAAGAATATTGCAAGTGTTCATTGTTAAAAAATGGTTATTGGTCATTAAAAAATGGTA
Organism: Bacteroidetes bacterium GWA2_31_9; assembly: GCA_001768975.1. Taxonomy (GTDB): domain Bacteria; phylum Bacteroidota; class Bacteroidia; order Bacteroidales; family GWF2-33-38; genus GWA2-31-9. The sequence goes on along the minus strand of MEND01000102.1, from coordinate 10,403 downwards.
ATTTGTCAAATTCTGCATGTTTTTTAATACATAACAAGACGAAAAAAAAATATTTGAGTTGCTATTTGTTAAAAATATATAAAAGTTTGAGGTTTGAGGTTTGAGGTTTGAAGTTCATGGTTAAATGGTTTAAATTGCTACATTGTCAAATTGCGATGCACTGCGATGTGCTGAGCGTAGTCGAAGTAAGCGAAGTCGAAGTGTTGCTACGCAGTTAAATTCTAAAATTCTAAATCTCTAAATTCCAAAATCAGTTTATGTTTAAAAACTCAACAAACAATTACAAAGGATTTTAACAAATATTTCTTTTTTTTTATACATTTGACCCTTTAAATTATATAACTATGAGTATTAGCTTAATTGGTAAATCTATAGGTGAATCTGCTACCTTAAAACTAAATGAAACTTTTGCAATTCTTAAAGCAAAAGGCGAACCGGTTATCCATCTTGGAGGTGGTGAACCCAAAAGCAGAGCTCCATTCGACGCAATTACAACTGCTGCAGGTCTTTTAAATAGTGGCGAAATTCGCTATGCTCCTGTTGACGGAACTATTGAAATGAAGCAAGCAATTATTCGTTACACTTTGGACAATTACAAAGTTAAAGTTAATCCTGAGAACGTTATTGCTTCAAGTGGTGCAAAACAAGCAATTATGGTTGCAATGCAAGCAATTCTTAATCCACAAGATGAAGTTATTTTCATGGCACCATATTATGTAAGTTATTTTGACATGACAAAACTATGTGGAGCTATTCCTGTACCTGTCAAAGCAGAAGATGGAACTTTTCATCCAACGCTTAAAGATATTGAGCAAAACGTTACTTCTTACACAAAACTTATAATTATTAATAACCCGAATAATCCAACTGGGGCAGTTTACTCGTCGGAGTTTATTTCTGACATTGTAAAATTTTGCGAAAAAAAGGGAATTTATCTTATGATGGATGAAATATATCATAAGCTTGTTTTTGATGGAATAAAAGTTCCAAATCCTTATGATTATGTTTCCAAAGATTTTGAAACTTCAAAATTGATTTTAATTAATGGCGTTTCTAAAGTTTATGCAATGACAGGTTTTAGAATTGGCTGGGCAGTTGCAAACAAAAAATTAATTAAAGTAATGTCTAATATTCAGGGACATCAAACTTCAGGTCCTTCTATATTATTACAAAAAGCTGCTGTGGGAGCATTAAACGGAATTCAATCACCAATCGAAAGCCTAAGATGTACTTTAGAAAACAATAGAAATGTATTGATGGAACAACTTAAAACAATTGACGGACTTAAAATTGAAGTTCCACAAGCAACATTTTATAGCTTTATTGATTTTAGTGCATATTATAAAGACTCAACTCAGCTTTCAAAAATTTTATTAGATAAGGTTAGAGTATTAACAGTGCCTGGAATTGAATTTGGAGCTGAAGGATTCTTAAGGATATCATTCTGTGGTTCGATTAAAGATATTACCGAAGGTATTGCACGAATTAAATGGGTAATAGACCCAGAGTCTGCAAATGAATTATTTATTGGTCAACGAAAACTAGTTAGAGAAAGAAACTAATCAGTTCACGTTATAAATTTTAAATTGTTAAATTGTTAGAAATGTAATATGAGTAAATATTTAGAATTTTCTACACCAGCACAAAAACATGCTACTGAATACAAAAGTGAGTATGGTTTGAAAAATCACGGATTAGTTTATCTTGACACAGTATATTGGAACCTCAGAGAACCAGCTTTAGTTGAAGAAGCTGTTTTCAGAAATGAAGCTAAACTTGTAAAAGGAGGAGCTTTACTTGTTCATACTGGAAAATGGACTGCCAGAGCAGCAAACGATAAATATTTTGTAAAAGAATCTTCAACAGAAGATAAAATTGACTGGGGAAAACATAATAGACCACTAAGTTCTGAAAAATTTAATGGAATATTATATAGACTACAAGCTTTTTTACAAGGCGAGGAACTTTTCGTACAAGATGTTTATGCTGGCGCAGATCCTGATTACAGATTAAAAGTTCGTGTAATTTCAGATAAGGCTTGGCAAAGTTTTTTTGTAAGAAATGTTTTAATTACCATTTCTGATCAATTAACATTAAAAACATTCATTCCTGATTTTACAATAATTGTATCGCCATCGTTTAAACTTGATCCAAGAATTGATGGCACACAATCAGAAACTGGAATTATTATTGACTTTTCAAAACGAATGGCAATAATCGCAAATACTCATTATGGTGGAGAAATTAAAAAATCTGTTTTCACAATAATGAATTTCTTGCTTCCATTACAAGATGTTCTTGCAATGCATTGCTCGGCAAATGTTGGAAAAACTGGTGACGTTGCATTATTTTTTGGATTAAGCGGAACAGGAAAAACTACTTTATCTGCCGACCCAAACCGAATGTTAATTGGCGACGACGAACACGGCTGGAGCGAAAATGGCGTTTTCAATTTTGAAGGCGGTTGTTATGCAAAGGCTATCAGACTTTCGCCCGAACACGAACCAGAAATTCATGCTTGTACTCACCGATTTGGAACTATTTTGGAAAATGTGGTTTACGACCCAGCATCACGTACCATTGATTTAGATGATGAAGCAATAACTGAAAATACAAGAATGTCATATCCATTGGATTTTATTCCAAATGCGGTTAAAGAAAAAATGGTAACTACTCATCCAAAAAACATTATCTTCCTTACTTGTGATGCACAAGGAGTTATGCCTCCAATTGCAAAACTTTCTCCAGAACAAGCTATTTACCATTTCATTAGCGGTTATACTTCAAAAGTTGCAGGAACTGAACTTGGACTTGGAATTGAACCGGAAATTACATTTAGTGCATGTTTTGGAGCTCCATTTATGGTTCATCATCCATATTTTTATGCTGAATTGCTTCGTCAAAAAATGGAAAAATATGGAGCAAATGTTTGGCTGGTAAATACTGGCTGGGTTGGTGGAAAATTCGGCGTTGGAAAACGTATAAGTATTCGCCATACAAGAAATATGTTAAATGCTGCTTTAGACGGAAAACTCGAAAAAGTAAAATTCAGAAAAGATGAACTATTTGGATTTGAAATTCCTCTTACTTGTCCTGAAGTACCAGAAGATATTTTTTATCCTTCTAACGCTTGGGGCGACAAGGACGAATATTGGAGAAAATTTGACGATTTAGCTGCTCGCTATATTGAGAATTTCAAAATTTACAGAGACAGTGTTCCAGAAGAAGTTATTAAGGCTGGACCAAAAAGATTAAAAAAATAATTCGTTTTTAATACAACTTGAAAAGACATTAGATTTTATTTAATGTCTTTTTTTATTGTTTAATTTAAAAATGTATAATTTTAACCTTTGAAATAAGTTATTAAAATAAACTTTATTATGGATTCATTTTTTGAAATATTAAAATACATATTACCAGCAGGAATTGTTTTTATTGCAACATATTTTTTTGCAAAATCATTTTTTGATAACGAATCGCAAAAACGTAGATTAGAATACAAATCCAATAATCAAAAACTTATTACTCCTGTAAGATTACAAGCTTATGAAAGATTAACATTATTATTGGAAAGAATTAGCCCTGAATCATTAATTATGCGTTGCCAATCTCAAGGCATGACAGTAAAACAGTTACAATCTGACTTATTAAGCGTTATCAGAGCTGAATTTGACCATAATTTATCGCAACAAATTTATGTTAGTCCGCAAACATGGGAAATAATTAAAAGTACACGCGAAAATATAGTAAAATTAGTTAATTCATGCTCTGATGGATTAAACGCTGATGCTCCTGCAATTGAATTAAGTAGGAGAATTTTAGAAACAGTTATGGCAAATGAAAAAAATCCAACTGCAATAGCGTTGGATTTTTTAAAAGCTGAAGTTAAACAGTTTATTTAGACTGCGTTAACGTGTTAAGAAGAGTTTGTCCATAATGTCCGAGCTTCACACTTGCTGACTCAAACACTCAACGAGTGTTTACCATGTCATTCTCGACCTTCAAATCAGTCATGTACTTTAGTACACTCCTGATTTTCAGCTCATCGAATCCTCGAACTCGAACATTACTCACAATATTAAATTATTTGGTTATTCGACATTTTAAGTAGAAACAGTATTAATTTTAATATTTTCTTTTACTTTTTTTATCGAAAAAAAGTAACAAAAAACTTTTAATTGCAAGAACTCACTCCGTCTGCGACTTCGCTCAAACAGCTTGCAATTTATAAGGAATTATTATTACGCTTCGCTGAGCTTTAACAAAATGTATATCATTTTTGTAAGTTTTCATCTTTTATTTTGTATATCTATTCGTCATTTCTCACTAATTTTGTCGAATAACCAATTATTTTTAATGGTGTTACTCGAAGTAAATTCGGGACGACTTGTACCGATTCATCGGTAAGCTGTGAGAACGTTTTGCATAGTTCTAAGTCAAACTATTGACTTTATAAACAGACACTAATGATGTTGTAAGCGTTAACTTTTCAACCTATCAACTATAAAACTAATCAACCTATCAACTCAACACTTCGTTTTACAAACTTAGTTAAATCTTCGCCTGTTAACATATTATTAGAAAGCAGAGCTAAATCAATAACCTGTTTAACTATCTTATTTTCTTTGCCATAAATCTGAAGATTTGTTTTTTTATCTTCATTAATTTTCTGAATATGCTTATCTAAATCTGAAATTTTATCCTTATCGGCTTGTGGAATTTCTTCATCTTTTTTCTTTTCGTTTGCTTTCTGAAGATTTTCTTTTTCAGTTTTTAAAGGATTTATTTTATTGTTAAACTCATTAATCTTATCTCCTATTTCTGAATCTTTTTCAGTAAGCATTCTCTTGATAAGTGGGTGATTTGTATTTACAACTAAGTTATAATTTTCAGGCAAATCACGATACATTCCCATTTGACCACCATAAGCCGACATTTCTTTCATACGACGCATGTACTCCGATTGTGTAATAATCATTGGATTTCCTGTTTCTGAAAGTCCTTCAAACGAAACAAAGAAAGTTGAATCTTTAGGAACTTGTGATAAAATCACATGACGCAAATCGTCTTCTTGATCAGGAGTAAAAGTTGATTTTATATCTTCTTCTTTCTTAATTAATTTTTCTATTACATCAGAATCGACTCGTGTAAATACGCATTTTTCAAGTTTATTTTCAATATTATTCAAAAAGTGCATATCTAACTGACCATCCATAATCAGCACATCATATCCTTTAGATTTTGCAGCCTCAATAAAACTATATTGTTTCACTTTATCTGTAGAATATAAATGTACAATATTATTATGCTTATCGGTTTGATTTGCTTTAATTAATTCTTTGTACTCATCAAAAGTGAAATATTTTCCATCAAGGTTTTTAAATAAGAAAAAGTCTTTAGCTTTATCAAAAAACTTCTCGTCTGAAACAACTCCATACTGAATAAAGAGTTTTAAATCGTCCCATTTTTCTTCAAATTGTTTTCTGTCGTTTTTGAAAATTTCCAATAACCTGTCAGATACTTTTTTTGCAATATGAGCCGATAGTTTTTTAACATTTGAATCGCTTTGCAAATAACTTCTTGAAACATTTAATGGAATATCAGGAGAGTCAATTACTCCATGCAAAAGAGTTAAAAAATCGGGAACAATACCTTCTACCGAATCGGTTACAAAAACCTGATTGCAGTATAATTGAATTTTATTTTTTTGTATGTCAAAATTGCTTTTAATTTTAGGAAAATACAGAACTCCTGTCAGGTTAAAAGGATAATCAACATTTAAATGAATATTAAAAAGTGGTGCTTCTGAATATGGATAAAGTTCATCATAAAAATTTTTATAATCCTCTTCTTTTAACTCAGAAGGCTTTTTAACCCAAAGAGGTGCAGTATTATTAATTACTTTATCCTTGTCGGTATCAACCCATTTTTCGTCAATGTATTCTGATTCTTTACCAAAGCATATAGGAATAGGCAAGAAACGACTATATTTTTTCAATAATTCCGAAATTTTTGATTCTTCTAAGAAATCTTTTGATTCTTCGTCGATATGCAGAATAATTTCAGTTCCACGTGTTTCTTTTTTTGAGTCAGTCATTGAATATTCTGGAGAGCCATCGCAAACCCATTTAACTGCTTTTTCGTCTTCCTTGTATGATTTTGTATTGATTTCAACCTTTTCAGAAACCATAAACGAAGAGTAAAAACCTAATCCAAAATGTCCTATTATTGAAGCATTTTCTTTTTTGTATTTTTCCAAAAATTCGTTTGCACTCGAAAAAGCAATTTGATTAATGTATCTATTTACCTCATCCTCAGACATTCCAATTCCATTATCTGAAATAGTTAAGGTTTTTTTCTTTTTGTCTAATGAAATTACAACTTTTAAATCGCCAAGCTCTCCTTTAAATTCGCCAATTGACGAAAGAGTTTTCAGTTTTTGTGTTGCATCAACTGCGTTAGAAACTAATTCTCTTAAAAAAATATCGTGGTCAGAATATAAATATTTTTTAATTATTGGAAAGATGTTTTCGGTTGTTACACCAATGTTTCCTTTACTCATAATATTATAATTTTTTGGTTAAACTAGGTCGCAGATTGTCAAAAGATATGCCACTAGAACAGATGCTGACAAATAGGCAGAAGAATTTGGTTGATGTTGATGGGTTGATAAGTTGAATAGTTGATAGGTTGAAGAGTTTATGAGTTGAAGAGTTTATGAGTTGATAAGTTTAATAGTTTATAAGTTTATATAAGTTTAAAAGTTAAAAAAATTGAAGTTTTTCTTTATAAATTGATTATTTTTATAAAAATATTTTATATGAGAACTTTAATTTTATTAATTGCGATATTGTATTACTGTAAAGCCAATTCGCAGACAATTAGCTCAGATGTTATCTCATCAGGTGGCGGTTATTTTGTAAATAGTTATTCGTCAATGAGCATCACAATTGGAGAAACGGTAACAGAAACAATTTCAAACAATGGAATTACTCTAACTCAAGGGTTTCAGCAAAACGATTACAACATTACCGAGATTGAAGAACTAAATACTGAAAATATAAATGTTACAATTTTCCCCAATCCTGCAACAGACTTAATAAATTTAAAATTAGTTGCTGAATATTCTGAAAATTTAAGCTTTGAAATTTTTGACATAACCGGAAGAGAAATTCTTAAAAACAATCTTGAAAAAGGAATTACTCAAAAAGAAATTGATTTTAGCTCAAAACCTGCTGGAATTTATATTTTGAAAATTCATAATGAAGTCGGAACTTTTAACAAAACTGTCAAAATTGAAAAACTAAGATAAAAGATGAAAATTTTACTAAGCCTAATAAATATTTTGATTATAATTGCTTTGTTTTCATGCAACAAACTCGATTTTCAGAGAATAAATAAGCTAACTGGACCTTATGTTATTAACAAAAAAGGATATACAATAGCAGCATCAAATATTATTGATATTAAAAATGAAGAGATATTAAAATATGGCTTTTGTTGGAGTCTTAACAGCTTACCAACTGTAAATGGTTTACATTCAGTACACAATTATATACCAGACATGCTTTTTTTCTCGGATACTATTTGGGATCTCCCACCTGGTACAAAATACTTTATCCGGTCATATTTAGAAACTCCAAGTGAAATTACATATAGCAGTGAAAAAACATTTACTTCAACACTTGATAAATTTGATATTGTCTGTAATAGTTTAACATTAATTGATGAAACAACAGTAAACTTGACTTTTTCTATTTTTGCAGGTTCATTAATAATCCCTGAATATGGATATACAATTTATGATGAAAATGATGAAGGATATGAAGTTAGTTATTTTCATTTAAAACGAGATACTGTAATTAATGCTGTAGTGTCTAATTTAACTAAAGGGAAAAAATATTATTTTAAAGCGTTTGCTAAACCCACAGACACGAATATTAAATATAGCAATGAAAAAAGTATAACTATTCCTAAGTTAATTATAAAAACATTATCATATTCGAAAACGAGTATTACTACGGCTACTCTAAGTGGAGAAGTTGATCAATTAGGCTTTTATCAAATTTCTGATTATGGATTTTGTTGGTCTGTAACAACTTCAAACCCTGATTTTAATTCAAATATTATAAGTAAAGGAACAATTTCAACCCCTGCATATTTTTATGCTGATTTTAATAATATAGTTTTAGCACAAACATATTATTTCAGAGCTTATGCGGTTGAAAATAATGCAGTTTATTATGGCGAAACATTATCATTTACACTCAATTAGTGTTATTTTATAAAAAAGTGAGAAATGACGAAGATTTATACAATACAAAAGATTAAAACTTGCCAAAATGTTACACAGTTTGTTAAAGCTCAGCGAAGCGCAATAATAATTCCTTATAGATTGCAAGCTGTTTGAGCGAAGGCAAAGCCGGAGTGAGTTCTTGCAATCAAAAGTTTTTTGTTACTTTTTTTCGATAAAAAAAATAAAAGAAAAGATTAAAATTTATAATGTTACCACTTAAAATGTAGAATAACCTTAATACGAAATGAGCAATTTAACTACAAATAAACTATTATTCCAATTAATTTCGTTTATGCTATTTGCATTTTCAATACTTAATTGCGAAGCACAAAAAATAAACGATGTAAAAATTATAAAAAATGCCGATTTTGTTGAACTTGAGTTAAATATTTCGAACTGTAAAGCCGGTCAAATATTTATTCCATATACAGAATTTTATTATCAAAATGGCTCCAAAATTCCTGCTCAAAACATAGTTCTGAAATCGGGAAAAAACTTAATAACATGCGGAAATTCAGATATATTGCAATGGAATATTAAACAAGATGGAATTACTATAAATGAAGAAGTTTATGCAAAAGTTAAACTAAAACCTCAGCTAAAAATTAACAAACTAAAACATATTACAAAATCTGTAATTTTTCCGGGCTGGGGCGATTACAAACTGCGTAACGGAAAATTGCATTTTGCTTATGGTATTTTAGGTTATGGACTTGTTGCAACATCAATGTATTTACAACAAAAAGCAATTAAAAATTACAACAATTATAAAGAGAGTTATGTAGTTTCGGAAAGCGACAATTTTTTCAAAAAAGCAATTCTGCAACGCAATATTTCTTATGCTATGATTGCTTCTGCTACAATAGTTTGGACAGTTGACCTTGCTTCAATTTTCACAAAAAGCAAAAAAATAAAAAACAATCTCACACCCGAGCAAAGCAATTATTATTACCAACTTGCAAATACAGGAATTGAAGCTCAATCGAAAAACATATTAATCGATAATAGAAGCGATTATGAAATTGCTATGGACAACGGTAAAGATTTTATGAAAAAGGCTGATAACACGATAACTGAAAGCGAAGCAGATGCATTGAGTTTGTATTTTACAGCAAAAAACTATTTTGAAAAAGCTTTGAACCACAAAGCAAACGACACTAAAGCACAAGCCGAAATTGCTCTGCTCAATAAAAACATTTCAAATATTGAGGAAAGAAAAAATAAATTTAACTCAGCAATTACAAAAGCAGATTCGTTGTTAACTGCCATGAAATTAGACGAGTCAGAAGTATTTTACAATCAAGCAAAACAAATTTACCCGAAAGAACCACGCTCACAAAAAGGACTTGCCGAAATTCAAAAAATTCGTGAAATACAACGAGTTCAAACCGAATACAACCAACTTATTGCTCAAGCTGATGAATATTTTGCAAAAGGAGATTTAGAAAATGCAAAAACAGTCTATAAATCGGCACTAAACAAAAAGCCCAACGAACTAAAGCCCAAAAACAGAATCGCCGAAATTGATGAAAAAATTGCCGAAAACCATTTTAACCAAAAAATGAAAGATGGAAATTCTGCCTTTGCACAAAAAAATTATGAGCAAGCCAAATCGCATTATAATGAAGCTCTTAACTTTAAGCAAAATTCTGTAGAAGCAAATAATAAAATTGCAGAATGTAATAAAAAACTTGCCGATATTGAACAAGCAAGAATAGATAAAGACTACAAAGATGCACTTACAAAAGCCGATGCAGCATATAATAATAAGGAATACGATAAGGCTAAAACTTATTATCAAAATGCTTCGGAATTGAAGCCGAGCGAGAGTTATCCAAAAAATAAAATTCTGGAAATAAATAAATTGTTGGAAATTAAAGAAATAGAAATTGCTAAAACTAACGATTTGCCTAATTTGTTTAAAAAATGTAAAAATGCGGTTTTCTATGTTTTGACTTCTGACAATATAAACATTTCTCAAGGGTCAGGATTTTTTATTGATGAAAAGGGTACAGCTATAGGCATCCTAAATCAATTATAATATAAAATCCCTGTACATTTGAATTTTCGGGAAGAAAAAAATTCTACTTTTTAAAAAAGACAAAAA
>MEND01000101.1:4605-6655 GCA_001768975.1 Bacteroidetes bacterium GWA2_31_9 | reverse complement strand
AATAAAGACTGCTTGTCTGCTTCGCTCATGTTTAAATAAATTGTATATTTGACAAAAAAAATGACCATAGAGAATTATCCAAAGGACTTCCAAGAATTTTTATCAATGTTCCGAACAGATGATGATTGCTGGAATTATCTATTTGCTATGCGTTGGACAAATGGGTTTAGTTGTCCAAAATGTAATTGTGCCAAACATTATCTTAATAATAGAAAGGTGGCTGAATGTACTGATTGTGGTCATCAAATATCCGTTACCGCAGGAACTATCTTTCATGGCACAAGAAAACCTCTTTTGCTTTGGTTCCATGTAATGTGGTGGGTTACCGCACAAAAAACTGGGGTTAGTGCTAGTAATTTCAAGGATTTTATGGGTTTTGGCTCATATGAAACAGCTTGGGCATGGTTGCATAAACTTCGTAGAGTTATGGTGCGTCCTGATAGAGGCAAACTTAAAGGTGAGGTGGAAGTTGACGAAACCTATATTGGCGGTAGAGAAATTGGTAAAGGAAAACAAGGCAGGGGAGCAGAAACAAAAACATTAGTAGTTGTGGCTACTGAATGTATAGGGAAACAAATAGGTCGAGTTCGTTTTAGGTGTATTTCAGATGCTTCAGGAGAAAATCTTCTGCCTTTCATTGAGGATAATATTGAGTCAGGAAGTACTGTTATTACTGATGGTTGGCGAGGTTATAATCAGTTGTCTTTATCGAAAAATTATAATCATAAACAAAAAAATATTACAGAAAGCGGAAAAGAGGCTCATGAGTTATTACCCCATGTTCACATGGTTGATTCACTTTTAAAACGGTGGTTAAATGGAACTCATCAAGGAAGCGTTTCTCCTAAGCATTTGCCTTATTATTTAGATGAATATGCATTTAGATTCAATAGGAAACTGTCAACATTCAGGGGTAAGTTGTTTTATCGCTTAGTACAACAAGCTGTAGTAACTTCGCCAATTCCATTAAATGATATAATTAATTGATTTAGTGTAACATGTTTAAAGCAGACAAGCAATTTATATATTTGATTAATAAAAAACACATTAATGTCATATCAAGAAAACCAACAGTTATCCTTAGCTTTCGATTTTGTACAATATACTAATAGAAGTATTTTTTTAACCGGTAAAGCAGGCACGGGAAAAACAACTTTTCTGCATAATTTAAAGAACAAATCACCAAAGCGAATGGTGGTTGTGGCTCCAACAGGTGTAGCAGCTATTAATGCAGGGGGAGTTACTATACATTCATTTTTCCAAATGCCTTTTGGCCCATACATTACCGAAGAACTTCAAAATTTGCATAATCAAACTAATATTAGTTCACATTCGTCCATTTCAACTCAAAAAAAATTTAACCGTGAAAAAATACACCTTATAAAAAGCTTGGATTTATTAGTTATTGATGAAATTAGCATGGTGCGTGCCGACATGCTTGATGGAATCGACGAGGTTTTAAGAAAATATAAGGATCGTTCAAAACCTTTTGGTGGTGCACAATTACTTATGATTGGCGACTTACACCAGCTTTCACCTGTTATTAAAGATGATGAATGGAATATCTTAAAAAACTTTTACGATACTGTTTATTTTTTTAGCAGCAAAGCATTACAAAAAACACAACCAATTAGTATCGAACTCAACTTTATATTCAGGCAATCGGATGAGTATTTTATTAATATATTAAATAAAATACGTCATAAAACTATTGATTCAGAAACTCTCACAGAACTCAACCAACGATACATACCAAATTTCTCACCTTCTGATAAAGAAGGTTATATTACATTAACAACTCATAATGCAAAAGCATTAGAAATTAATCAATCTCAATTAAAAAAAATCAATAACAAGTCGTATTCATTCAGAGCTTCTGTTAATGATGATTTCTCAGAATACTTATATCCTACAGAGTTCAATCTCGAATTAAAAAAAGAAGCTCAGGTGATGTTTGTAAAAAACGATAGTTCTCACGAAAAACTATATTACAATGGGAAAATTGGAAAAATTACAAAAATAGAAGATGATACTATTTTTGTAAAATGTA
>MEND01000101.1:0-4599 GCA_001768975.1 Bacteroidetes bacterium GWA2_31_9 | reverse complement strand
ATGAAGCGGAAATAGCTGTAGGTCGTGTTGAATGGGAAAATGTAAAATATTCACTTGATACTGAAACAAAAGAAATAAAAGAAAAAGTGGTTGGGAGTTTTACACAATTCCCACTTAAACTTGCTTGGGCAATTACTATTCACAAAAGCCAAGGTTTAACATTTGAAAAAGCTGTAATTGATGCAAACGCTTCATTTGCACACGGACAAGTATATGTAGCTCTTAGCAGATGTAAAAATATTGAAGGTTTGGTTTTGAGTTCGCCTATTACTATGAACAGTATTAAAACAGATAATACAATTGCTGATTTTAGCAAGGACATTAATAATAATCCTCCTGGAGAAAAGGAATTAACTGAATCGAAAATTAAATTTCAACAATCACTTTTGCATGAATTATTTGACTTTAAAAAGATTCAAAATAGTTTTAATTATTTCAAAAAAAACATCAACGAAAACAGCAATATTATTGATGCGATTATTATCAGTGAACTTAACAAAACTGAAACAATTTCAATAAATGAGATTTATTTAATTTCCGAAAAATTTAAACATCAAATACAACAATTGTCCTCTGAAAACAACTTAATTGAAGAAAATATCGAAATACAAGAGAGAGTTAAGAAAGCGACGGTTTACTTTTCCCAGAAAACAGACAACATTCTTTATTCTTTTACTAGAAATTTAAATATTGAAATTGATAACAAAGCAGTAAAAAAAACGATAAATGAATCATTGGAATTTTTACAAAAAGAAATATTTATAAAACTTATTTGTCTTAAATCATGCATCAATGGTTTCTTAACTATTTCATATTTAAAAACAAAATCCAATGCCGAAATTGACTTTAAAGCTTCATTAAAATCAGTACCTGCAGAAAAAATAACATATTTTAAAGATTTACCTCACCCTGAACTTTACAAAGAATTAAAAAAATGGCGCGACGAACTTGCAGCAGAAAATGATGTTGCTGAATACATGGTTTTACCACGAAAAGCAATGCTCGAATTGTTAACGCACTTACCAACAACGCTTCCCGAATTAAGTACCATTAAAGGTATAGGAAAAATAAAAGTAAAACAATTAGGAGAAGATATTATTTCAATAATTTATAAATACTGTGAGCATTATAAAATTAACAAACCTCAGATTGAAATAAAGGTAAATCCTAAAAAAGAAAAAATCAAAAAGCCCGATTCAAAAAAATTGAGTTTAGAATTATATAAAGAAGGAAAAACAATTGAAGAAATTGCTAAAGAAAGAGGATTTGCAACTTCAACAATAGAAGGGCATTTAGCATATTACGTTGGCAAAGGAGAATTGGATATTTTCTCTTTTGTAACAAAGGATAAAGTAGAAGCAATTTCTGATTTTTTTACTAAAAATAAAACGAAATCATTGAGTTCAGCTATTTCATTTTTTGGAAATAAAGTAACTTATTCTGAATTAAAATTTGTGATAAATTATTTGCAAAACACTTAAATGAGATTTAAAAGTTTACGAATATTAGTTCTATAAATTAAAAACATGAATACTCTACATTTGTTATTTGCTTAAAACTGATTATCTTTGATAAAAATAAATTTATAAAGCTCCTATAACTTATGACAACACTAAAACAAAAGTTATTTAAAACTAAATCACTACTATTAATTTCATTTATTTTATTAACATATAGCACTATTTTATCACAACCGGTAATAAATTCTGTTACCGAAAATTCAAACACTGTTTCAAAATACTCCAAATTTGAATTAACAGTATCAATAACTGCTACTTATTCAAACGCTTATGATTATGGAGACATGCACCTTTCTTGTGAATTAAATGCCCCAAATGGCTCAAAAGATACTGTTGATGGCTTTTTATATCAAGATTACACAATTACAGATGCTAATGGCAATCTATCTGCAAATGGCAGCCCTGTTTGGAAAATTAGATTTGCACCTGATGTTACAGGAACATGGACATATAAAGTAATTTGTACTGATGGCACAGGTATGTCGGCACCAAACAATGGTTCATTTATTTGTAGCACCTCTACCGACCCAGGTTTTGTGCGAAAAGCGAATAACACATTTCTTAAATTCGATAATGGTTCATTATATTTTGCTATAGGTGAAAATGTCGGATGGTATGGTACAAAAAAAGTTTATGATTATAAATTATGGCTCGATAGTTTAGCAGCAAATGGCTGTAATTATATTCGCGTATGGATGGCTGCGTGGTCATTTGCTGTAGAGTGGAATAATACTGGGCTGGGAAATTATCACAACAGGCAGGATAGAGCTTTTATGCTCGACTGGGTAATTAATTATGCTTCTCAAAAAGGTATTTACATTCAACTTTGTTTAATAAATCATGGCCAATTTTCAACTAATGTAAACCCTGAATGGGATACAAATCCATATAATTCCAACAATGGAGGACCTATCAATTACCCCGGAGAATTTTTTTCAAACACAAATGCAAAAAATTTATTTAAACGAAAATTAAGATACCTAAATGCAAGATGGGGTTATTCGAAAAATCTTATGGCATGGGAGTTATGCAACGAAATTGACTGGGTTGACAATTACACAAATTATAGTTCAAGTATTACATACTGGCACGATGAAATGGCAAAGTATTTAAAAGGAATCGACGTTAATAATCATCTTGTAACTACAAGCTATGCACATGATTATTACGAATCTGCCACATGGAATTTATCAAGTATTGATTACACTCAAATTCACAAGTATGAAAATGCAACAGATCCAATATTAACACAAGTAAGTCAGATATCCACTTACAGGAGCTATTATAACAAACCAGTTATTATGGGTGAGTTTGGTTTTGAAAGTTTAAGCTATACTACAACAAACGACCCTAACGGAATAAGCTTACATAACTCTACTTGGGCAAACTGCTTTACAGGTGGTTTTGGAAGTGCTTTACCATGGTGGTGGGATAATTATATTCATCCATACAATTTATATTACCATTACAAACCTATTACAAACTATATGGCTACTACTGATTTATTATCAGAAACACATACCCCATTAACACCAAGTTGCTATAATGATTCATGTTACGATCATTGGATAACTCCAGCTTTTACAACATTTGCAATAGCTCCCGAACATTATTTTGTTATTGATTATGATGGCAATATTAGTCCGTCTTCATCGAACTTAGGAAAATATTTATTCGGTAGTAACTATAATACACAATACCGAAATCCACCAACATTCAATGTTAAATACAAAAGAGCCGGTCAGTTTAAAGTAATAACAGGAAGTACTACAGGAGCAAGCCCTATAATAAAAATTTGGATGGACAACAATCTTGTTTTAAGTGAAAATGCGAGTATAAATACAACATATACTATAACGGTACCTTCGGGCACACATAATATTTATGTTGACAATCAAGGAACCGACTGGATTTCGATAGCAGGATATGTTTTCTTTAACTCCAATATAAGGAGTTACTCATTAAAGGGAACTACAAAAACTTATGGTTGGATTCAGAATAAAAATTACAACTGGGAATATCTTCAAAACTATGGAACGCCAAGTCTTGTAAAAAAAGGTTCTATTTCGCTATACAGCATGGCAAACGGCTCTTATAATGTAAAATGGTATAAATGCTTCCCTTTTCAAACATTAGGAGATACTGATATTGTTGTAAGTAATGGCAGATTATTGGCAAATATTCCGAATTTCAACTGGGATATAGCCTATTCAGTTACTAAAAATACTACTACATTGATAATAAATAAAGATGATGTGCTAAAAAATGATATTTTAGTTTATCCAAATCCTTTTAACGACATCTTAAACGTATCAGGAGTTCAAATAAAAGAAATAAGTATTTTTGACATAAAGGGAAATAGTATTTTTAACACGAAATGCAACAATACCGAATTTTTTAACAAAAGTTTTAATAACATTGCAACAGGCACGTATTTACTAAAAGTAAAAACCAATTCGAATACTTATAGTGTTAAGATTGTGAAAGAATAAATTAATTGACACCTTGTTAAGAAGATGGGGGAGGGGTGAAAGTAAAATTTATTTATGTTGATTACTCTTCCCGTTTCTAATTTTTGTTCGAATAAACTTTGGTCTTTTTTTAGTTTCTTCAAAAATTTTACTTACATACTCACCTATTAAGGAAAGCGAAAGTAATTGGATTCCTCCAAAGAAAAGAATTAATACAATAATTGTAGGAATGCCGTGAGGAATATCGGGAAAAGCAATAGTAATAACAATTTGCAATATTAAAGCAAAACATGATAAAATTGTAAGGAAAAATCCGAGATAACTCATTAACTCAATAGGTAAAAAGCTAAAAGAAAAAATAGCTTTTTTAGCCCAATTAATATTTTTTCGCCAATTATTAGTTGATTTTCCAAACATTCTTTCGGGACGAAGATATTCGATTCCTGTTTGTTTAAAACCAACCCAAGCTCTCAAACCTCTTAAAAATATTTCTGTTTCGGGTAATTTAACAATTTCATTAACTACTTTTTTATCAATTAATGAAAAATCGCCGGCATCAAGAGGCACATTAACATACGACATTTTTCTAAAGATTCGATAAAAGGTTT
>MEND01000100.1:2471-11371 GCA_001768975.1 Bacteroidetes bacterium GWA2_31_9 | reverse complement strand
CGAATTTTTTGGTATCCATTAAAAGAAGCATTGCTAACAGGAAGAGTATTAGTTCAATCTCCCGATAGTGTTGGAACAAATTCTTTTGCTACAGGCTTTGAATCAAAATCAATAGGAAATTATTCACAGGCAATGGGGTATTCATGTATTGCAAGAGGAAGTTATGCAACCGCAATTGGAAAAAATGCTTTGGCAAATCAAGCAAATTCATTTGCATTTGGAGGTGGAGCAAAAGCTTATGGTAGTGATTCTTATGCACTAGGTTCAGGTGCTGAAGCATCAGGAACTGGAAGTTATGCTTTTGGTTCGGTAGGAAGAGATTCGTCGGGAGTTCCAACATCAACACCTACAAAATCAACTGGAACATATTCAATGGCTTTTGGACAAGGAGCATTAGCAAGTGGCTCTAGTGCAGTGAGTTTTGGAATTAATAGTACAGCATCGGGTAATTTATCAACTGCAATGGGATATAACACTCAGGCTACTGGAAAATGGTCAATTGCTATGGGTAAAGATGCTGTTGCAAGTGCTGAAAGGTCATTAGCAATAGGACCTCCAGGTTGGTTTTTATATGAAGTTCCTACCAGAGCTACAGGAACTTACTCTACTGCTGTTGGTGCAGGAGCACAAGCTTCAGAATTTCTTGCAACTGCTTTAGGTCCATTAAGTATTGCCTCAGGAAAACAATCTGTTGCTTTAGGTATTTTTGCTCAAGCCTCAGGTGAAAATTCACTTTCAGGTCAATTTTCTATTGCAAGTGGATTAAGTTCGTTTGCAGTTGGTTCAGGAGAGGCATCTGGTAACTATTCGGTTGCCTTAGGTGAAGATAATTATGCTGACGGCTTAGGTTCAGTTGCACTTGGGTCAAGTAGTACAGCAACAGGAAATTATGCTACAGCATTAGGAAGATCTGTAGCTCAGTCGTATAATTCATTAACACTTGGAAGATTTAATGTTATGTCTGGTACTACTACAAGCTGGGTTAGTACTGAGCCTTTATTCGTTATTGGAAATGGCACAAGTACTTCGGCCCGTTCAAATGCTCTAACTGTATTAAAAAATTCAAAAACAGGTATAAATACTGCTTCTCCCGAATCGTATTTACATGTTAATACTGGAGATGGTACGACTATGGATGGAATTATTATTGATACCGATTCTGATGCCTCTGATTATCCATTAAGAATGAGAAGCAATTCCACAGCTTCGGGTTTAACAGATGCTGATACAAAATTTTTACTTACGGGTGACGGTGGAATTACACTCAACGGCGGTACTAAAGTTACAAAAATTCAACACGGAACATACACTGTTGGAACACACACAGGTGGAGTTAAAACCGTTACAATTACTTTTGCTTCAACTTTTACAGGAACTCCAAAGGTTAATGTAACAGTTAAAGGAGGAAATTTTACTGATGTATTTGCAGTTACAACTCGGAATGTTGGAACAAGTTCGTTTCAGGTCAATATTTACAGAGTTGATATTGCTGGAGGACTTTGGGGACAAACTTTATATTTAGATTGGTTTGCTTGGGAATAATAAATTTAATAAAATATAATATGAAAAAAATTATTTACTTCTTAATTGCATTTTGTGTTTTGAGTGTTAATGAATTAATTTCTCAAAACATTGCAATTACAGATGATGATGCTTATACGGCAAGTTCATCAGCCATGCTTGATGTTAAATCTTTATCAAAGGGATTTTTAACACCACGCTTAACTACAGCTCAACGTAATGCAATATTAACTCCTGCAACAGGATTACTAGTTTTTGATACTAGCTTGAATGGTTTTTACTATTATAATGGAACTGCATGGATTAATTTATCATCAGGTTCATCAAGCGGATTATTATGGAGTTATAACTCTCCTTATGTTTACTTATCAGGTAGTTCAGATAAAGTTGGTATTGGAACATCTGTACCATTACATAAATTGCATGTTAGCGATGTAGTTATTATAACAGATGGGACTGATGGTAGTTTTATTGATATTCAAAATGCAAATGCAACATCAGGTATTCAGAGTGGAATACGCTTTTTTAACGGTACAAGCACAAGCAGAATTAAAGGTGGAATCTTTTATAAAGATGCTTTAAGCTTTGGTAGAGGCGATTTAATTTTGGCAAATAATTCGATAGCCGCAAATGGAAATGTAAGTACAGCAGATGCCAGATTAACAATAAAAAATACTGGTGGAATTGAAGTAAAAGGAACATCTGGAGCTTCTCCAAGTGCTTCGTTATTTCATGTCCTTAATGCAACTGGAGATACAATTTTTGCTGTTTATGATGGAGGTGTCCGAATAAATGTTTACGATGATCCTTTAGTAAAAGCTACTTCAAGTAAAGGTGGTTTTGCTGTAGGAGGTTTTAGTCCATCTAAAGGAGCAACAACAAATGACTATTTAACTATTACTCCCGATAGCGTAAGAATTTATGTTGAAGATAATCCAGCAGCAAAAGCAACAAGTAGTAAAGGAGGGTTTGCAGTTGGAGGTTTTAGTCCATCTAAAGTGGGCTTAACTAATGAATATTTGAGAGTTACGAGCGATACAACAAGAATTTACACAATGGATACAGTTGCAGGTTTTGGAATTAAAAATCTCGAAGCATCTAGTTCGGGAAATTACTTACGATTATCTCCTAAAAATTATTTTATTGGTCATAATGCCGGAAAATCGGTTACAACTGGAATTTATAACACAATGATAGGATATACAGCAGGAACAAATTTAACAACAGGATTTTATAATACATATTTGGGTTATCAATCTGCATATACAGATAATCAAGGGGTGAATAATGTTTTTATTGGTTACAAAACAGGTTATAAAAATAAAGGCTGGAAATATGGTGGTGTAGTTTGGCTTGGAAGTGATAATACTTTTATAGGAACTAATGCCGGTTATAATAATAACGAGGGCTATGCTAATACTTTTATTGGTTATAATGCAGGATATAGTAATACTGGCTATAAAGACCCAAATTTTTTTAGAGGAAGTGGTGCTAGCAATATTTTTATAGGAGATAATTCAGGCTACAGAAACACTATCGGAAATAGTAATCTTTTCATAGGAACTCGAAGTGGTTATAAAAATGAAGATGGAAATTATAATTTAGCTTTAGGAGAATATGCTGGTCAAAATCATAGAACAGGTGATTATAATGTTTTTATTGGGTCATTTGCTGGAAATAAAGATACTAGTGGTGTTGAAAATGTTTATATTGGGAGAAATGCCGGCGAAAAAAATCATGGAAACAATAATATATTTATTGGACGATATGCAGGTGGAAACGAAACAAATACCTCATACAAACTTTTTATTGATAATACTACTGCAAATTCTACAACTGCATTTATTTATGGCGATTTAACACCATACTCTCGTTTTATGAGAATGAATCAGAAAGTTGGGATAAATACAAATCCTACATATCAACTTCATGTTGTTGATAATACTACATCAAGTAATACTGCAGCTATTTATGCTTCAAAGGAAGCAACAGAAGGTTATGGAATTGGTGTAGAGGGACATGGAAACTATAAAGGCGTTAGAGGATATGCTACTACTACTTATACATCAGCGACTTATGGAGGTGAATTTAGAAGCTATAATTATGGTTCAGGAAATTCTTATGGTATTTATGGATATGCCTATTCAGGAACAGGAACTGCTTATGCTGGATATTTCTTAGGAAATGTAAGTGTGACTGGTACATTATCAAAAGGTGGAGGCTCATTTAAAATTGACCATCCACTCGATCCAGAAAATAAATATTTATATCACTCATTTGTCGAAAGCCCTGATATGAAAAACATTTATGATGGAGTTGTTGTTCTTGATGCTAACGGAGAAGCTACTGTAACTATGCCAGACTGGTTCGATGCATTGAATAATGAATTTAGATATCAATTAACTGCAATTGGTGGTTCAGCACCAAATATTTATATTTCGCAAGAAATAGCTAATAATCAGTTTAAAATAGCAGGAGGAACAGCAGGTTTAAAAATTTCTTGGATGCTAACAGGTATTCGTAAAGACCCATTTGCAAACCAAAATCGTATTCCAGTTGAGGTCGAAAAATCTCAAGAAGAAAAAGGTCTTTATTTATATCCTGATGCTTATGGAAAAGGTCAGGAAAAGGCAATAGATAAAAATATTAATGAATAAATTAAACAATTGAATATGAAACGATTAATTCAAATCTTTGTTTTTTTTCTGTTTTTAAATGTAGCAAATTCTCAAAATGTTGCAATAACAGATGACGATACTTATGTAGCTAATACTTCATCAATGCTTGATGTTAAGTCAACAACCAAAGGTTTGTTAGTTCCAAGATTGACTACTGCTCAAAGAACAGCAGTTGCTACGCCAGCAACTAGTTTACTTGTGTTTGATACATCTCTAAACGGATTCTATTATTATAATGGAACTGCATGGGTAAATTTATCATCAGGTTCGTCAAGCGGGTTATTGTGGAGTTACAATTCGCCATATATTTATACAACTACAACCAGCGATTATGTGGGAATAGGAACATCAACACCTTTGCACAAGCTACATGTTTCAGATAATGTTACAATTACAGACGGAACCGATGGAAGTTATATTGATTTACAAAATTCAAATACTTCAACAGGAGCAATGACTGGTTTCAGGTTTTTAACAGGGACTTCAACTTCCAGATTTAAAGGCGGAATATTTTATAAAAATTCAGGCACTTGGGGAAGAGGCGATTTAATTTTAGCAAATAATTCTACGGCAGCAGCTGGCAATGTTACTTCTACAGATGCACGACTTACAATTAAAAATACAGGAGGAATCGAAGTAAAAGGAACTACTGGTGCTTCGGCTAGTTCTTCGTTATTCCATGTATTAAATGCTTCTGGGGATACTATATTTGCAGTTTACGATGGTGGTGTTCGAATCAATGTTTATGACGACACCTTAGCAAAAGCAAATACAAGTAAAGGTGGATTTGCCGTTGGAGGTTTTAGCCCTTCAAAAGGAACTTTTACAAATGATTATTTAAGAATAACACCAGATAGTATTAGAATGTATATCGAAGAAGGTGCTGTAAATAAGGCAACAACAAGTAAAGGAGGATTTGCTGTTGGCGGTTTTAGTCCCTCAAAAGCAGTTCCTTCCGACTATTTCAATATTTATGGAGCAACAGCAACAACTACTATAAATCCAAGCGAAGCACGAATTTTTTGGTATCCATTAAAAGAAGCATTTTTAGCAGGTAGGGTTTTGGTTGAAAGTCCTGATAGCGTTGGGACAAACTCATTTTCTACTGGTTATGAATCAAAAGCAATTGGCGATTATTCTCAAGCATTTGGTTATCAGGCAAGAGCATTTGGAAATAATTCTACTGCAATTGGTAATTATGCAAATGCTAAAGCTGCAAGTACATTTGCAATGGGTGATGGAGCTATTGCTAGTGGAATTGGTTCTTATGCTTTTGGTTCTCTTGATAGAGATACATTAGGAGCAACCACTAATGCTCCTACTATGGCAACTGGAAATTATTCGTTTGCTATTGGTTTGGGTGCAAAAGCAAGTAATGTAGGTGCTTATTCAATCGGAACAACAAATACAGCTTCTGGTAAAAATTCAACGGCTATTGGTATAGATAATACAACATCTGGAACATATTCTACAGCCATTGGAAACTCTAATACGGCAACAGGAACAAATTCAGTTGCAATTGGGAGATCATCTACTGTTTCAGGTAGTGACAATATTGTGTTAGGTTGGAGCAATTCGGCTTCAAGTTATTTTCAGGCTGTTGCAGGAGCTATTAACCCTCAGTCTGTTGCAATTGGGACTTCATGTGCAGCAAGCTATTCAACTACTGGTACTTTTCCTTTAATTAGTAATGTAGCTTCTGGTCAGTCAATTGCAATTGGGAGAAGTTGTATTGCAAAATCTCAAAGACGTTCAGTTGGTATGACTAGTTATGAAGCGAGTGCCGCAGTGGCTATTGGAAGAAATGCAACAGCAGAAGGTAAAGATGTTTTTGCAATTGGTGCAGACAATGCTGCTTCTGGTGAATATTCAATGTCTTTTGGTCATGGTATTAATGTTACAGGAGATTACTCTATGGGCTTTGCTCTAAGCGATCAATCATCTACAACAGTTGCTACATCTAATACAATGGCTATTATGGGTGGAAAAGTAGGAATTGGTTATGTTTCTCCTTTAGCAGAACTTCATGTTCAAGGATCTGCATATGTATATAATAATCTTGGTATCAGTACAGTCGATTTTGGTAATGGATCAAAAACAATCTCAATTGAGGTTGGAACTACTCCTACAGCTAGTGCAACTAATTCAGTACTGTTATATGCTAGTGGAATAAATGCAGAACTTAGAGTTCGTGATGAGTCAGGAAATATCACAACTTTGTCGCCACATAATTTTAATTTCATTAAAAAATCAGAGCCGATGGCATGGTCATACTATAGTGAAAATCCTAATATTGGTCAAATTATAAATGTAGATATGCTTAAAACAATCAGATTAGTTGAATCTCTTACTGGAGAGAAACTTGTACATATTTCTGATTTGAACAATAATGAAATTGAATCTGAAAAAATCGACAAAGAGTCTTTATTAAATAAAATTGAAAAACAACAAGAACTTATTGACGAACTAATAAGGAGAATTGAAGAAATTGAAAATAAATAATTAATTAGAGTGTGTTAATAAAGTCAAGAGTTTGAGTCAGAATATTCGAGTTCAACTGAAAATCAGGAGTGTACTTTAGTACATGACTGATTTGAAGGTCGAGAATAACGATGAACCGAACGAAGTGAGCTCACGAACTTAGCGAAGCGATCTCACGAATACCTATTAAAAAACAAACTATTATGAGTAATACCTTTGAAAATAAAATAATATATGAGTAAATCGGACATTATGGACAAACTCTAATTATGTAAAATTTAGTTGAAATGATAAAGTATTTTTTAGGCTTAATAATATTCGTTTTATTTACAATTTCTTTGTTTGCACAAGCACCAAAATCGTTCAAATATCAAGCATTAGTTCGAAATAGTACTGGTCAAATTGTTCAAAATCAAAATGTGAGTTTTAGAATCAATATTTTAGAAGGTTCTATGACTGGAAATTCAGTTTATGAGGAAACCCATATTTTACAAACAACCGAATTTGGAATAGCCAATTTTAATATTGGACAAGGAAGTGTTACATCTGGCAATTTCAATATTATTAATTGGGGAAGCAATAGCTTTTTTGTGAAAACCGAATTTGACGAAACAGGAGCTACAAATTATCAATTTATGGGAGTATCGCAATTGCTTTCAGTCCCTTATGCACTTTATTCCGAAACATCAGGCTCTGCTGATGCAAGTATGTGGCAATCAAATGCAAATAATATATACTTTAATCAAGGAAATGTTGGAATTGGAGAAAATTCTCCAACTGGAAAATTAGTTGTTAAAAGCGATTCAACAGCAGTTACCGATGATGTTATTTTTAGCGTTTTAAATGCTCAAGGCGATACAGTATTTGCTGTATATCAAGATGGTGTAAGAATTAATGTTGCTGACAATCCTGCAAAAGCTACCAGCAGTAAAGGCGGTTTTGCTGTAGGTGGATTTAGTCCGGCAAAAGGAACAATTACAAATGAATATTTACGTGTTACTCCCGATAGTGTTAGAGTGTATATAGAAGAAAATAATACCGCAAAAGCAACCAGTAGTAAGGGTGGCTTTGCAGTTGGAGGATTCAGCCCTTCAAAAACTCTTATTAATGATTATCTGTCAGTAAATTCCGATAGTGTTAAAGTTTCAAAAAGTTTGTACATTCCCCGAATGACAACTGCTGAAAGAGATGCTTTAGGTTTTGTGCCAAGCGAAGCTCTTATTATATTCAATATGACTGATAAATGTATGCAGATTTTTGAAGATAATGTTTGGAGTAATATATGGTGTTTCAATTGTGCACCAACTGTTATGACTCAACCATTTGATGCTACAATTTGTAATGGACAGGATACAAGTTTTACAATAACATCAACAGGAACAAATTTAGTTTATCAGTGGCAGCTAAGTACTGACGGAGGCACAGTTTGGAACAATATTTCAAACGGAAGTACAAATCCTACATATTCTGGAGTAAGTACATTTACATTATCATTGACAAATGTTCCTGTTAGTTGTAATGGATATAAGTATCGTTGTAATGTTTCAGCTTCATGTCCGCCTGTTGCAACCTCCGAAGAAGCTATTTTAAATGTAGCTACACCAAGTTTATCAATTATATCTCAACCAACTAATCAACAGGCTATTTCAAATTGCAGTGCAAGTTTTAGTTTTACAACTTCGTCTTTCGGGCAATGTCAATGGCAGCTAAGTACAGATGCTGGTAGTACTTGGAATAATATTTCTGACGGAGGAACTGCTCCACTTTATTCAGGAACGACTTCTACAAATCTGTCATTATCGAATGTACCTTCATCATTTAATAATTATAAATATAAATGTATTGTAAATAATCCATGTGGTTCTGGCGATACAACCGACAATGCTACATTATTTGTTAATATGTTTGCTACAGTTGCAACAAATATTGATTATGTTTCATTTACGGCAAATTGGGATGTTGTGCCTTTAGCCACAGCTTATTATCTCGATGTATCAACTAATTCAAGCTTTTCTACATTTGTTTCAGGCTTTAATAATTTAAATGTTGGAAATGTTTTAACTTACAATGTGTCTGGACTTGTTGCAAATACTCCATATTATTACCGAATTAGAGCAAATGCACCTTGTGGAAGTAGCGTAAATTCTAATACAGTTACAATAACAACATTCGGTCATACAATTGGAGAAAGTTACGGAGGAGGCATAATTTTTTATATTG
>MEND01000100.1:0-2456 GCA_001768975.1 Bacteroidetes bacterium GWA2_31_9 | reverse complement strand
ACGGATTAATAGCTGCAACAAGCAACCAAAGCACAAGTGCTGCATGGGGTTGTTATGGTACTGCAATTACTGGAGCCGATGGAACAGCAATTGGCACAGGAGCTCAAAATACTATTGATATAGAAGTAGGTTGTACAACTTCTGGCATAGCTGCCGATATTGCTGCAAATTTGGTATTAAATAGTTATAGCGATTGGTTTCTTCCTTCAAAAGATGAATTAAATAAAATGTTTGTAAATAAAACAGCAATTGGAGGATTTACAAATAATTACTACTGGAGTTCTAGCGAAGCAAGTATAAATAATGCATGGGCACAGGATTTTAATACAGGTGGACAATACGGAAACAGCAGAAATGTACCTAGTTATGTTAGGGCAATTAGGACTTTTTAGATTTTTTTATTTAAAAAATTGAATCAATGAAACGTTCATGATTAATAATAAACACACGACTTGTTCCGATAAAATCGGAAAGGGAATGATTTTAAAGAAGAGACTAGCCACAGATTGCACGACTTGTCCCGAATTTACTTCGGGAAATTTACACAGATTAGAAACAACCAAAGGTTGTTTCATCAGTGTTAATTCTAAGAAAAAAATCTGTGAAAATTAGTGCAATCTATGGCAAAAAAATAAAACTTTAAACTAATTAAAATCAGATAATTATAAAAATATGAAAAAGTACTTTCTACATATTATTATTTTTTGCATAATATCAGTTAATTTATATTCACAAGCACCAAAATCGTTCAAATATCAGGCAGTAGTTCGTAATAGTTCAGGGCTGGTAATAGCAAATCAGAATGTTAGTTTCAGAATAAATTTACTTATCGATTCTGCTTCTGGTTCATCTGTATATGAAGAAACGCACAATGTTCAAACTAATGAATTTGGTTTGGTAAATATGAATATTGGTGAAGGCTCAGTAACTGCTGGAAATTTTGATAATATAAATTGGGGAGCAAATAACTATTTTATTCAAACCGAATTTGACGAACAAGGAGGCTCAAATTATCAAATTATGGGAATATCGCAATTATTGTCAGTGCCTTATGCTCTTTATTCTAAAACCTCCGGTTCTGCAGATGCAAGTATATGGAATACAAATTCAAGCAGTATATATTATAATCAAGGTAATGTTGGAATAGGTGAAACCACTCCTACCGGAAAATTAGTAGTAAAAAGCGATACAACAGCTTTAAATGATGATGTTATTTTTTGTGTTTTGAATGCTCAAGGAGATACAGTTTTAGCTGTTTATCAAGAAGGAGTACGGATAAATGTATCAGATAATCCTGCAAAAGCAACAGGAAGTAAAGGAGGTTTTGCAGTTGGAGGTTTTAGCCCATCAAAAGGAACTTTTACAAATGAATATTTACGTGTTACTCCCGATAGTGTTAGAGTGTATATAGAAGAAAATAATACAGCAAAGGCAACCAGTAGTAAGGGTGGCTTTGCAGTTGGAGGATTTTCTCCTTCTAAATCGGGTTATTCTGACGAATATCTTCGTGTAACAAACGATAGTGTTAAAGTTTCAAAAAGCCTTTATATTCCTAGATTATCAACTGCTGAACGTGACAGCTTAGGCTTTACTCCAAGTGATGCTCTTATAATATTTAACACTACAGACGAATGTATGGAGATTTATAAAAATGGCGTTTGGAGCAATATCTGGTGTTTTCATTGTGCTCCCACGATAATTACACAACCATTTGAGGCTAATATTTGTAATGGGCAGGATACTAGTTTTACTATCTCTGCAACTGGTACAAGCTTAAGCTATCAATGGCAAATCAGTATTGATGGAGGAATAAACTGGAATAGTATTTCTGATGGAGGTTCAAGTCCTGTTTATTTGGGTTCAAATTCATGGTCGTTGTCGTTATCTAATATTCAATCAGGAAGTAACGGATATTTATATCGTTGTAAAGTATTAAGTTCATGTCCTCCTGAAGTATATTCTAATATTGTTAGTTTAAATGTTGGAACTGATACACTTTCAGTTACATCACAGCCTGCAAATCAACAGATTATTTCAGGATGCGAAGCAAGTTTTAACATATCAACATCAAGCTATGGCATTTGTCAATGGCAACAAAGCAGTGATGGTGGAAACACATGGAATAATATTGCAAATGGTGGAACAGCACCTGCTTTTGCCGGAGCAACTTCTTATAATCTTGTAATATCTAACGTGCCGGTAAGCTATAATGGCTATAAATATCGTTGTGTAGTTACAAATTTGTGCGGAACAGGTGCAAACTCTAATAATGCAACTCTAAATATAAGTAATCCGGTAGCTTCTGCAGCAAGTAGTATCGATCATTTCTCTTTTACAGCAAACTGGACAGCCGTTTCGGGTGTTTTAGGTTATTACCTCGATGTTTCTACAGCTTCTGATTTTTCATCATTTGTAACAGGATATAATAATTTGAATGTTGGAAATGTTACTATTTA
>MEND01000099.1 GCA_001768975.1 Bacteroidetes bacterium GWA2_31_9 | reverse complement strand
ATGTCTGATCACTATATAATTGAAGGAACGGACAGACAAATGGACTGGGGCTGTACAATGATATATTTGGCACTAGCTTTTCAAAATACGTCTAATCCAAAAGAAGCAGGTTATTTTGATAAAGCACAAACAATAGCTTATCAGCAAAAAAATCATAATTTAAGCCCATATTTATCTTCGGGTGGTATTCCTTTGTATTTTTGGTATGAATTTGGCTGGTCAAATACGACATCTAATAATCCAGATGATATTTCGCATGGCTCTGCCGCCATTGAATTTATGTTTTTATGTAATAAATATAAAGATTTTATAAAAAGTACTTCTGGAGGGTGCTGTGTTGGTGGGTATATTACAGATGATGATATGAAAAGGTTAGCTAATGATATGATTTATAGAATTTATGCTGATCCTTTAAAATATCATAATGATATTAGAGGTGATTGTTATTTTTGGAAATGTTATTCTAGTGGGTGTAGTGTCTGTGATTATAATATTCAGGTTGTTACTAATATTGCGAGATGGTTGAGATTATCAAATGTACAAGCAAGTTATTATTATAATAATACTAGCCCACTTTATAATATAGTTTCTGATTATTATTCAACTTTTCTTGAGAACCCAAATAAAGCTGATTTCGTTTATGCTCAGCCACAAGTATTATTAGGTTATGCAAACGCATACGATTATCAAAAAACTTTTTGCTTTCTTGGAAGAAACAGTACACCTGGTGGAATTCACGATGATGATTGGCAAAGTGTTGCAGGTGGTGATTTTAATAATAATGGCAAAAAAGATGAATTTATTACTGTTAGAAATTCTGATGGTGGATTCTATTTTTATAAAATTGAAAATAATACAACTAGTGCAACATATAACAATGTCGTTATAGATTTTAATAATGTTGGATATAAAATGACATCGTGTGGTTCTTATATATCTGGGGGTGTTTCAACAGGGGCATTAAATAGCAAATGGAAGGGAATTACTGCAGGTCATTTTACAAATGATTTTGTAGGTGATCAAGTTGCTGTAATTAGAAACTATGAAGGCAATATTTATGTTTGGAAAGTAAACAATAATAGTGGTACATATTCTATTTCTGGGCTTGTAAGTTCAACAAATGCTTTTTGTCCAAATAAAAATTGGGCAGGAATAACTGCAACGGATATAGATAAAGATGGAATAAATGAAATAGCTGCTATCAGAAGTGATGGTAAGTTATATATCTGGAATGTTGCTAAAAACGGTAGCACTTATTTCTTAAATACTTTATATAGTAATTTTATGGGTGGTAGTGATTGGGCTGCAATCTCATCTGGTGATATTGACAATGATGGCTCAAATGAAATAGTTGGGGTTAGAAATTCAGATGGATATATTTTTATTTGGAATTTTATAAAAAATTCTAACCAGTTTGTTCTAACCAGCTCTATTGTAGATAATTCTTTTTATGCAAATAATAATTATTGGAATGGTATTACTATTGGAGATTATAATTCTGATGGAAAAAAGGAGATGGTTTTACATAGAAATGCTGATGGTGCTTTTTTTACAAAATGCCTTTCTGGTTCAGTTCCTAAGCATTTAACAACAGATTATTTTCCTGTTAATCAAGACTTAAAGGTTTTTGGAACTTGCCAAATAGGTAATAAAGATGTTTTTCTTTCATTAAGGAATGCTGATGGTGACATTATGTTATATTCCTTAAATTATGTTAATCCTTATAATAAAATATTTAAAGATGCTACATTAGATGATAATCTAAGTAATAAAGAATCTGATGATGTTATAAATGAGTCATATAAAGATAATGCTGTTGTTATATATCCAAATCCAGCTAATGATTTGTTAACAATTGAATTGACTCTATTAAATAATTCAACTGAGATTAAAATATATAATATTAATGGTCAAATTGTTAAATCCGAAGAAGTATCAGAACTTATAAGTCAAATTGATATTAGTTCTTTGCCAATAGGTATTTATTGTTTAAAATTGAAAAATAATGATACTATTGTAACTAGAAAATTTATAAAACAATAGTTATATTAAAAAAAAATAAATTTTGATACATTTTGCTACCTCGTTTAAGAAATTAGCGAGGTAGTTTTTTTGATAAATATTTGAAATAATGGATTATTTCAATTTATCCCAATACCACCCAATCGACTTCTTCAAACCAAATTTTAAATCAAATTCAGGATTGTAGCTAAGTTTTGTTTTAGCTTTATCAATCGAAGCCAGCGAATGTTGAATATCGCCAATTCTGGTTGAACCATGAATGATTGGAATGTTTTTAATTTTGGAGTCAAATTCAGAAAGATACTCTTTTAATAATTCTGTAAGTTCGTTTAAGGTAGTTTGTTGACCGTAAGCTACGTTGTAAATATTATTTATTGTTGTAGCATTTGAAAGAGCAGCAAGTTGATTTATTGCAACTACATTTTCAACATAAGTAAAGTCTCTGGTTTGTGAGCCATCTCCATTTATAACAGGAGATTGGTGATTTATTAATAGTTGAATAAATTTAGGAATTACAGCTGCGTACTGACCTTCAGGGTCTTGATTTTTACCAAACACATTAAAATATCTCAAGCCAATTGTTTCTATTCCATACAAATCATTAAATACTTTCGCATAAAGTTCATTTACATATTTTGTTACAGCATAAGGAGATAAAGGTTTTCCAATATTATCTTCTATTTTAGGAAGTTGCTGACTATCGCCATAAGTAGAGGAGCTTGCAGCATAAATAAAACGCTTTACTTTTTCATCTCGTGATGCAAGCAAAATATTCAAAAAACCATTTATATTTATGTCGTTTGTTGTAATAGGGTCGTTAATTGAACGAGGTACTGAGCCTAATGCAGCTTGATGAAATACATATTCAATGTTTTTTACTGATTCTCGGCAAGTATCAAGGTTTCTAATATCACCTTCAATTAATTTAAAATTTGGATTAATTAAGAAATCGTTTATATTTTCTCTTTTACCTGTTAGGAAGTTGTCGAGACAAACTACATAATTGTTCTGAGAAAGGAGTGCTTCAATTAAATTTGAGCCAATAAATCCGGCACCACCTGTAACTAATATTTTTGTATTTGTTAATTTGTGCATTATTTAGCAATAAATTATTACATAATCAATTTTTCAATTTCAAATATCAATTTTTTTGCTGGTTCAATTAAATCAATTACGTCTTCTTTTTTATTGTCAATAAAGTCCTCATAATCTCCTGTTTGCCTTAAGTCGAATAAGTCAGAATATAATTTCCCAAATTCCTTTGAAACAATTTCAGGTTTAATAAAATGCATTCCAAGCATTAATCTAGTACCTGCATGAGTTTTTGAACTTATCTCATATTTTATTAATAATTCACTAACAGCATAATAACAAGCATAATATAGTCTATTTATTGCAGTGTTCCATAATTCATTTTGTATATGCAATTCAACTTCGGAATAAATTTCTTTAGATTTTGAAATTCTATAAACAATTAATTCTTGTCTATCCTGATGATTCATAAAATTATTCCTTCCTGAGTTACATTTTCATAAAATGGAGTAATTTTATGTTTTGAAGTCCAATCTTTCAATGTCAAAACTATTGGACTAATAATTTTGCCTATTTCAAATTCGATTTCGTAAAGCGGATATTTAATTTGCTTTTCGTCGTTTCGAGAAACCGAATCTTTATTTAATAGTATTAATAAATCAATATCAGATTCTTTCTTATTGTCACCACGAGCATAAGAACCAAAAAGAATAACAATTGCAGAAGGGTCAATAGATTTTACTGAATTTTTTATCATCATTAAAATTTTATTTTTTTTAATCATAATATTCTATTTAACAATTAGCAATAACTCTATTTGGTAGTGTAAATCAGTTATTTTGCATAATTAACAGCCCTAGTTTCCCTGATTACAGTAATTTTAATCTGACCAGGATATGTCATTTCGCTTTGAATTTTAGTTGCAATTTCGTTTGATAATGTTTCAGTTTCGGCATCCGAAACTTTGTCAGCACCAACAATAACTCTTAATTCTCTACCAGCTTGAATTGCAAATGTTTTTTGAACTCCTGGATATGATAATGCAAGGTCTTCAAGGGTTTTTAAACGTCTCATATAAGATTCTACAACTTCCCGTCTTGCTCCTGGTCTGGCTCCCGAAATTGCATCACAAACCTGTACGATAGGAGCAATAAGTGTATTCATTTCCATTTCGTCGTGGTGAGACCCAATTGCATTAACGATTTCAGGATTTTCTTTGCATTTTTCGGCAAGTTTAGCACCATAAACAGCATGTGGTAATTCAGGTTCTTCATCGGGTACTTTTCCAATATCGTGAAGTAATCCAGCACGTTTAGCAAGTTTTGCATTTAATCCTAATTCCGATGCCATTATAGCACAAAGATTAGCAACTTCGCGTGAGTGTTGTAATAAATTTTGTCCGTAAGATGAACGATATTTCATTTTACCAATCATTCTAATTAGTTCAGGATGAAGTCCATGAATTCCTAAGTCGATTGTAGTTCGTTTACCAACTTCAATAATTTCTTCTTCAATTTGTTTTTTAGTTTTTTCAACTACTTCTTCAATTCTTGCAGGGTGAATTCTCCCATCGCTAACCAATTGATGTAGAGCTAAACGAGCAATTTCTCTTCTTACTGGGTCAAAAGCTGAAAGTACAATTGCTTCTGGAGTATCGTCAACAATAATTTCAACACCAGTAGCTGCTTCTAAAGCTCGAATATTTCTTCCTTCACGACCAATAATTCTGCCTTTAATTTCATCATTCTCGATATTGAAAACAGTAATTGAGTTTTCAACTGCATGTTCTGATGCTACACGTTGAATAGTTTGAATTACAATTCGTTTAGCTTCTTTATTAGCAGTGAGTTTAGCTTCTTCAATCATTTCATTTATTAGCGACATTGATTGAGTCTTTGCCTCAGCTTTCATCGATTCAATAAGCATATTCTTAGCGTCTTCGCCACTCATTCCTGATAATTTTTCTAGCTTTTCGACTTGAAGTTTATGAAATTTTTCAATTTCTTCATTCTTTTTATTAACTAGTTCTCTTTGTGAGTTTAGGTTTTCTTTTAAAGTATCAACTTCTCTAATTTTTTTGTTATACTCTTCACCTTTTTGATTTAAGCTTTGTTCTCGTTGCTTAATTCTGTTCTCAGCAACAACAACTTTACTATTTCTTTCAGCAATTTGTTTTTCGTGTTCAGCTTTTAATTGAAGAAATTTTTCTTTTGCTTGAAGCATTTTATCTTTTTTAATTACTTCTGCTTCATTTTCGGCATCTCGAATAATACTTTTTGACTTTGCTTCTAACGCTTTCTTTATTACAACGTAAGAAATACCACCTCCTGCAATAAATGAAATGATACCAACTATTAAAAAAATCATACTTTATATATATATTAAATTAAACATAAAAAAACCCGCATAAACTTTATAGTGTGTAAGAAAACCCGGTTACGACATGGGTGGAGCTACTACTTTTTCTTTGTTTTCCACTGGTCAGATAAATCTGACACCACAAGGGCTGAGGCCTGACATTAAAAAAACAAGATTACTCCAAAATTTGTAATGTTGAGTTTCTACCAATTATAAAGAATTATGCGGGCTAATTCTTAAATATTTTTTAAAGAACCTTATTGCTTTTGCAAATAATCTTCTAATTCTTTTTCAATTTCTTGCAGTTCGTTAATTATAGGTTTACTGTCTTGTTTGCCTTCAAGTTCTAATACCTTAGAAACATATTGTAATGCAGCCATAGCAAGAAAATCCTGAGTGTCTTTGTCAGTGTATTTTTGCTTATATTGCAATACTTTATCATTTATTAATTTTGCTGCTTTTCTTATTTTTTCTTCTTCTTTAACTTCAATACGCAAAGGATAATAACGGTCAATTATATTTAAATTTATTGATAATTTGTTGTCTTCCATATCCTATGCTATTTATTTAGTAAAGCAATACACTTGTCTATTTCCCGCACCATTTTGTTGATTCTCAGTTTAGCATCATTTGGTTCATCACTGCTTACCAAAGCTTTTGCTAATTTTAACTGATTATTTTTTTGCTCTAATTCTATTATTTTGTTTTCACAACTTGCTAGTTGTGTATTTTTCTCTTTAAGTTCGTTCTGTAATTTATTTATTTCGTCTTTTTTGAACTCATACAAAGAAATTAGCTTATTAATTTTTTGCTTTAAACTAACTATCAATGTATTTTCTTCCATCTAATTTTTGTTATTATATTTCTACAAATTTAACATACTGTAATCAAAAATAAAAGTTTTATTAACAATTTTTCTTATTATGATTGTAATGTGTTAATTATTAAATTAAAAGAATGTTTGAGGTTTGAAGTTTGAGGTTTTAACAGGTAAAGCAAAAAGCCCAAAACCAAAAGCCAACAGCGAATCAATATTATCAGACGAAATTCAGTAGAGAAGGTTTGAGGCGATGCACTGAGCATGTCGAAGTGTTTGAAGTTAAATATTATGTTTCAATAGTTCGTTAAATTTTTAAGCAGCAATAGTCCCATAAAATATAAGTTCATTGAAATATTTTCTATTTTTTGCA
>MEND01000098.1:46113-46692 GCA_001768975.1 Bacteroidetes bacterium GWA2_31_9 | reverse complement strand
ATACAACCCGAGAACTATTTCCTGGTGCATAATCACAAGCATGATTATCGGAGTGAACAATTGAGTATGGCATTGCTGCCTGACCTCTTCCATTTGTCCATTTTGATATTTGAGTCCAATTTATACCAGCATCTGTACTTCTAAACATATTAATACCGCCTATATACACATTGTTTGCATTAGCAGGATCAACTTTCATTATTAAATCCCAAAATGCTTGTCCTCTGGTAAAATCATTATCCGGTAAACCAGTTTCATCATCATTAGGTTCAGTAATATCGTACCAATTGGCACCTCCATTATCGGTGCGATACACACCACCACCATTATCAATTCCAGAACTAGTGCCTTGAGCCACAAAATAGAGAACATCTGGATTTGATGGAGCTGAAGCCATTTCTATACGCTGATGATTTGGATCATACCAAATTCTTGTCCATGTGCCGGCATTTCCATTGCTTGCATTTGTTGATTTATAAATTCCATTAATATTAGTAGGTGATGAGCCCGACCATCCCATAGAAGCATATAAATCGCCATTTGATGCTAATTCCAAATCGGCTACTACTGTTCCTGTTA
>MEND01000098.1:0-46103 GCA_001768975.1 Bacteroidetes bacterium GWA2_31_9 | reverse complement strand
CCAGTTTAAGCCTTGGTCGGTTGATTTATAAACACCGGTATTTGTTGCTGCAAAAACATTTCCGTTAGATTTTACTACAATCTTTTGTACAGAACCAAAATTTGCATTTTTAGTATTATTCAAATAGAACCAACTATTTCCTCCATCGGGCGAACGTAAAATACCTAAACCTTTTACCATTCTGGAGTCGTAACCTTCGCCTGTACCTACATAAAAAACTTGTTTGTTTGAAGGGTCATAAGTAATACAGCCAATAGCAATATTATCCCAAAAATCGTTAACATGATACCAACTTGAATTTTCATCAGTTATGTCGTTGTTGTACCAAAGTCCACCAGAAACACTTCCTGACCATACTTTTTTATAACCATTTGCAGCATCATTTGGGTCGAACATTAAAGCACGCACTCTACCACCAACATTATTTGGTCCACGCTCAGTCCAACTTACTCCTGCAATTGCTGACTTTTGAGCTAAAATTTGTTTAGCTATAAGATTTGCATCTGCTAATCTTTCTTTAGGAACAGTTCCTGTATTTGGGTCTAAAGTCAATAAAAAATCACGTTCCATCATTAAGTCTGGTCTATCACATTTTGGAGTTGATTTTTTCCAATCTTTAGGAGTTTTTTTCTCGTGTTTGTTGAAAGGGTGTTCATTCAAAAATTTCTCGTATTTTAATTTCTGAATGTTGATTTCTTCATTTGTTTGCGAAAATGTAACTGTACTTAAAATTACTGCAAAAATCAGTGTAAAATACAGAAAATGTATGTGCTTTTTCATAAAAGGTAAATTTAATTGTTTGATAATTAATAATTTAGATTATATATTTAAAGTTAAATAAATTTATAATTTTTAGTTTTAATAATGCCTTAATTAAAAATTGCAATGTTTCATTTTTGACTAATCAGCAATATTTGATGACTAAAAAAAATGATTTAAGTAAATAATATATTAAAAAATATATTGCGTGTATCTTGTTAATAATCTTACTATTACAAATATACGAGGCTTAGATTACAAAATAGAAGACAATTTTAAATATATAATTATATTATATGTTTTTTCATTTGAATATCATACAGGAATTGAGATGCCCATAATAAACAATAGTTAAAATATGTTATTTCTGTATTTTAAATATCAATCTTTGATTAAAGTAATAATTAACCAGATAAAATTAATTATTTTAATTCAGAATTACTGTGCTTAAATGCTGATATTCTGAATATTGTACATATAAGTTTTAGTTCAGAAATATTAGATGTAAATAAAGAATTTTTTTAACAGTGTCGTCAAACCCTCTAATATTCAAGAATCTCACAAATACATCTAAATCCTAGCCAGTCGCTGGGTTTTTGATATTGAACAGGATTAATTGGTTTTGTTGAATCTAAATTATCTTTCCAGCTTACACCAACAGCTTGTCCTTTTACATCAAGCATTTCCGAAACATTTCCGGGAGTGTAATGAAAATATTCAGATTCTGAATCCTCTCCTGAAACTGGTTTTGTAAAAGGTTCGTTTTTGATTTCAAAAATATCGTAAGCACTTTTCCATTCATCAAACCTTGGAAGCCTGAAATTGAATTTAGTATATAAAACATCACGCTTCTTTTTGCTACTTACATTTATTGCATAGCTTAATAAAACCATATCTGAACGCCATTTACAATACTCTTTGGCTTGTTCGTACGAGATATTGACTATTGGAAAATTGCTATAATATTCATCGTCGTAATACGAAAATTGCAGATTCGAGTCATTTGTCCAACTAAGAGGTTCGTAATAATTCAAATCAAGCTTTTTTAAAAAATCCTCATCAAGTTCTAAAGTAAAAAAATATTCAGATAGCTTTTTCCAATTCACTTTATAAGTCGGCATTTTTTGAATAGTATCATGAACTTTTGGATTGTAATAAGCTGCAGCTGTGAGCAAAAACTCGGTATAATCGGCATTTGTTACAGGAAATTGGTCGATGTAAATATTGTCTTTTACCCAAACTGTTCCGGGAGGCGAAAGTTTAAGGCTATCGATAGTTAATTTGACCTGCGAAAAACCTGTTAAGTTTAGAACTAATGTAGAATAACAAATTAAAAAAACTTTAAAATATTTAGTCATAAATAATAATTATAATAATCCCAAATCAAGTTTTGCTTCATCCGATAACATATCTTGCGACCATGGTGGGTCAAAAACTAAATCAATTGTAACTCTGTTTACTTTTTCTATTCCTTTAACCTTGTCTCTAACTTCCTGAATTAAATCGTCTGCCATTGGGCAATTTGGCGAAGTCAGAGTCATTGTAATTTCAACATTATTGTATTCGTCAATATCAATTTTATAAATAAGCCCTAATTCATAAATATTTACTGGAATTTCGGGGTCGAAAATAGTTTTTAGAGTAGTTACTATTGTCGATTCTAGTATAAAAAGTTCATCTTCTTGTGTCATATATAGGATTGTTTGTAGTTTGTAGTTTGTTGTTCTTTGTTACTGTTTACTGCTTTCTGAATACTGCTTACTTCTTCTTCCAACCTTTGGGCTTTAATCTTTGAGTTTGGTGCTTTTATCCTTTAAGCTTTTCCCTGTAAGCAATAGCATAAAGCTTCATCTGCTTAACCATTGCAACCAGGCCATTTGCACGAGTTGGCGAAAGATTTTCTTTTAATCCGATTTTGTCAATAAAATACAATTCTGTTTCAACAATTTCGTCGGGAGTTCTTCCGGTTATAGCTTTAATCAATAATGAAACAATACCTTTAGTAATAATTGCATCGCTATCGGCTGTAAAATGTAAGATTCCGTCTTTTTCCTCAACATTTAGCCAAACCTTCGACTGGCAGCCTCGAATCAAATATTCATCAGTTTTAAATTTTTCGTCTATGGCTGGCAATTCTTTACCAAGTTCGATAAGATAATTATATTTATCCATCCAGTCTTCTAAAAGTGAAAATTCTTCAATTATTTGTTCCTGAATTTCGCTCATTTTTATTTTTTATTTATTGTTTTATCAAAACACTTTATTACATCAAACAAAATATCACAACATGCCGATGCATCAACGGCTTCAATATCTTCCATCGAATACACTTCTTCGTAAACAAAATCAGTCAAAACTTCCTGATTTTCTGTGTGCGAACCTTCCGATTTTTTCAGAAAATCTCCCAAATTATTTTTTTCAATCAACTTTAAAAGCTCTTCAGGACTATCAACGTCACCAGCTTTAAACTTGTCGTTTATTGTTTTAAGTTTCGATAAATCAACCTTCTCGTCATCCAAATTTATTCCGAGCGATTTGGCTAATTCATTATCTGCATTTTCAGCCTCTATCTCAACTTGGTCAATAATATCGTCAGTTACAATCGGGAAAACATTATTATTAGAATCCTTAAATGCTTTCCAAATAATTAATGTCATGTCCATTA
This sequence comes from Bacteroidetes bacterium GWA2_31_9, assembly GCA_001768975.1. Taxonomy (GTDB): domain Bacteria; phylum Bacteroidota; class Bacteroidia; order Bacteroidales; family GWF2-33-38; genus GWA2-31-9. The sequence goes on along the minus strand of MEND01000098.1, from coordinate 42,679 downwards.
CATCGTCAAAAAGCTCACTGTCTAATTCAAAACCAGCATTTAATTCTTGTAAATAATCTCTCAAATGAATTTGTTCTTTCTGAAAATCATTCAATATTTTAATGTATTCTTTTTCATTAAGCTCATTGAAATATTCGATAGCAAAATTTAATTTTTCCTCAGTAACTAAGACTTTAGCCATAATATATTGTATTAAAAAAACATTGTTTTAACTCTCTCTATTCCACTGCATAGTACATCAATTTCTTCAAATGTATTGTAAAAAGCCATCGATGCACGAACAGTTCCATCAATTCTTAGGCGTTTCATCAAAGGTTCGGTGCAATGTGTGCCTGTTCTAACTGCAATTCCTAATTTATCGAGTATCATACCAGTATCGTAATGGTGAACGGTATCTATAAGAAATGAAATTACACAAGCTTTATTTTTTGCATTTCCGTAAATTATCAATTCAGAAATTGACGATAATTTTTTGTTTGCATATTCTAATAATTGCTTTTCGTAATTTTCAATATTTTCAATTCCAATGCCTTGAACATATTCTAAAGCTGTAGCCATTGCAATAGCTCCAACATAATTTGTTGTTCCTGCTTCAAATTTAAAAGGTAATCTTTGATAAAGTGTTTTTTCAAACGACACTGAACCCGACAAAATCATATCGCCACCACCTTGGCAAGGGGGAAGTTTGTCGAGCCATTTTTCTTTTCCATATAAAACTCCGATTCCGGTTGGTGCATATATTTTGTGACCGGAAAAAACATAAAAGTCGCAATCCAAATCTTGAACGTCAACTTTTGTATGCTGAACTGCCTGTGCCCCATCAATTAATACAGGAATATTATACTGATGTGCAATTTTAATAATTTCTTTTACAGGATTAACTGTTCCTAATGTGTTTGATACCTGAGTTATAGAAATAAGTTTAGTTTTTTCAGAAATCAATTCAGGTAATTTCTCAATCAAAAGCTCACCGGCATCATTTATTGGTAATACTTTAAGTTTTACTCCTTTACCACCAAACTGAACTTGCCACGAAACTATATTTGCATGATGCTCTAATTCTGAAATAATTACCTCATCATCAGGCTTTATATAATCCTGACATAAAGAGTCGGCAAGTGTATTTATTGAGCCGGTTGTTCCACTTGTAAAAATTACTTCATGCGAATATTTGGCATTTATAAACGATTGAACAGTTTTTCTCGAATTTTCATAAGCCTCTGAAGTGTAACTGCTCAAATAATGAACACCACGATGAATATTGCTGTTATAATTTGTATATATATCAACTATTTTATCAATAACTACTTGAGGCTTCTGTGTTGTTGCACCATTGTCAAGATAAATCAATGGTTTTTTATTCACTTCACGGCTTAAAATTGGAAAATCAGCTCTTATTTTTTTTATATCAAAAGTCATAATAATTTTTTGTTGCTTATTGAAAATTAATCAAATTCAAAGAAATATATTTTCAAATAAATTATTTTTTAACTAAATTATTTTACTTTTCTTTTTTGGATTTTGTCTGTTGTCAAAAAAAGTTAGTATAATAATTTTCTCATTTTCAATCCTATAAAAAACATTTATTTGTTCTATAATTGTAAAACTTCTGATTCCTTTTTCTCTATTTTCAATTGTTCCTATTTCAGGAAATTCTGATAAAACCTCAAGAAAATTATAAACTTTTTTCACAAATATTTTAGTGCTCTCTTCACCATACTCTAATAATAAATAATCTAGAATTTTATCAAATTTTATATCTGCTCTTTTCGACAATTTTATTATTAAAGCCATTTTTCATGTTTTTTTTTCATTACTTCTAATGAAATCAAATTTTCAGGTTCAAAGCTTTCTTCAAATGCTAATAGTAATTCATTTTGCTCCTGTTCAGATAGCTTTTCCCATAACTTACCTTCATTTAATGAAGTACGAGTTTTCATTAAGTTATAAAAATTCAACAAAAGATTTTCATTATCAATACTATCTATCAATAAATGTAAGTTTCTTTTAAGGTCTAAAGTGCTCATTTTGAAATTTATTTATTTTCTAAAATCATTAATTTCCACTAAAATTCTTGTAGAAGTACACTTGTGTGTTCAATTAAATAATTGTTCAAACTGTTTAGTTGTTAAAACTATTACGATTAATTTATATGTAAATTTATAAAATAATCTGCTTCAAAAAAAATTTAACAACAATTAATTACACAGCTATTGCAACGTGCTAATTCTCCTCGTAAACGTTTATCAACCAAATTACTAATTCTATCTCTTAAAGCTTCTACTTTAATTTCCTTAATTATTTCGTTTGTAAAAGCATATAACAACAGGAATCTTGCTTCTTTTTCGGAAATTCCTCTCGAACGTAAATAAAATAACGCATTTTCATCAATTTGACCAGAAGTTGCTCCATGACTACATTTAACATCATCGGCATAAATTTCTAGTTGAGGCTTGGAATTAACTTTTGCATCATTTGTCAACAGAATGTTATTATTTGCCTGATAAGCAGATGTTTTTTGAGCTTCTCTGCTAACATAAATTTTTCCATTAAAAGCACCTATTGATGCATCGTCAAGTATTCCTTTATAAAATTGGCTGCTATTGCAATTTGGCTTATTATGCGACACATAAGTATAGTTATCAATGTTTTGCCATTTGTCTGACAAATAAAGTCCATAAAGCTTACTTTCGCAATGTTCGCCATCAACATTTACATAAACATTGTTTCTGACAACTCCGCCATGAAGAGTAATAATGTTTGATAATAATGTGCTTTTATTGCTTTGATTGAAAAATACAGAAGACACTTTCGATGCACCATTATGCTCGTTTTGAAGATTATAAATATCAAAAACCGAATTTTCTTCCTGAAAAACTTCTGTAACTGAGTTTGAAAGAAATTTACTTGCCGATAAAGTGTGGTCGCAAACTATAATTTTAGCCTGACTGTTTTTTCCAAGAATAAATAAGTTTCGTGGTTGAGCAAAAGTATCTTCTTCGCTAACCATCAAGTTGATAATTTGAATTGGCTTTTCAAGCACGATATTATCTGGCACATAAAAGAAAATGCCATCGCCTGCAAATGCGGTATTTAGAGAAACTAAACTTTCTTTTTCAATATTTTTCGATTTCGAATAATACTTCTCAAATAAATCGGGATATTGTTTTGCTGCTTCCGAAAAACTTCCAATAATAGCTTTCCCCTCAACCTTTTGAAGTAAATTTGTTTTATTTCCGTACCATCCATTTATAAGAACAATACTTTCGGTATCCATTTCTGGAACATCACAACGAAAAACCTCTTCGAGCTTAACCTGTATTTTACTTTGAATAAAATTATAATTGTATTTATTATCGAAAGCGGTTTTTAAATCTAAATATTTATAATTTTCATTCCTTTTGTTCGGAATATCTAACTTTTCAAAATCTTTAATGGCTTGATTTCTGAATTTATTTATTATTGAAGATGATACATTAGATATTTTATCAATATTTTCACTGAAGAGTTCTAAATATTGCGATTTAATATCTTTTTTTTCAACTACTTCCGACATATAAATTGATTATTATTTTTTACTTTTAACTAACATGCTACTAAACAAAAGATTTGCTAAAAAAGCTAAAGCTGACCAAAAAATTATGGGTTCAGTATTTTTTGATCTTTTTAATTGAGCTTTTTGAATATTTGGCGAGTTTATATTATTTTTTAATACTATTTCATTAATATCCCTGATTGATTTTATAATATTTTTATTATCAAATCTAGAGATAAAAACCTTATCTTTTTCTCTCTCTGTTAAATTAATATAAACACCCTTCTTTATTAATAAAATACAAGGTAAATTATTTTGAATAGCTACTGATAACAACTCTAAAATAATATTGGAATAATTTTTTTCCGACAATATAAATATTACACAGTCTGTATTTTTAATATATTGTTTAATCCTATTAGAATCTATAAAATCATTATTAAAATTAATGTTTAAAGATTCCGATTTATTCAGATTCTTTAAATACTGTTTAATGCTTTCACTTTCATTACTTCCATCAATTGCTAAATAAAAATTCTTGGCTTTTAATTGTTGCATAAATGAATTTTTAAAATCAAAATATTTTAAAACATTATCCTTAATTAAAAACTGAACTTTGCTTGATACCTCAATAATTTTAATTTTTGATTTAAAAAAATCTACTCCATATAAATCAACGATGTATAATAATGCTCCATTAACAAACGATGGTGCAATTGATTCTATCCCATAAAATGAAACAGAGATAGCTGTTTCAGGATTATCTAAGATTGCTTTATCTATATACTTCCCAACCTTTAATCCAGATATTCCTGAATAATAATCATTTGTAATATCAACAACTCGAATTATCATATTAAAAAGTTAATTCATTTGAGTAATCATTATCTTGCTTAATTGTAAGATTATTTAAATTGATTTTAATAAAAACCATTGTTCCGTTTATTTTTTTTGATAACGAACGTTTTATATATTTTGTTCCATCAAAAGAAAATTTACCATTTCCAGAAAAAATCTGAAATTCTCCACAATATGAAGAAATACAAGATTTTACATTATCTAAACCTCTTCCATAATTTTGAATAAAGCTTTTAGTTGTAACATCGTTTTGTAACGCAAATTCGATACACTCAGAATCGCTTTCAAAAGTTTTATTTTTATAGTATGCTCGAATTTTATTTGGAATTCCAACACCTGTGTCAAAAAATATAATTTCAATCGAATTTTCTGAATTGCATTTTGAAAAATAATAAAACGATTGTTCAGATTCCGAATGTTGACAAATATTCATATAAAGTTCTGAAAACAAAATACTAAGAATAAAATCATAATCAAATTTAGAATCAATTAATAGCGACAAAAAATTATTTACTATCGTTCTTTCTTCTAATAATTTTGTTTCGGTTTTAATCGAACGCAATAAACCTGATTGAAAATATTCAGAATCTTTAAAAAATGATATTTTTTTTACAAGCTCTTTTAACATCATATAATGTCATAAAACAAACTAACAAACATTCTTAAACCTCTCCTTTTTTAATCCAGTCGTATCCTCTTTCCTCAAGCTCTAATGCGAGTTCTTTTCCGCTCGATTTTACAATTCTTCCATTATATAAAATATGAACAAAATCAGGCACAATATAATCTAAAAGTCTTTGATAGTGAGTAATAACAACAGTTGCATTGTCTTTGTTCTTAAGCTTGTTTACGCCATTTGAAACTATTCGTAAAGCATCAATATCTAATCCTGAATCGGTTTCGTCAAGAATTGCAAGTTTTGGCTCAAGCATTGCCATTTGGAAAATTTCGTTTTTCTTTTTTTCACCACCCGAAAAACCTTCATTTACAGACCTATTTGTTAGTTTTGAATCAATTTCAACTAATGCTGTTTTTTCACGCATTAATTTCAAAAAATCTGAAGAAGAATAAGCAGGAAGGTTTTTATATTTTCTGGCTTCGTTCACAGCAGTTTTCATAAAACTTACCATACTCACTCCCGGAATCTCAATTGGGTACTGGAATCCAAGAAATATTCCCTCTCTTGCTCTATCTTCTGGACTCAGTTCTAAAAGATTTTTACCATTAAAAATAACTTCTCCTTTAGTTACATTAAAAATTTCTCGCCCTGCTAAAACAGCTGCTAATGTACTTTTTCCTGAACCATTTGGTCCCATAATAGCATGAACCTCACCAGCTTTAATCTCAAGATTTATTCCTCTAAGAATTTCTTTTTCATTAATATTTGCGTGTAAATCAACTATCTTAAGCATCTTATATGTATTTAATCTAAATAAGAACAAAGATAGGAAATTTTAAGTATATAATAATATTGTATGGTCAAAAATTAATTCTTTTAACTTTTAAATAATAATTTTAACACAACTTAAAAAACTTATTTTCAATCGAATACAAATGTGTAAAATATTGTTTTTACATCTGCTTGATACATTTAAAAAATTAAAAATTTGCAGAGCGATTTGTAATTGCTTTATTTTGTGGCTTTAAAATAAATACAGATGGAAGAAAATTTAGTAATAGTTGAGTCCCCTGCAAAAGCCAAAACAATTCAAACATTTTTAGGAAAAGATTTTTTAGTAAAATCATGTTTTGGTCATATTAGAGATTTATCAAAAAAAGAGAATGGTATTAAAATAGATAAAAACTATGAACCTATTTATGAAGTTCCTGCCGACAAAAAAAAGTTAGTAACTGAATTGACTAAATATGCAAAAGAAGCAAAAGTTGTTTGGCTTGCTTCCGATGAGGACCGTGAAGGAGAAGCAATTTCATGGCATTTATGTGAAGCATTGAAAATTCCACAAGAAAAAACTCAAAGAATTGTTTTTCACGAAATTACAAAAGAAGCTATTAAAAAAGCTGTTGCAAATCCACGAAAAATAAACAAAGATCTTGTTGATGCTCAACAAGCTAGAAGAATATTGGACAGACTTGTTGGATTTGAATTATCTCCACTACTATGGAAAAAGATAAAACCAGCATTATCTGCTGGACGTGTTCAATCTGTTTCAGTAAGATTAATTGTTGAAAGAGAAAAAGAAATTCAAGTTTTCAATTCAACATCATCATACAGGGTTATAGCAATATTTACAGTTTCTACAGATAAAGCAAAAAAAGAATTTAAAGCCGAATTAAATACAAAATTCACATCGAAAGATGATGCTAAAAACTTTCTGGAAAAATGTAAAGATTCCATTTTCAATGTAGATGACGTAGTTACTCAACCTTCAAAAAAATCACCAGCTCCACCATTTACAACCTCTACTTTACAACAAGAAGCTGGAAGAAAATTGGGATTTTCTGTTTCACAAACAATGACTGTTGCACAAAAATTATATGAAGCAGGTCATATTACTTATATGAGAACTGACTCATTAAATCTAGCAGAATCGGCAGTTGCAGCAGCACTTAGCGAAATAAAATCCTCTTTTGGTGAAAACTATGCTCATAAAAGAACATTTGTAACTAAAAGTAAAGGTGCTCAAGAAGCTCACGAGGCAATTAGACCAACATATTTATCGAATAAAAATATTACCGGACCCTCAAACGAGCAAAGACTATACGATTTAATCTGGAAACGTACTTTGGCATCTCAAATGAGCGATGCTAAATTTGAAAAAACTACAGCTAATATTAATATCTCAAATCAAAAAGAAAAATTTGTAGCATCTGGTGAAGTATTAAAATTTGATGGTTTTCTTAAAGTTTATCTCGAATCAACTGATGAAGAAAAAGAAGAAAACGACGAAACTCTATTACCTGAATTATTAAAAGGTGCCGAATTAAATTGTAAAAAAATTACAGCAACCGAAAAATATACACATTATCCAGCAAGATATACAGAAGCTAGCCTAGTTAAGAAAATGGAAGACTTGGGAATTGGAAGACCATCTACTTATGCTCCAACAATTTCAACAATTCAAAATCGTGGTTATGTAATTAAAGAAGACCGCACAGGTGTTGATCGTAATTACAATATGTTAACTCTTACCGGAAAATCTTTAAAAGAAGAGGTTAAAACAGAAACTGCCGGAAAAGAAAAATCTAAACTTTTTCCAACAGATATTGGAATCGTTGTAAATGATTTTTTAGTAGAATATTTTGCCGATATATTAGATTATAATTTTACAGCTTCAGTAGAAGCCGAATTTGATGAAATTGCTGAAGGAAAATTGCAATGGCAAAAAATGATTGATAAATTCTACAAACCTTTTCATGCCAAAGTTGATAATACTCAAACTGTATCAGAAAAAGCAAAAGGGGAAAGAATTCTTGGTGAAGACCCAAATGGAAAAACCGTTTATGCAAAAATTGGCAGATACGGACCAATGATTCAAATTGGCGAAAACAACGAAGAAGAAAAACCAAAATTTGCAAGTTTACTTAAAGGTCAATTGATACAAACAATTACATTAGAAGAAGCTTTAAGCCTTTTCAAATTGCCTCGAGAAGTTGGAACTTATAATGATAAAATTGTTACAATTGGAATTGGACGATTTGGTCCTTATGCTAAATATGATGGTGGATTTTATTCTCTGGGAAAAGAAGACGACCCAATGACAATTACTATTGAACGAACCATTGAAATTATAATTGAAAAAATTGATAAAGCATCGAAAAAAACAATTAAAGAATTTCCAGAAAACAAAGAACTTAAAGTATTAGCAGGACGCTGGGGTGCTTATATTTCTTATAAAAAGAAAAACTTTAAAATCCCTAAAGACTTAAAAGCAGAAGAAATCACATATTCTCAATGCTTAGAGTTAGTGGGTGAAAAAGTAAAATAGACAATATAATAAAATGATATTATTAGAAGATTATTTCATTCCAACAGAATCGCATCTGTATAGTCTTTTGCATGATAGCTCATTAGGAAAATCTATTTTTCAATACGATAACAATCAATCTTATATAGATAATTCAAATCTTGCTATAATTGGTTTTAGTAACGATTTTATTAACGATGATTATTCTGTTTCAAACTCAATAAGACAACATCTTTATTCACTTGAAAGTTATTATAACAATGTAAAAATAATTGATTTAGGAAATTTTCGAAATGGGAAAACAATCAATGATACTCATATAGGAATTAGAGATGTTATAATATATTTATACGAGAAAAATATTATTCCAATAATAATTGGTGGAAATCAGAATGGAATATATGGGATTTACCTTGCCTTTGATAAAATTCAAAAATTTGTAAACATTGCATCTATCGAATCAAAAATTCATATAGCTGATAATGACGAATATAAACAGTCGTATCTGTCAAAAATAATTGATTCAGGAAGTAAATACTTATTTAATTATACCAACATTGGTTACCAGTCGTACATTCAAAGTCAAAAAAGCCTTGAAGAGCTTAGTAATTATTATTTTGATTATTTTCGTTTAGGACTAGTTCGGTCAAACATTAAAGAAATTGAACCAATACTTAGAGATGCTGAATTAATCAATTTCAGTTTTAATACTATTAAATCAAGTGATGCTAGATTAAGTTTATTTTCTTCTCCAAATGGATTTTCAGGAGATGAGGCATGTCAAATAGCAAAATATTCAGGATTAAGCGATAAACTTTTAGCATATAGCTTATTCGATTTAATCGGAAATAATACTGATAATAGCCAAACTTATATACTTGCTGCACAAATGATTTGGTATTTTATTGAAGGCATATCACAGAAACAAGTAGAATATCCAACCACAGATAATTCAAATTATAAAAAATTTATAGTACATATTAATAATGAATATAATGTTGTTTTTTTTAAAAGCCTAAAAACAGACAGATGGTGGTTTGAAATTCCATACCAAAAAATAAAAGACAGAAATTTAATTGTATCATGTTCTTATAATGACTACTTAAAGGCTTGTAACCATGAATTGCCAGACAAGTGGTGGCTTACTTACCAAAAAATTAATTAATTTTTTATATCTAAAATTGCAGAGTTTATCAATAAAAAATATACTTTAGTAAAAATTAAATTTAAAAAAACATTTGACAAAACAGAACTTTTATTATTTATATCTCGTAATAGTGTTTAAATTTAGTTTGAACTTATTAACAGAAATTGTTAATAAAATTTGGTTATAATGAATTTATTTGTTTATTTTACGTGTTTTAAAATAGATTTTATATTGAAAAAAACAGACCTAAAAAGCTCAATATGAACAAATTAGCCCTAGTTTCAACATTAATAATGTTGACTATATCTACAATTGTGTCTGCACAACAAGATGCACAGTTTAGCTATAATATGTTTAATCAACTGTATGTTAATCCTGGATATGCTGGCAGTAACGATGCAATATGTGCTACTGCAATCAATCGACATCAATGGATGGGCTTTGATGGATACCCTATGTCAACAGTTTTTAATGTTGACGCTCCAATAAAGATGATAAATAGCGGCGTAGGATTATCGGTATTAAACGATAGAATAGGAAATGAAAAAAATGTTACTCTTAAAGTAGCTTATGCTTATAAGCTTGACTTAGGTGATGGGAAACTAGGGATTGGACTTAATTTGGGATTACTTAATAAATCATACGATGTAGAAAAGTGGATTACTCCAACTGATTTAGCTGGTGGAGGTACAAGTGAAAGCGATCCTTCAATTCCAGCAACAAACGCAAGTCACATGGTTTTTGATATGGCTTTAGGAGCTTTTTATAGAACAAATGACTTATATGTTGGTTTATCATCTACACATTTAACTCAGCCAAAAATGAGTTTTGATGTAACAAATAGTACTTTTTTGAAGCGTCATTATTATTTAACTGCTGGATATTTTTATCAATTACCAAACAATCCATTGTTTGAAATTAGACCATCAATTTACATTAAATCAGATGGTTCTACATCACAATTTGACGTTAATGCTACTGTAATATACAATAAAATGATTTGGGGTGGCGTTTCATATAGACCAGGTGATGCAATAATTGGAATGTTAGGAATAGAATTGAAAAATGGAATTAAAGTTGGATACGCATTTGATGTTGTTACTTCAAAGATTGGAAGTTATAATAGATTATCTCATGAATTTATGGCTGGATATTGCTTTAATATAAGTGTTGACAAAAAGAGGGGAAGTTATAAAAGCGTAAGATTTTTATAAAATAATAAATTGAACTTTCTGTTTTAATATAAATAAGGAGGGATTATGAAAAAGTTACTAATTTTTAGTATTTCAATAGTTGTACTTTTCAGCGGTTGTAGTATGATGGGCAATGGGGAATTAACTGGTGTTCAAAATCGTGAAGAGTGGTTTCCGCCAGATCCATATGGAATGTTATTTATTCCAATGGGTAGTTATAATATGGGACCAGCCGATCAAGATGTTTCATATGCAATTACAACTCAGTCAAAAACTGTTTCAGTTCAAGCATTTTGGATGGATGAAACTGAAATCACTAATAATGAATACAGACAGTTTGTTTATTGGGTTAGAGATTCAATTGCATATAAAAAACTTGGAGAGCAAATGCCTGAAGATTTTTTAATTGAAGAAGATGAATTTGGAGAAGCAATTGATCCTCCTTTTATTAATTGGGAAAGTACTATTGATTGGCAAGGCGATGAGGAAAGAGAGATTCTTGAAGATATGTATTTGCCTCCACAAGAAAGATTTTATAGAAGAAAGGAATTAGATACAAGAAAATTAATGTTTGAGTATTTTTGGATTGATTTAAAACAAGCTGCAAAGAAATTTTCATACGATGGTATTAATTCAAGACATTCTTATGATTTCGATGAGCAACAGTACTCTGGAGATGTAGTTAATTTTAGTGTTACTAGAAATGGAAATAAAATTGACAGATCTGGTGTTGGAAAAACTGTTCCAATTAAAGATAGATCTTCATATATAATGAAAGATGTTATAAATATTTATCCAGATACTTTGTGTTGGATTACAGATTTTACATATTCATTTAATGAACCAATGACAAATATGTATTTTTGGCATACTGCTTTTGATAATTATCCTGTAGTAGGTGTTAGTTGGAAACAAGCTACAGCATTTAGTGTTTGGAGAACTCAGTTAATGAATGGATTTTTAGCAGAAAACGGCGAAATATTTGTTCAAGATTATAGACTTCCTACTGAATCTGAATGGGAATATGCTTCTAGAGGTGGCTTAGATTTATCAATGTATCCTTGGGGTGGCTACTATACTCGAAATTATACTGGCTGTTTTATTGCAAACTTTAAACCACTTCGAGGCAATTATGTTGATGATGGTGGTTTTCATACAGTTATGGTTGCAAGTTATGACCCAAATGATTATGGTTTATATGATATGGGTGGAAACGTTTCTGAATGGACAGCAAACGCTTTTGACGAATCTGCATTAAGTTTTACAGATGATTTAAACCCAGATTATACTTATGATGCATTACCAGATGACCCTCCAGTAAGAAAACGAAAAGTTTTAAGAGGCGGATCTTGGAAAGATATTGCATACTATTTACAATGTGGAACAAGGACTTATGAATATCAAGATACTGCTAAATCGTACATTGGCTTTAGATGTGTTCAAACATTCTTAGGCAGAAGCAAAATGGACGCTGGATCATATTCTCAAGTATATTAACAAATAAAAATAAATTACATTACATTACCTTTTAATTAGAAACTTTTAAAATTTAGAACTATGGGATTTAACATGACGGAACTTGTAGAAAGTAAAGCCTGGAAAAAATTTATGGCCAAACTTTATGGATGGGGTGCATCTGTGGTTATTATTGGTGCTCTTTTCAAAATTATGCACTGGCCTGGAGCTGGACCTATGCTTGTTGTTGGTCTGAGCGTTGAAGCATTAATTTTCTTTTTCTCTGCATTTGAACCTTTACATGAAGAAATTGATTGGAGTTTAGCTTATCCAGAATTAGCGGGTATGCATGAAGAAGAATTAACAGAAATAGTTCCAGAAAAAAAGGAACAAAAGAAATCTGCATTAGAAAGATTTGAAGATTTGTTAGGTTCTGCTGATTTAAAACCAGAGACTTTTGAGAAACTTGGTAAAGGATTTCAATCATTAAGCGATACCACTTCAAAAATGTCAGATATTTCTGGAGCATCAATTGCAACTCAAGAATATGTTTCAAATATTAAAACAGCATCTTCTTCATTTAGCCATTTTAATGAATCTTATTCAAAATCAACATCTGAATTAAGTCAAAATGCAAATGAATTATCAAACTCTTATTCTAAAGCAGCAGAATTAGTTGCAAAATCGGGTTCAAATGTTGCCGACATATTTAATAATGTTGGAAATACTGTTGCAGAAAAAGTAGCAAATTCTGGAAATGAATTAGCTTCAAAAATTCACGAAGCTGGAAATAAAATTACAAATACTTATCAGACTTTAGCTGAATCATTACAATCTGGCTCATCTTCAGTAATAGATAATAATAAAACTTATGCTGAACAATTAGGCTTTATTACCAAAAATTTATCTGCTTTAAATGCCGTTTATGAACTACAATTACAAGGAACAAATGAACAATTAAAAGTTTCCGAACAACTATATGGTGGTGTTAATGAAATGATGCAAAACCTTAAAGACTCTGTTGAAGATACTAAGAAATACAGAGATGAAGTTTCAAAACTAGGTCAAAACCTTGCTTCATTAAATACAATTTATGGCAATATGTTATCTGCCATGAACTTTCCAAGAGGAAATGCTTAATTCTTTTTAATTCAGTTTAATTGATAAAATAATACACAATGGGTCACGGAAAAGAAACACCTCGGCAGAAGATGATTGGTATGATGTATTTAGTTCTAACTGCACTGTTAGCACTTAATGTATCCAAAGATATACTAAATGCTTTTGTTATAGTTAATAATGGTCTTGAAGTTACTAACAAGGCTTTTGATGGAAAGAATAATAAATTATATGCTGATTTTGACAAACAACTTAGTGTAAATAGAATTAAGGTAGAGCCTTTTCACAAAGCCGCTCAAGATGCTAAAGAAATGGCAGACAGCCTTTATAACTTTATTCAGGACATTAAAAAAGAAATTATTTTAGAAACAGATAAAAAGCCAGAAATGGTTGATACAGCAGTTAGTAATATTATGCTAATTGATTCGAAAGATAATTATGATATTCCTACTCACTTTTTTTTAGGTGATGGTACTCAACCAGAGAATCCAAGTTTAGTTGCAAATGAAATTAAAGAAAAACTTAATAAGTTTCGTGAAGCGTTAATTTCTCTGTTTGATAGAAGGGAACTAAGATTATCTGATATTACTAAAGAAGTTATAAAATCTAAATTAGGTGATTTAGGAATTGATACTAAGGATCCAATAACTAATAGTGAAGATCCTGCTGATAGATATTGGTCAACATCCAAATTTTATCACTTACCAATTGTAGCTTGTATTACGGTATTGTCTCAATTACAAAATAATGTACAAAATGCAGAATCACAGGTAGTAAGTGAATTGCTTGGAGCTTTTAGTTCAGAAGATTTTAAATTTGATACATTAGCAGGAAAAGTTATACCAAAGTCAACTGTAATTGTACAAGGAAGTTCATATACTGCAGATTTATTTGTTGCTGCATTCAGTACAACTGAAAATCCTTTAATTTTTGTTGGTGAAGGCTATGATACTGTAAAGCATGAATTAACAGGCAAGATTGATTCTGTATCAGTTAGCAAAGGTGTTGGTACATTGGAAATATCTGGTAGTTCAACAGGAAATAAAAAATATTCTGCATTAATAAAAGTAAAAACTCCAACAGGAGCATATAAAGAATATCCAATTAAAGATATTGAATATACAGTTACTAAACCTATGGCTGTGGTTTCTGCTACAAAAATGAACGTAATGTATATAGGCGTTGATAATCCTTTGGATATTTCAGTTTCAGGTTTTACAGATGATAAAGTTTCTGCAACAATTTCTCAAGGAAATCTTTCTAAATCAGGAACTGGATATGTAGCAAGAGTAAGTACTGCAGGAGAAGCAACAATAAGTGTTTCTGCTAAAGATGAAGAAGGGAAGGCAAAATCTATGGGACAATCAAAATTCAGAGTAAAGCGAGTACCTGATCCTGTTGCTAAAGTAGCTGGAAGTAAAGGTGGAGTTATTGCTAAGAATTTATTAGCAGCTCAAAGTGGAGTTATTGCAGATTTGGAAAATTTTGATTTTGATTTAAAATTTATAGTAAAAGGATTTACTGTATCAGCAACAATAAAAGGTTTTGAACAAATTAAAGCATCTCCAAACAATATTTTAACACCTGATCAAAAAGCATTAATTGCAAAAGTTGAAAAGGGTCAAAAAGTTTATTTTGATGATATTAAAGCTGCAGGACCTGATGGTTCAAATAGACCATTGTCGCCTATAATTTTTAAACTAAACTAAAAAAATATTATTATGAAAACAGTATTGATATTATTAGTTATCGCAACAATGTTGAGTAATATCAAGAATGTTGTTGCTCAAGATGTACTGGATGGTATTTATGTAAAAGAACATGTTCCTGCAAGAAAATTTGTTCCATACTATCATTTACGTGAAGCAGATGTTATGTGGAGTAAAAAAATATGGAGAATGTTAGATTTAAGAGAAAAAATAAATCATCCTTTATATTTTCCTAAAAAACCTGTTGATGACAGAATGAGTTTAATCGACCTACTTCAATATGGTATGGAAAAGGCAAATATGATTGTTTATGATGCATCCGTTGATGATGAATTTAAAGTGCCACTTACGCATGAAGGTTTAATTGAAGTATTTGATGCAAAAGACAAAACCAATATGATTGAAGATGTAAATACTGGGCAAATGGTAGAAACAGTAGTTAAGGGAGAAATTACTTCATCAGAAGTATTAAAATATTTGATGAAGGAAGTTTGGTTTTTTGATAAACAAAAAGGAAGACTTGACGTGCGAATTGTAGGATTATGCCCTCTCAGAATGTACTATAGGGATGATGATTTAGAACAAGTTGATCAAAAGACAAGACAAGTTTTTTGGGTTTACTTTCCTGCAGCACGACCATTATTTGCAAATCATGAGGTTTTTAATGTAAACAATGATGCCGAAAGACGCACATTTGATGATATGTTCTTTAAAAGACTTTTCAATAGCTATATCTATCAGGAAACTAACGTTTATGATAATAGACGTATAGATGCATACCAAATGGGATTAGATGCAATTCTTGAAGCAGAAAAAATAAAAAATAAAATATTTGAATTAGAACACGATTTGTGGGAATACTAATAAAATCTAAACCGCTTAAAAAGCGGTTTTTTTTTGCATTTACATATTCGTTTACAATCTTTATTTCCTAAAATTTAAAAAAATAACTAATTTTAAACCTTAATAAAATAATTTTGATTTTTTATAGTTATCAATACTTTAACATTAATTGATGTATAAACAGTATTACATATTAATAGTATTTATTATTCTCTTTATATTTTCTGGTTGTTCAACTAAAAAGAACACAATATTATCAAGATCGTATCACAATCTTACAGCTCATTATAATACATATTTTAATGGAAATGAGAGTCTAAAAGATGGTGTAAAAAAAATATCTACAGGATTTAAAGATAACTATAATAAAACATTGCCTGCATTCACTCATAGTGACCCAAGTACAGCTCAGTTGGCTTCATCAGATATGGATATTGCCATAAAAAAAGCTTCAAAAGCCATAACAATGCACTCAATTAGAGTAAAGCCAAATAAAAAAAAGACAGCAAAAACTAAAAAGCAAAAAGCTTTCATGAAAAAAAACGATTATTGTAACTGGATTGATGATTGCTATTTACTAATGGGGAAAGCTAACTTTTATAAACATGAATTTTATACTGCTGCTGAATCATTTGAGTTTGTTATTAGCAAATTTAATACTGAGCAAACAAGGTATCAAGCAATGATGTGGCTTGCAAAAAACAATAATGAATTAGGAAGGTATATAAAATCTAAAGAAATCCTTGATCAAATTGATGGTGAACGAAAGTTCCCAAAGAAATATAAAGGAGAGGTTGCTGCAATTTTTGCTGATTACTATTTAAAGCAAAAAAAATATGACGATGCAATACCTCAACTTTTAACTGCAATCGAAAAAACAAAAAAGAAAAAAGATAGAGCACGTTACAAATTTATTTTAGCACAGTTATATCAAAATGTCAATGAAAGTTCAAAAGCTACAAAACTATATGCAGATGTTATAAAAATGAATCCTAATTATGAGATGGTTTTTAATGCTCAAATTAATAGATCTGCTTCTTTTGAATCGTCTTATGGAAATAGTAAAGAGATTAAAAAACAGCTCAATAAAATGATTCGAGATGATAAAAACATTGATTACTTAGATCAGCTATATTATGCAGTTGCCAATATTTATAAAAAAGAGGGAAATGAAAAAGAGGCAATAGAAAACTATAAACTTTCTGCTGAAAAAAGTGTATCTAACGATTATCAAAAGGCTATTTCATTTCTTGCCCTTGCAGACATATATTACTCAAAACCAATATATAAGAACGCTCAGGCATACTATGATAGTACAATGTCATTTCTTCCTACTGACCATCCAGACTACACTAAAATATCATTATTATCAGCTAACCTAAATGAATTAATTACTCATGCTAATGTTATTCAATTTCAGGATAGTGTACAACTTATTGCAAAAATGTCGGAAAAGGATAGAAATAATCTTATTGACGGTATTATTGAAAAAATTAAAGAAGAAGAACGTCGTCAACAAGAAGAACTGCAACAGCAACAAATTAATTCTATGATTTTTAATCAAAATCAACAAAATTCCAAATTGAATCCAGAAAACTCAGGGGGGGGAAAATGGTATTTCTATAATCAAGGAATGATTGGTGTTGGAATGTCTGAATTTAAACGTAAATGGGGTACAAGAAAACTTGAAGACAACTGGCGAAGAAAAAACAAAGCAATAGTAATGTCTGATACATTTGCCGAAAACACCGAACAAACTTCTACTGAATCTAATAAAAAAACATCTAATACTAAAAGCAGAGAATTTTATTTAACAGAAATTCCACTAACTGACTCAATGATGTTAGCATCCAATGAAAAAATTGTTGATGCATATTTTAATCTTGGAAAAGTATATAAAGAAAAGTTTTTAGATTATAAACTCGCTATTTCAACTTTTGAAGAACTGAACAAGCGATTTCCTGAAAATGAATATCTGTTAACTTCATACTATTATCTTTATCAATTAAATAAGTTGGAAAATAATCAACCAAGATCCGATTTTTACAAAAATTTAATAATAGAAAAGTATCCTGACTCTAAATATACAAAAGCACTTACTAATCCTAACTATTTGAAAGAAATAGAAGAAGGTCAGAAAAAAATATTTAATATATATGCTGAAGCATATTCAGATTACGAAAATGAAAATTATATTAAAGTATTAGAAACCTGTAATTTTGTTGAAAATCAATATGCCGACAATGCATTATCTCCTAAATTCAGATTTTTAAAAGCTATTTCAAAAGGGAAAGTTAATGGACCAAGTGAAATGATAATTGAACTAAAATCAGTTATTAGTGATTTTCCTAAAGATGGAGTTGCTGAGTACGCAAAGAATGTGCTTGCAAAAATGAAAACTTTAGATATTAAAGATGAGTCTGGAAATTCGATTACTTCAGAGTCAATAGATATTGAAGAAAAAACTGATTCAATTGCTTCAAAAGAACCAGAGTTATATAATTTAAATGAAAGCGAAGTACATTTTTATATGATTATTGCAGCCACGAAAAAAATTGATGAAAACAGATTGCAGTTTAATATTATAAACTTTAACACGGATAAATATCCAAAAACAGATTATAATACTAGCACAGTGGAGCTTAACGACAAGTATAATATAATTACAGTAAAAAGTTTTGACGACAAAACATCTGCTTTGAAATATTTTAATTCAATTAATAAAGACGAAAACGTTTTTAATAATTTCAATTCAACGAATTATAATCAGGTCATAATATCTTCATCAAATTTTGCTTCCTTTTTTAAAAATAAAGACATTGATAAATACATGATTTTTTTCGAGAATAATTACAAATAATATTTGATTTTATTCGTTTATCTTTTTGTCTAAATAAAACATCCTAAATGAGAAAAATTAAATTGTTATGGGTCGATGATGAAATTGATCTTTTAAAGCCACATGTATTATTTTTGGAGCAAAAAGGCTATGAGGTTGATACTGCAAATAATGGAACAGATGCAATTGATATTGTAAATAAAAACACTTACGATTTAATATTTCTTGATGAGAATATGCCTGGTATAAGTGGGCTTCAAACTCTTAATGAAATAAAAAGAAAATTCCCATCTCTTCCAATAGTTATGATAACTAAAAGTGAGGAAGAAAATATAATGGAACAAGCTATTGGATCAAAAATTTCCGATTATCTAATTAAACCTGTAAATCCAAATCAGATTCTTCTTTCAATTAAAAAAAATGTAGATCATCAAAGACTAATTTCAGAAAAAACTACATCTGCATATCAAACTGATTTTATGCAAATTGGTATGCAAATAAATGAGTCATATTCTTTCGACAACTGGGTAGATATTTACAAAAAATTAATTTTTTGGGAATTAGAACTTGAACGTTCTGGGAACAATGCAATGGATGAAATAATAAAAATGCAAAAAAATGAAGCCAATAATGCATTTTCCAAATTCATCAAAAAAAATTACGTTTCTTGGTTTTCTGATGATAAGTCGATTAAACCTTTATTATCGCCAAGTGTTTTCAAGTCAAAAGTTTTTCCACTATTAAAAGAAGACAAAAAAGTTGTAATAATATTAATTGACAATTTAAGGCTAGACCAATGGAAAATTCTTGAACCCAAATTCAGAGAAGTATATAATGTAGCCGAAGAATCTGTTTTTTGTAGTATTCTGCCTACAGCAACACAATATTCTCGAAATGCAATGTTTTCGGGTCTTATGCCATCAGAAATTCAAAAATTATTTCCAGATATTTGGTTAAATGATGAAGATGATGGTGGCAAAAATATGCACGAAGAAGAATTACTAAAAAGAAACCTCTCAAGAAATGGATTAACCGATAAATTCTTTTATGAAAAGGTATTTAATAATAAAGCTGGAAAAAAAATAATTGATAATATTAGTAATATTCTTCAAAATCAATTATCGATTATTGTGTTTAATTTTGTAGATATGCTTTCTCATGCACGTACAGAAATGGATATGATTCGTGAGCTGGCAGAAGACGAAGCCGCTTATAGGTCTTTAACTTTATCTTGGTTTGAGCATTCTCCTTTATTTGAATTAATAAAAATATTATCAGATCATAAAATTAACCTATTCTTAACAACTGATCACGGAGCTGTTAGAGTTCAAAATGCAATAAAAGTTATTGGTGATAGAAATACTACAACTAATATTAGATATAAGCAAGGACGAAGCTTAGGTTATAATCCTAAAGAAGTATTTGAAATAACTCAGCCACAAAAGGTATTTCTTCCACTTACAAATGTAAGTTCAACTTATATTTTTTCTCAGAATACAGATTTCTTTGCCTATCCAAACAATTACAATCATTATGTAAAGTATTATAAAGATACTTTCCAACATGGTGGAATATCTTTAGAAGAAATGCTTATTCCGGCAATATTGTTAGAGCCTAAATAAAAGATTTATTGTTCGTGGGGTAAATTATTACATTCTTCAAAAGACCCAAGTCTAAAGCCCCAAAACTTGTCCCGAATTCACTTCGGGATTTCAAGAACCAAGACTTACTATCTATGCACGCTCATAACTTTTGCATTTTTATGAAAGTGCGAGAGGAGTCTGTTTTCTCACTTTCTCACCTGCTCACTATCTCACCTGCTCACTTTCTCCCCGTTTGCAGTATATACAAAGCCATCTTTGAATTTGGAATCCTGAACTAAATTCAGGATAGGTCTAGGGACTTAAAAATTTCAACAATTTATTCCGTTTTTAGTATAATTCTATAATAACCTCGAACCACCGCTTTTACCCTTTAGATTATAACCAAGCATAATTTCATGAGAGCCACTGCTATAATCACCTACAACACTAGTGGTATAATCAAAAGCATATCCTACAACAAAATCCTTATATTTAACTCCTAAGAAGGCAATAATTGCATCGCTGGTTCTGTAAGAAATACCAAGCCAGTAATCTTTTTTATAATAAACTCTTGCATTTATATCTCCCTGAAATGCAGTTCCTTTTGTTTGTTTAAGCAAAAATGAAGGCTCAATATCTATTTCTTTAGAAACTTCAAAATTATATCCGGCTAAAAAATAATAGTGACGAACAAGAGAACTCTGTTTTGTAGAATTTTCACCTAAATTTACTTTAAATTGGAACAATTGTGCGGCTGAAACTCCAATATAATATTTCTCTGAATAATAATACGCACCAAATGCTGCATCTGGCATAAATTTTTGTTCTACTGCTCCTGAAATAATTGGGTCATAATCATCATTTAAATTCAAATCTCTTTGGTCTAATTTAATCTGAAAACCAGAAATTGATATACCTAAAGCAAGTTTTGAGCTATACTTATCAATACTTAAATGATGTGAATATGCAACTAATGCACCTGTTCTACTTATGGGTCCATAATTATCGTTAAATATATATCCACCAACGGCTTCGCTTCTTCCATTTAACAAACCATGTGTACTTATTGCTTGAGTTCTTGGTGATTGATTAAGTCCAGCCCACTGATCTCTAACTGTTAGTCTTATTGGAAAATATGAAACACTTCCAGCTGTAGCAGGATTTATCAAAAAGCTATTAAACATATATTGACTGTAAATTGGTAATTGCTGAGCTTTTACCAATGTTATGCTGAAAAAGCATATAATAATTATTAATATATTTGTTTTCATAATCTTAACTATTTAATTAAAGTTACTACTCCGTTAATTGGATCGGTGCCATCATTCAAATCAATAATATATGTAAACGAACCAAAAGCTAGAGGTTTGCCGTTGTGAGTACCATCCCATGGTTTACATCCATCTTTACAATCATAAACAAGCTGTCCCCATCTATTAAATACTTTTATTGAAGCATTTGGATATAAATACAGATATTTTATTTCCCAAGTATCATTGTATGAATCAGCATTTGGTGTAAATGCAGTTGGAATATCTAGGCAGTTTGTAGGATTAGTTCCAACTTCAAACGTATCAACCAATTCGCAATTATTAAAATCTGTTATTGTTATAAGATAAGTTCCCATTGATAAATCATAAATTTTATCGTCAGTTTTTCCATTGTTCCAATAATATGAATAAGGAGATGTTCCTCCAGTGTATTTTATGAAAATACTTCCATCGATACTTCCCATACAACTTGTATTATTAATAGTTGTTAAAGAGTCAACTCTTTCAATTTGAGAAGGAGAACCGATATTAACTATTCCTACAGAAAAACAACTATTAAAATCAGTAACTGTAACTGTATAGTAATTATTTGGAATAAGACCAGTTGCTGTTTGTGATGTCTGATTGTTTGCCGACCAAATATAAGTATATGGTGAAGTTCCTGAAACAACATTAACTGTTGCTTCGCCATTATCACCATTATAACAATCAGCTTCAACGGTTGTTACATTAAATTGTAAATCTGACGCTGGTTCTGTTATTGTAACTTCTTTTGTGTCAGAACATCCATTTGCATCAGTTACTGTAGCTGAATACACTCCTGTTGCAAGATTTATAATTGTAACCGAATTACTTCCATTTGACCAATTGTATGAGTATGGTGTAGTGCCTCCATTTACAGTTAATGTAATTCCGCCATTATTAAAGCCTTTACATTTAACATTTGTTGGAAATGCTGTTACGTTAATCATTTCAGGACTCAATACTGTAATGTTTTCTGATTTTGTACATCCCTGAGCGTCAGTAACGGTAACGGTATATCCTGTTGCTGTAAGGTTTGTTGCAGTAACATTAGTCTGATTATTTGCATCATTCCATAAATAGCTGTATGGAAATGTTCCACCTGTAGCAGAAACAGTTGCTGTACCACCAGAACCTCCATAACAACTGGTAGGTGTTTGGGTAGTAGTTAATTCTATGTCAGTAGGTTCTGAAATAGTAACTGATGTGCTAGAAACGCAATTGTTTGCATCTGTAACAGTTACAGAATATGTTCCTGCAGTTAAGTTGTTTGCAGTAGCAGTAGTATTAGAATTTGACCAAAAATAAGTGTATGGAGATGTACCAATAGTTAAGGAAGCTGTTGCTGAACCAAATTTATCTCCAAAGCAATTATTATTTGTTGAAGAAGTTATGATTGCTGTTCCTCCTGCTAAACTATTTATTGTAACTGAATTTGTTGCAGTACATAAATTATTGTCAGTTACAGTTAGCTGGTATGTTCCTGATGTTAAGCCTGATGCGGTTTGAGTAGTTTGATTTCCTGTATAAAAATCCCAAACATAAGTGTATGCTGAAACGCCTCCAGTTACATCGGCAGTAGCTGAACCACCGTTTCCGCTACAAATTGCATCTACAACATTACTGAAAGTAATTATAAGTTCAGTAGGTTGATTAATGGTAATAGTTGCAGTTGCTGAACATAAATTATTATCAAAAATATTCACAGAATAATTACCAAACGATAAATTAGAAATATCCTCAGTAGTAGCAGAATTTGACCAAGAAAAAGTATAAGGTGTAGTTCCTCCTGAAACTGTTAAGTCAGCAGCACCATTTGTGCCAGCATAACAAATGATATCAGTACCTGAAATATTTGAAACAATTGCTGAAGGTTCAGTTATTGTTGTAGTTTCAATTGTTTGGCAATTATTAGCATCAGTAATTGTGACTGAATAATTTCCTGCTAGTAGTCCAACTAAATCTTCTATAGTACTATTTCCAGAATCGTTCCATAAAAATGTATATGGGCTAGTTCCACCTGTTACAGTTAAATCTAAAGCTCCATTTTTTCCACTATTACAAATTACATTTGTAACAGCAATAGACCCAATAATCTGGTCTGGCTCATTTATCGTAATAGTAGAATTAGAGATACAACCATTAGCATCAGTAATGGTAACACTATAATTATCAGCAGTTAAGCCAGACAAATCCTCAGTATTTGAATTTAATATGTCATCCCAAATAAATGAATATGGAGTTATACCTCCAGCTACTGTTAAATTAATACTTCCATCATTAAAAGTATTACAACTGGCATCAGATTTTATATATGAACTTATTAACTCTAAAGGCTGTGTTATAGTAATTGTTTCTATTGTTTTGCAATTATTCACGTCAAAAACTGTAACACTATAGGTGTCGGCAACTAATGAAACTGCTATTGAGTCAGTTTGAGCAGAAGCATCGCTCCATAAGTATGTAAATGGACTATTTCCTGAAGTTACATTAACTGTTGCAGAACCATCGTTATATCCAAAACATGAAACATTTGATTGAACAGTAGCAACTGCTACTGGAGCTCCCATATCGCTAATACTAATTGTAAGACTATCTTTACATCCATTGTTGTCGGTAACTGTTACAGAATAACTCCCTGATGGTAAAGATGAAATAGATTGTGTTGTTTGAGAATTTGACCAAAAGTAGGTATATGGAGTTGTACCACCAGAAGGTGTAACTGAAGCAGTTGCATCAGTATTCCCACAAGATGATTGGGTTGAACTTGGTGTTAAAGCTAGTACAGATGGCTCATTAATATTAACATTAGTATTTACAATACATCCATAATAGTCTGTAACTGTTACTACAAAGTTAGCTGCATTCAATCCTGAAATATCTTCGATTGTTTCTAAAGTTGACCATTCAAATGTATATGGTGAAGTTCCACCTGTTACAGTTAAATCGGCACTACCGTCATTTCCTCCATTACAACTTACATCTGTTCCAATTATTGATGCATTTAATACTTCAGGTTCAGGTAAGCTAATACTTGCCGATGTTGTACATAAATTGGCATCAGTAATGCTAACATCATAATTGCCAGCAACTAAATTACTTTCAATATCAGTTGTCCCTCCACTTGACCAGATGATATTATATGGAGGTGTTCCTCCAGAATAGTTAACAGACAATATACCATTGTTAAATCCATTACAATTAATACTGTCATTAATTACAATAGAAGATGTAAGTGTTGCAGGTTGATTAATATCAACGGTTACAATGTTCTCACAGTTATTAACATCTGTTACAGTAACTGTATATGTGCCGAATGATAAATTATTTTCAGTAGCTCCGTTACCACCACTAGACCAATTATAAGCATATGGGGTTGTACCTCCAGAAACAATAACTGTTGCTGAGCCATCGTTACCCCCATTACAGTTAACATCTGAATAAGATGATATTACAGCATTTAAAATCAATGGTTCTGTTAATGTTACACTAGCAGAATCAGTACAAGAATGTGCATCAGTTACAGTAAAAGTATATAGTCCAGCAGAAAGATTTGAGTCACTTAAACCAGTATTTCCATTTGACCATAAAATTGTATATGGAGTAACTCCACCAGTAACATTAATAGTAACATCCCCATCTGCTGAACTATTACAAGTTAAATTTGAACTCGAAGCAACACTAGCAGCTAAAGCTTGTGGCTCAGTAATATCAATAGATAAATTTGTTGTACAACCATGATTATCTGTAGCTGTAAATGTATATGTTCCAGCATTCAAACCTGTTTCATTTAAACCTGTACCACCTGATGACCACGCATAATTATACGGAGAAGTTCCACCACTTACCGTAACAGTTACTTCGCCATTATATTCTCCATTACAATTTACATCTGTCTGTGAACTTAATGATGATAGTAATTGAGATGGTTCAGTAATTGTTACACTTGTAAACTTTGTACAACTGTTTGCATCAGTAACAGTTACATCATAGTTTCCTGCTGTTAAAGAACCATTTGTTGCTGTTGTTGAGCCTCCTGCCGACCATGAATAAGAATATGGTGTAACTCCACCACTTACTGAAATTGTAGCAGAACCATTATTTTCTCCAAAACAATTGACATTTGTTTGAGATGTTACAGGTGCATTTAGTGGATTCGGTTGAGTAATTGTAACATTAACTGTTGCTTGGCAATTATTAGCATCCTCTACGGTTACAGAATAATTTCCAGCTATAAGATTAGATTCTGTTGTAGAGTTTCCGCCACTTGACCAGATAATAGTATAAGGACTGGTTCCTCCAGAATAAGTTATAGTTGCACTTCCTGTATTATTACCATTACACAAGA
Source organism: Bacteroidetes bacterium GWA2_31_9 (assembly GCA_001768975.1). Classification (GTDB taxonomy): domain Bacteria; phylum Bacteroidota; class Bacteroidia; order Bacteroidales; family GWF2-33-38; genus GWA2-31-9. The sequence continues at coordinate 16,832 of MEND01000098.1, read as the reverse complement.
TGTTTGTTTGTGAATCTAAATTAGCAACAGGAGCACTTGCATTACCTATTACAACAGCTAAAATATTTGAACAAGAGTTTGCATCAGTAACAGTTACATTATATGAGCCAGCGAGCTTTCCTGAGATTGAATTTGAAGTTTCGCCATCTGTCCATAAATAAGTATATGGAGAAGTTCCTCCTGAAACAGAAATTGAGGCACTACCATCAGCATTTCCACAAGTTGCATCATTATTTGATGCTTCAGTAATTGTTATTGCAGATGGTTGATTTAAAACTTGACTGTCGTAATATTTACAACCATTTAAGTCTGTAATAGTTACAGAATATGTTCCTGCTAATAAATTTGAAGCAGTAGATGTTGTTTGAAAAGCAGGATCATCCCATAAATATGAATATGCAGATGTGCCACCACTAGCAGAAGCAGAAACTGAGCCGTTTGCACTTCCGTTACACGAAGGATTATTTCCAGTTATTGTAGCAGTTAATGCTGAAGCAGGTTGAGTTACAGTTGCAGAAGTTGTAACGGTACAGCTATTATCGTCAGTAACAGTAACATAATAATCTCCAGCTACAACATTTGATAAATTCTGACTAATTGTAGAATTTGACCAGTTATATGTATAACTAGGAGTACCACCTCCAGGAGTTAAAGAAACACCTCCAGTTGCATCTCCGTTGCAATTTACATTTGATGCAGTAGCAGTAGCAGTCAGTGCAGGTTTTACTGTTACAGAAGTTGTTGCAATAATAGTACTACAACCACCAACTGCAGGTAGTGTATAAGTTACAGTATATGTTCCAGCTAAACTTGCACTTGGATTTATTGTGCCAGTAGTGCCATTAATTGATAAGTTTGATGAACTGGCTGTATATGTTCCACCAGTATATGTTCCAGTTCCTGTTAATGTAACAGTTTGCGATGTAGAAGATTTACAAAATGGAGTTCCTGTATATGAAATAGATGCTGTAGCAGGAACAGTAATATTAACAGCTAAAGTAGATGATGCCCCATCACAAGTTCCGGCACTGGCAGTACATACAACATCACCTGATGATGCTGTTCCCCAATTTACAGTAATTGTATTTGTTCCGGAACCTGCTGTAATTGTTGCACCAGTTGGTACAGACCAGTTATAACCAGTAGCAATAGCATTCATTGTATATGTAACTCCTGTAGATCCATAGCATACTGTTTGATCTCCTGAAACAGTTCCTGTCATTATTCCATCAATTACTGTGATTGAATAGTCGCAAACATCACCTGCAAAACCATCTACCATTACATAATATGTATTTCCAACTGTAAGACCAGATGCAGAAATTTGTTGTGAACCTATTTGTGCATTTGTAGTATTTGTAACATTTGAGAGTAAGGTAAAGCTATTACAGCTTGACCCTGAATATATACCAAATTGTATTCCCAGTGCATCTGTACAATTAGTAACATTAAATTGTAAAGTAGCTATTGTTGCTGCTGCTGTAAAAGAAATCCATGAATTATTTTCTATACTTCCACCAAAAAGACCACATCCGTTACACATATTTCCTGGAAGGTCTGGTGTGTAATAGCTACTTGTATTCCCACAATATTGATTAGGATCACAAATATGTGTTGAATTTGAACAATTATCACTTGCAGGAGAATTTCCTGAACAAAGACCAGGTGCAGGAGGAATCTCTTCGCAAAAAATATAAGCAGCAAAACCAACATCTTTACCTGATCCGTCAGAGGTAAATTTGACAGTTAAGTATTGTCCTGAAGAAACAGCATCTGGAATATAAGCAGGAATTCCTGTCCATTTAAACATTAATGGACTTGAAGTGTTTGGTCCATCATAAATCCAAAGATAATCCCACCCATTTTCTGTTGCAAAATCCCAAATACTCATTCTTACCCTATTTCCTGCAGTTGTTTGAAATGTTATTGTGGAATTTTGATTGTTCCCATAATCTAATGTCCCGCCATTATCATATAATTCAACACAGCAACCACTTACTGTTCCCATATTCCCATTTAAATTAATTGATGTTGATGACACTGGCTCGTAAATGCTTAAATAAAAGTAGCCAGCTACATTATTACCATATTCCCAAAATCTAATATAAATTGTAGAGCCAGGAGTAAGACCCGATCTGTCAATATATGGCATTAATCCAACCCCATCATCATCATCACATTCAATTAACGTTAAAGAAGTACAATCTCCTGAATATATAGCCATTCCTCCATCTAGGATATCATACTCATATGTATCAAAAATGATATGACCTGAAGCTGGCACAACGACTTTAAACCAAACGTCTCCGCCAGAATAGCTTGCACAACCTGGAGCAGGAATTCCGGAGGAAGCTGTTGCACCTGTTGTTGTGAAAGAATAATAAAAAGCTAAACTACAGTTTACAACATCAATAGGAAGCGCATTTGAACACTCGTCATTAGAAAGAGCTTGAATGTTTTTATTTAGTTCAGTAATTTCTAATTGTGAATCATTAGAAAACTTTTTATCAGTTAATGAGCTGTTTTCATCGTTTTTTTTCTCTTTAGTTTCTGCCACACCCTTCTCTGGGCTAGATTCAACTTTTTTACGAGGGATACGCCTAACTTCTGTTTCATTACTTTTTAAAACAGTTTGACTTTCCGTATTTTCTTTACTAATTTTTTCAAGATTGTTTATTTGAGCATTTGTTCTAGAAATGCCAAAAAACAGGCAAAAAACAATAACCATTAATTTGAAAATTTTTTTCATAAAAGTTATTTTAATATTTAATCTTTTCAACTACTAATGCAAAATTAAAAAAAATATGTTAAAAAATATTAATTAATTGTTTTGAATATTACGTTTATTTTCTTACGAGGTTTTTTCCTTGATTTACAATCTCATCCAGATAACTATAAACGGCTCAATATCTGAAACATACAGACAGAATGATTGCTTAATATTTTATTATTAAGATGTTAAAATGTCGTTAAATTTGATGAATAGGTGATTTTTTTTGATAAATATTGTACAACAATAGTGCTATAAAATCTTCGTTTGGTCATTTTTATCCTCAGATTGATAACCCAAATCATCAGGTAAGTTAATTCCCATTGATGCTCTGACCGCCAGTTGATCGCATACTTCGTTTTCTTTTATCATTGAGTGACCTTTAATCCAATGAAACTTTACTTTATGTTTTCGATAGATTTTTAAAAACCGCATCCACAAATCTGGATTTTTCTTTTTTTTGAATGATTTTTTTTCCCAATCTAAAACCCAGCCTTTTTCAACTGAGTCAACAACATAGCGAGAGTCTGTAAATATTTCAACAATTGAGCCTTCGTTTTTTAATGCTTCTAATCCAACTATTACAGCTAAAAGCTCCATTCTGTTGTTTGTTGTTAGTTTAAATCCTTGTGAAAGTTCTTTTCGATGAACTCCAGATATTAATACTACTCCATATCCGCCTGGACCTGGATTGCCACGAGCTGCACCATCAGTATATATAGTTATTTTCAAATTTTGTTTATTATACTTGAATTCCTATTACGCAAATATCATCTGTTTGTTCGAATGGTTTATTGTCGAAACTATCAAGGTGTTTTTTCCAGTCGTTAATAAAGTTTTCTAAAAACTCCATTTGTTGATTCATTCTTAATGAATGAGATTCGAGTAATAATTCTTTAAATTTTCGTGATTTTATTTTGCGTCCACTAGCCCCTCCATGTTGATCAGAAAATCCATCACTAAACAAGTATAATCTGTCATTTTTCAAAATATTGAACTTTTGAGAATTAAAGTTTTCCATTCGGGTATAAATTCCTACAGGCATTTTATCAGGTTTAATCTCAATTAACACAGAATCTTGAGCTTCTAAAACTTGGAAATTTGGCACTTGATTGGCAAATTCAACTTCGCTAAAGCTTTGTTTTCCTCGAATCAAATAAAGAGCATTGTTTGCACCTGAAAACTCTATTGTAGTTGCTTTTAAATCAATTGTACAAATTGCAATATCCATTCCGTCTTGCTGTTCGCCTTCGTTTCCAGATTGTTTTAATGATCGAATAATTTTTTCGCGAAGATGATTGACTATTTCAGATGTTTGAATTTTTGATGTGTCAGAATATTTATCGACTAATTCATTAAGAAAAGCTATGCCCAGCATACTCATAAATGCTCCTGGAACTCCATGCCCTGTACAATCGGCTACTGCTATTACAAAATAATCTTCAATTTGCTTAAAGTAATAAAAATCGCCGCTTACCACATCTCGGGGTTTATCCAGAATGAAATTTTCTTTAAAAACATTGTTTAGTACCTGATTATCAGGCAACATTGCAATCTGAATACGTTCGGCATAATTAATACTATCTGTAAGTGAAACGAGTATTGCCTCGATAGTTGTTTTTTGTTCTCCTAAAAGATTTCTTTGTGCTTCAATTTCATCTCGTTGTGCTGTAATTTCTTCGTTTTTTTGTTGTATTTCAGCGTGTTGTCGTTCAAGCAAAGCAAAAGCTTTTTTCTTTGCTTTAAATTGAATAAAAACAAAAATTAACGAAACAAATAAAATAAGTAGTAATACTAATGAGGAGTAAATTACTATTTTTTGTCCATTTATTTGAGCTTCTTGAAGCAAAAGTTGTTTTTTTGCATTTTCCAATTGTTGTTCAACAATTAAAATGTCTCCTTCTTCTTCATTGATTTTTAACTCACGAACCTGAACCTGAAGACTATCTTCTTTTGTTTTACAATTAAGTTTGGCTTCTTCGAGAAGTTGCCTTGCCATAACAATACTTTCTCTACGTTTTTCGAGTGACTTATATGTGTTTTTTATCTCAAGCTCTTTAGGTTCTATTGTATTTATTGCTTCAACATTTTCTTTTATATCCATTATTGAATCAACCTTTGTGGACATTGCCTCATAAACAATTTCAGAGCTTTGTTTAGCTTCCGAACCATCAGCAACAGATTGATTTTTAATCTTTTCAATAATATTCTTTGTTACAGACTTAATACTGTCTTTAACATCGCTAACTTTTGACCAGAATGTACTATCGCTTTTCTGTACTTTAACTTTTTTCTCAACAATTTTGGGAACTTCAGCAGGTATTTGTGGTTCAATTTTCGTCTTTACATCAGGAGCTGTTTGAACTCCATTATCTCCAATTAGTTGAAGTGGGCTTAGATTTTCTGATGTGCTTTTGAAAATTTTGCTTCCGGGTTCTTGAATTTGGAAATTTTTTATATTGTCAGAAAATGAAACAAAAACTTTTTCTTTTTTATATGATTCTGCTTCTGAGCCTTTTACTCCATAAGCAGTAAAGTTTAGCAAAGGAGATTTTGCTAATGAAGTTCCTTCTGGAAGATTTGTATTAAATTGTAATTCGGCAATAACATATCCAGCTTTATCAAATGTAATTTTATATTTTTTGTTTGGTAAAAGGTCAAATAAATAAATACCATCATCTGAGGGTCTGGCAAGCCTTAAAGCTCTGTCGATTTCGAATATTACAATTCCACTTTTGGGAATGAGTTTTTCGTTTGCTAAATCTTTTAATTCAAGTTTTACTTTTACTTTATTTTCTTGCGAAAATGCCAAGCTATTTATTATGAAAGATAATAATATTGCTAAAAAGACATATCTCATATTTTAAATTAATTAGAATCAGATTATAAATGTAAAAAAAAAATTGTGATAAATTCAAATTAATTTCTTTTAGACTTAAAAAACTGAATAATCAATTCAGCACATTTATCTTTTAAAACACCTTTAATTAATTCGGTTTTAGGATGTAAAATTTGAGAATTAATTTTTGAAAAACCTCTTTTATCATCGTCAGCTCCATAAACAATTTTCCCTATTTGTGTCCAATAAGAAGCTCCGGCACACATAGTGCAGGGCTCTATAGTTACATATAGTGTGCAATCGTTTAAATATTTACTTCCAAGATAATTTGATGCTGATGTAAACGCCATCATTTCGGCATGAGCAGTAACATCGTTTAATGTTTCTGTCATATTATGAGCTCTAGCTATTATTTGATTATTTGAAACAATAACTGCTCCTATAGGAATTTCGCCTTTTTCGAAAGCAATTTTTGCTTCTTTAAGAGCTTCATTCATAAAAAATTCATCGTTCAACATTTAATAATCATTAATTTTATAGAAATTAAAACATCGCATATGTCTTATTATCAAATTTAGTATAAGTAAGTGAAATTTCAAATGCACCCTTACTATTTGTTACTGCTTTTAATGGAGATGTATTAATATCATAACCAACACCGATTCTGTAATTGCCATATATTGCTCCAAGTGAAACAATAAAAGCATCTTTTGGTCGCAAATTTAGGGTTGCAAAGAAGAAAACATTATAACTCTTTTCAAAATAATAAGTGGTTGTACTAATCTGAAATTCATTAATATTAAGCTGCCTCATATAAATAAAACTAGGTTCAACACAAATTGGAGTATTTACTTTTATTTTACAACCTGCATACATAAAGTATCGACGATAAAGTTTGTTTTTAACTTCAGAAAAGGTTAGGTTAGGCTGAGTAAGATGATATGCAACTATTCCAGCATAGGGATTATAAGTTGCTACTTTATAGACAGATGAGTTAAAATAATTGAATCGATTTTGAAATAAATAATGTACTCCAAAATTAACATCTGGCTTTAGCACACTAGTTTTTTCAAATGTCTCACCACTATTTATACTTTGGTCAAAACTTCCACCGTTTGCACTTGTAAACTGATTATCAAACGTAAAGCTACTAACATCAAAACTATTTTGAACCATTCCAAGTTGAGTTCCAAAAATTAAATGTTGCTGATTTGAAGGATCAATCGTTACTTCATAAGAACCAGAAGCCATTAAATTGAATAAATTAAATTTTCCAACTCCAGCTCTATAATTTAAAGCATAAATACCTACATGCAATCTTTTAAGTTTTCGTTTGAATGATTTATCAAACGAGAAAAATTCTGTTCTAAAAGGATTTTTTATTACAGATCCCCACTGCGAACGATGTTGAAGATGAACTCTATAATCGCCATCATAATCGCCTGTTAAAGCTGGATTAAACAATAATTTTGCTTCTTGATATTGAGATAAATGCAAATCCTGACTTAACAAAACATTTGTTATAAATAACAAAACCAGAATTATATATAATGTTTTCATATTCATGTTATCTTAAAATTGTTACATCACCTTGTTTATAATGAGTTACACCATCTGTTGTTATTACTTTAACAATATAAATGTAAACACCTATTGGTTGTTGCTTGCCTTTATATGTTCCATCCCAACCTGTTGTTTGGCTATTTGACTCGAATAGCAACCTTCCCCAGCTGTTATAAACTTGCATCTCGACCGAACTAAACGGCCCTCCTCTTACACGCAGAACATCATTTTGTCCATCGTTGTTTGGTGAAAATGCTGATGGAATAAATGGATCAACAATGCCTTCAACTAAGAAATCAATAGTTAAAGTATCTGTACAACCATAATCGTTAATTGCAATTTGTGTAACCTGATAAGTATTGTTATTAGTATAAGAATGTGTTGGCATTTGAAGATTAATAGTATCTGAATTATCGCCAAATATCCAAAGCCATTGAGTTGCTCCAATAGAATTATCTATAAACGAAACTTCATCATAAGGGAAAGGCTTTTCAGGAGTTACGGTAAATCCTGAAATTGGGTCAGGATATATTTCAATTGATTTATTAATTGAATCTTCGCATCCAGAGACAGTACTAACATTTAACCATACATCATAAGTGTTGATTTCATTGTACAAATGATTTGTAATGTAATTATTATCTGAATATCCATCACCAAAATCCCAATACCATGAACTGATTGTATCATTTTCAACAATTGAACTATCTCTGAAAATTACTTCGTCTTTTAAACATTTTGCTATAGAAACAAAGCTTGCTTCTATACTGTGTAATGAGATAGTTTTTCTGACAGAATCGACACAGTTTTTATCAGTAGTTGCCTTTAATTCAACAGTATAATTATTAATTGAATTATATGTATGACTTGGGTTTAAATCTGAAGAAGTAGTCCCATCACCAAAGCTCCAATTCCAAAAATAAGTTGTTCCGGAATTATTTGTAGTAAGATTATTAAACAATACTGAAGTACTATTACAAGTTTCAACACTTGTAAAATCGACAGAAGGACCTGAATTTAAAGAAAGAATTATTTCATCTTTTATCGGAACACAACTCTGAGTGGCTGTAAGAGTTAATACAATGTCAACATTGTCAACATCTTCCTGACTTGGGACATAAGCAGTAATTAAACTGGTGTTATCAGGAACAAATGTTCCAGTTCCAGAAGTAGTCCATTTACCAAAATTATTTGGACCTACAATTGTTCCTGAAAGCTGAATATTTCCATCGTAAGCACATACTTCAATATTTTCTCCTGCATTCACAATTGGCATTTCAGTCCATATCACATTCACAGTGTCGGCTTCTTCATTACATGAGCCATTGTTTGTAGAAGTAAGTATAAAATAAATTCCATTTTGAGATGAAACTGTATCATTGTCAGAAGGGATATAGATTGCATTTAGATTTGTGCTATCAGGTACAAATGAACCTGAACCATTTGTAGTCCAAACACCAGAATTAGAACCCTCTGAAACAGCTCCATTTAATCTTACATAAAGATTTTCAAAACAAATATTTTGATCTAAGCCTGCATTTACATTTGGTTTTGGAATAATTGACATTTCAAAGGTATCTATTACAGCATTACAATTTCCATTTTCAATACTTGTAAGTACTAATAAGATGTACCCATTATCTATATCATCGTTAGACATATAATACACTGGCTCTCGAACTGAATCATTTGGTGAAAAAGTTCCATTTGTAATCGAACTCCAAATTGCACCTCCAGCAATATTTACAGAACTAAATAATTGAATTGCATCATTGTTTTCGCAAGCAGGACTAGTAACCCAAATATCCAAAACGGGAGCAGGAGTTATGTCAATATGCATATCGTCTAGAACGCTAACACAAGAGTTAGTTGATTGAATTGTTAAAATTACTTCTCCAATTGTTGTATCAGCTGCACTGAAAATATATGAAGCATCTCTGGCTGTATCACTTGGCAAGAAAATTCCAGAACCAGATGTTGTCCAATGAACTGAATTATTACCACCAATTATATCTCCTTCAAGAATTGCCTCAACATTAGCACAAACAATTTGGTCAGAGCCAGCAGTAATTTGTGGAATAGATGTTATTGTTACTTTCATTGTGTCACTTACAGCAAAGCAATCGCCATTGTTAGTAGATGTCAAAATCAACATAAAGGTTCTGTCAATACTATCTTGCTGACTAATAATATAATCTGCTAATAAACTCTCATTATTTGGTGAAAAAGTACCGTTTCCTGTAGAAGTCCAAATTCCAGTAGATGCTCCACCAGAAACAATTCCTGACAAATCAACTGAAGATTGATTATTGCATATTATTAAATCCATTCCAGCATTAACAACAGGAGCAGGCGTAACAGTTAAATAAATTGAATCTTGAACTCGACATGAAAAAGTTGAAGATAATGTCAAAATAACATGACCTAAACTCAAATCGCTTAATCCAGGAATATAATTGCCATCTAAGCTGATGGAATCTGGCGAGAATGTACCATCTCCGCTAGTTGTCCATTCGCCTGTTATAGAACTTCCAGAAACGATTCCATTTAAAATAATTTCTGCATTATTTGCACAGACTATTTTATCAGAGCCAGCATCTACAACTGGAGGAGCTGAGAAGTAAACGTAAACAGTATCTTGTTCAGCATTACATAGTCCTGTATTAGTTGAAGTCAAAACAAAATATATACTACCATTAATTGTGTCAGTTGCAGAAGGGATATAAATGATACTTAAGCTAGTGTCATTAGGTGTAATTGTCCCTGTTCCATTTGTATTCCAAATTCCGGAAGTTGAATTTCCACCAATACTTCCATTGATTCTAACATAGTCGCCATTGCAAATATATAGGTCACTGCCTGCAATTGGTTCAGGACTAGGCAAGATTGTAACCTTTAATGTATCATAAGCATAAAAACAATCGCCATCGTTTGTACTCCAGAGAGTTAAATATGCAAATCCTGAATCAATATCAGCTGTTCCCGGTATATAGAATGCGTTTAAAGTTGTGTCATTTGGTGAAAAAGTACCGTTTCCAGAGCTATTCCATTTGCCTGTAATTGTTGGACCCCAAATAGAGCCATTTAGTTGAAGATTTGAATTATTAGCACATACAATAGTATCGTTTCCTGCAAAAGCATGAGGAGCAGGAGTTATACTTACAACAACAGTATCGGATTCGGAAACGCATCCTGCAAAATCGGGAGTACTTAATACAAATGGCAATTGATTTTGAGTAGTATCTTGAGAACTAAACTTATAATAAGCCCATAATATACTTGAGTCGGGGAAGAAATTACCTGTACCACTTGTTGACCAATAGCCCATATTTATTCCCCCATCAATTTGCCCATCAAAAAACACATGATTATTGGCACAAATAGTTTGGTCAAATCCTGCATCAACAATAGGTTTTTCGACAAAACTAACAGTCATAAAATCAGATTCCGTATTGCAATCTCCATGATTTGTAGATGAGAGTGTTAAGGTTATTTGTCCGAGAAGTGTATCTAAAACACTTGGGTTATAAATTGCACTAAATGTAGAGTCGTTAGGAACAAACTGACCTGTACCCGATGTAGTCCACTTTCCGGTTGATGCACCTAATGTTACAGATCCGTTTAATTGAACTTCCGGATTATTGACACAAAACACCTGATCAGAGCCAGCTGAAACCAAAGGTGCTGTTGTAAAGGTTAAAGTAATGGTATCACTTTGTTCACAGGAATTTGCTGAAGTTAAAATTAATTGTGTAGAACCACTAGCTAAGGTTGCAACCGATGGTTTATATGTTGCCTCTAAATCAGTTTCACTCGGAAGGAAAGTTCCAGCATTAGTAGTTGTCCAAATTCCTGTTGTAGTACTTCCTGAAACTATTCCATTTAGATTAACATTTGCATTATTAGCACAAAGTGTTAAATCTGTGCCTGCATCAACAGTTGGTCTGTCTGTAAAAATTGCAACCATAGCTGAAGACACCTCGTTACATGTTCCATTATTTGTTGATTTAAGAGTAAATGTCAATATTCCGGCAATTGTATCGGATGGACTAGGAGTGTAAGTCGCATTAAGTTCTGTGTTTGAAGGATTGAAAGTTCCTGTTCCATTTGTTGACCAAATACCTGAGCTAGAACCTCCTGTTACAGATCCATTTAATGAAATAGTTGCATCTTTACAAACATATTGTTGTGAACCAGCATTTACAACAGGAGAAGGTGTAATTTCCAAATTAATGGTATCTCTTTCGGCAAAGCACATTCCGTTGTTTGTTGAAAGCAATATTAATTTACAGCCATGATTTGATATATCAGTGTTACTTGGCATATACTGACCATTAAGAGCTGTATTGTTAGGAGAAAACGAACCTGTTCCTGTTGAAAGCCATTTTGCTGTATTTGAAGAAGAGCTTACATATCCATATAAATCGACAGTATTATTATTTGCACAAACAGTTTTATCAAGCCCAGCATTAACGTATGGAGCAGGACTAAATGTGTATAAAACGCTGTCAGAAATATTTAAACATGCATCTGTAGATGATAATGTTAACCTTACAAATCCATTAGCTGTATCAGCTGCACTTGGATTGTAAAAACCATTCAAATCTGTATTTGAGGCTGTGAAAGTTCCTGTTCCAGAACTTGTCCAAGCTCCTGTTGAAGCTACACCTGTAATAATTCCACCAAGATGTATTGTCGCATTATTTGCACAATAAGTAAAATCGCTTCCTGCTTCAACCACAGGAATTGTTGTTATTTTTACTCTAAGAGAATCCTTAACTTCTATGCAATTATCAACATTTGTAGCTGTTAATGTAAGATAGAAAATTGAATTTAAACTGTCTTGAGAACTTCTAATATATTTTGCATTCAATGTAGAGTCGTTTGGTGTGAAATATCCTGTACCACTTGTTGTCCAGATGCCACCTGAAGCACCACCACCAGCAAATCCTGATAATTGAACCTGAGATTGATCAATACAAATTGTTCTGTTTACACCAGCTTCTATTACTGGACTTAATGAATAATTAATCAATATTGTATCTGAGAATGTACAAGTGTTAGTTGCATTTAAAATAATGCTTATATTTCCTGATAATGTGTCATCTGGAGTTGAAATATAAGTTACATTCATTGCAGTATCATTTGGAATAAATGTTCCAGTACCAGAGCTTATCCATTGTCCAGTATTTGTAGGACTATTTATGATTCCAGATAAGTCAAACTCAGTATTATTATTACAAATACTTAAGTCGCTTCCTGCATTAACATAAGGCAAGTCAATGAAATTTAGCTTAATAGTGTCTGAAACTTCAATACAACTTAAATTATTAGTTGATGTAAGAACTAAATATACAAAACCAGTTGCAGTGTCGTTTGTCCCAGGTATGTATGTAGGATTTAAAATATTGTTGTTACTAAATGAACCATCTCCTAAAGTAATCCAAGAACCTGTTGTTGTTGTTCCAGAAACTGTTCCATTAAGTGATGCATTCAAAGTTTTACAAACATTTTTATCATTTCCGGCAAATACAATTGGTTTAGGAAGAATATTCACGAAAAATGTATCAACATCGGCCGGACAATTTCCATTATTAGTAGATGTCAATATTAAACTTACATATTCGTCTGATATATCATTAATTCCAGGATAGTACTCATTTATTAAAACTGTATCTGCAAAACCGAAGCTTCCATCTCCACTAGTTGTCCAAGAACCAGTATTTGATATTCCTGAAACATCTCCATTAATCTGAACTATGCTGTTATTTTCACAAACTGTAGTTGTATCACCAGCATTTACAGTGGGCGAAGTAGTTAAGTTAATGACTACTGTATCTCGCTCAACTAAACATCCTTGTAAGTTGCTAGATGATAATATAAGTGTTGCAAAGCCAGCACTTATATCATTTTGACTAGGTTTGTAATAAGCATTTAAAGAACTCGTATTAGGAACAATTTGACCTGTAGAATTATACAACGACCAAACACCAGTACCTGCACCACCAATTACAGAACCAGCCAATTGAGTTGAATCGTTTCCGCAAATTGTAACATCGTCTCCTGCAAAAACTATTGGAGCAGGAGTAAAGAATGCTTTTACAGTATCAGCAGAAGCTAAACAACTACCATTTTCAATTGATGTAAGTACAAAAGTCAAGCTTCCAGCTAAAGTGTCACTTTCTGTTGGCGAATAAGTTGGATTAACAATACTATCGTTTGGTGTAAATGTGCCTGTTCCATTTGTAGTCCATACTCCGTTTACACTTCCTCCAAAAATATTTCCATCTAATTGGATTTCTGGATTATTAACGCATACATAAATGTCAGTTCCTGCATTTGCAACTGGTGCAGGAGTGATTTTAATTGTTACTGAATCAAGATATTCATCACATAATCCATTATTAGTTGATAACAAATACAAAGTTACTTCACCAGCTGTAGTATCTTCAATACTTGGAATATAAATCGCATTTAAAGCAGAATCGTTAGGTGTAAAAATTCCTGTTCCACTAGAAGACCATCTTCCTGTATTTGTGCCACCCCAAACATTTCCATTTAATAATATTTCAGCATTGTTTGCACAAACAGTGTCATTTATACCAGCATTAATATAAATCTCTGGATTTATTGTCAATATTAGTGAATCACTAACCTGATCGCAAGCCCCATTGTCTTCAGATGATAAGTAAATTGTAACAGAACCTGCTAATGTATCTTCTGGACTAACAATATAGTATGTTGATAATGCAGTGTCAGATGTAAAAGTTCCAGCTCCTGAAGTTGACCAAATTCCGGTAGTTATAGGACCGCTAACTAATCCAGATACGCTAACAGCATTAGAATTTGCACATATAACTTTGTCTTCCTCAGCAACTACAGTTACAAATCCTGAAATTGTTAATGTCATTCTATCTGATACAGCATTACAAACCCCCAGAGGATTATTGGTATGAAGATAAAGATATACAGAGCCTAGATTAATATCAGCAATACTTGGTGTATATGTTGTATTAAGTATTGTGTCGTTATCGAAAGTTCCCGAACCTGTTGATGTCCAATAGAATGATGTAGTACTTCCTCCGACACTTGCCCCTGAAATTGTACAAGAAGCATTTGGACATATTTGTTTGTCAGGTCCGGCATTAGCAATAGCTTTTGGATTAATGTTTATTCTTATACTATCGCTGTCAACATAACATGGTCCATCAGGATCATTAGTTGTGATTGTTAAAACAACAAAGCCAGTTGAAATATCAAGTGCCGAAGGAGTATATTTTGCACTTACCAAAGTATCATTGTCGAAAGTTCCTCCTGTTGAAGATGTCCATAATATTGAACTAGCACCTCCGCTATAAGATCCCGCAAGAGTATAGCTTTGTCCTTGGCAAATACTTGTATCAATTCCAGCATTAACAGAAGCTATATGATTTATTGCTAAAAACATTGTGTCTTTAGCAACTGCACAATATCCGGAAGTATCATTAGAAGTAATCACAATATAAACACCACCTGCAAATATCTCACTCGATGAAGGGGTATAAATTGTATTCGTGGATGTGTAATCACCAAAGCTTCCATCTATTGATGTCCAAATAATTGCATTTGCACTTCCACCAAAAATTCCTGATAAATCATAAGTACTACCTTCGCAAATAACACTATCTACTCCTGCATATACAGTTGGTTTTCCTATTATAGTAATCATAACAGAGTCTTTAATCGCTTCGCATTGACCAGGAGGATCATCTGTTGTAATTGTTAACATTACAGAACCATTAGTTATATTAGCAGATGAAGGAGTATAAGTTGCGGTTGGCAAAGTATCATTATCAAAAGTTCCTCCTGTTAGAGAAGTCCATGTAATTGATGAAGCGCCCCCACCATAAGAGCCAAATAAAGCATAGGAAGTTCCTTCACAGATTGTAGCATCAGTACCTGCTGCAACAGAAGCTAAAAATGTTAAATTAACCTGAACAGAATCATAATTGCTACAAGCATTTGAATCGGTAACTGTAACAATATAAGTTTGGCTTACTAAAGTATTTGCCGTAGGATTTGAAATTGTTTCATCATTTAATGATTCAGAATTAGACCAGATATAAGTATAAGGGCTAACTCCGTCAGTTGCTGTAGGATTCCCCCCAAGTTGGACATCACTTCCTGGACAAATTGATTTGTCATCACCAGCTGAAACTGTAGGTAATTGTAACGCTGTAACAAGGACTGAGTCAATTGATGAACAACCAACAGAATCGGTTACTGTAACATAAAAATTTGTAGTAGAAATTATTTCGTAAGGTAATCCTTGATTAACTCCATTGCTCCAAATGTAATTTTCACCACCTGTAGCAGTTAATGAAATTATTGATTTTGAACAAACTGTTTGTGGTAGTCCGGCATCAGGAGACATTGGTACTGGTTCAATTATCGTAACTGATGCTGTTGTTTCGCAGCTATTATTATCAGTTATAGTAACACCATAAATTCCTGCTATTAAGTTATAAACAATTGATGTTGACTCTCCATTTGACCAAACATAATTATATGGAAGTGTTCCGCCTAAAGCCTCAACAGTTGCACTTCCATCATTTCCGCCATTACAAGTAACGTCGGTGGAGTTTGCAGATGAAGTCAATAATGCAGGTTCAGAGATTGTTAAAGCGGTTAATGCGTTGCAGTCATTTGCATCAGAAACTGTAACAGAATAAACATCAGCTATTAAACTTGATGCATTTGAAGAAGTTTGTCCATTTGACCATAAATAAGTATAAGGTGTTGACCCTCCTGTAGTAGTTGTATTTGCAGAACCTGTAGCTGTGCCAAAACAACTCACATTAATTTGTGAAGTAACTGAAATTGCTAAAGATGTTGCCTGAGTAATAGTAGCTTCAGAAATACTAGTACATAAATTATTATCAGTTACTGTTACTGGATATAATCCAAAATTTAAATTTGTGGCAGTTGTAACTGTTTGACCATTACTCCATAAATATGTATATGGTGTTGTTCCTCCTGAGGCTTCAACTGTAGCATCGCCATCAGTTCCATTGTTACAACCTACATTTGTTTGAGAAACGATAGAGCTTGCCAATGCAGTTGGCTCTGTTATAGTTACAGAAGCAGTTGCAGTACAAGAGTGTGAATCTGTAACAGTTGCTGTATAAATTCCTGCAATAACATTTGAATAGGTTGCAGTTGATCCTCCACCTGTCCATGAATACAAGTATGGAGATGTTCCTCCTGCCTCAGTAACAGTGGCAGAACCTGTCGAAGCTCCATTACATAATATATCAGTTTGGGCAGTTATAGATGCAGATAATGCTGTTGGTTCAGTAATAGTTACAGAAGCATTAACCACACAACCTTTTGAATCAGTTACAGTTACATCGTAAGTTCCAATTTGCTTATTTGTAATTGTTTGTGTTGTTTCACCATCAGTCCATGTATAGAAATATGGCGACGTTCCTCCAACAGGCGTTGCTGTTGCAGTTCCATTTGAACCAGCGTTACAGCTTACATTTGTATTTGTTGCTGTTGCTGTAAGTGCCAATGCTGGTTGGGTAATATTTGTAGTATTTGTTTTTGTACAACCATTTGCATCGGTAACAGTTACTGTATTTATTCCTGTTGGCTTTCCCGAAATATCTTCTGTGATTT
>MEND01000097.1 GCA_001768975.1 Bacteroidetes bacterium GWA2_31_9 | reverse complement strand
ATAAAGCGGACAGAAACTAATCATGCTTGTGATTATAAAAACTACTGAAAATAATAGCAATACAATAGCTAATGTTCCTGAAATTACATTTACAAAATATAATACAGTTACTACAAAAGCTATCAGAATTCTAATAACTCTATCGATTGATCCCATGTTCTTTTTCATAATTATGAAGTTTTAAATTATTTACTTTTATTTATTTGATTGATAAGAAAATCCTTTGTTTTAATTCCTACAAAACGGTTAATTTCTTTTCCATTTTTAAACAATATTAATGTGGGAATACTACGAACTTGATACTTTGATGCTATTGCCTGATGGTCTTCAATATTTAATTTTCCAACATAAGCAGATTCTTTAAGCTCATTTGCCAAACTATTTAAAATAGGAGCCATTACCTTACAAGGCATACACCATGCTGCCCAAAAATCGACTATTGTTAAACCTTTTTTTATTTGATTTTCGAAATTTTGAGTTGTTAAAGTCTTTACATATTCACTATCTTCAGGCATTGGCGTATTTTTCATTTGTTTGTACGACCTGTAAATGAAGAAAACAGCCAAGCCAAGTATTGCTACAATTACTAATGTTATGTTCATATTTTTAAGTTATTAAATTGTTTTGTTGTTTTTTATTCTAAAAAATGTATAGTTAAACGCCTTAAAATGTTTCACGTTATGTATAAATATTTATTTAACTACAATTGATTTTTCGGAAACTGAATACGCATTAAAATAACCCAAAGCTCCGTTATCGAAATTTGAAATTGGATTTGCAGGCGAAGTTGATTGGTTTATTAATCCACCACCACCAACTAATTGAAGTAATGTTCTAAAATAATCATAAACATTTTTGTCAACAGATTGAAGTTGAACTTTTACACTATCGCCAGTTTTTAATTTTACTTCGTTTTGGCGTTTTGCCAAAAGTGTCATATCAATTGTTTCGCCATCTTGTTTTAAATCATCTTCGATAAAAATTGTTGGAAGTGTATCGTTATTCAAAATCTCAACTATACGATAATAATTTGCAACACCTTTTGTATCATTATATTTCAAACTCACCATTTTTTGTTTTCCTTTTGGCAAACTGATTGTTGAAATATAAAGATTATTGATTTCGACAGGTGAATTCATTGTAGAAACTGAGGTATATTCTTTTCCATTTACATTAACTTTCAATGTGTAAGTTCTTCCTTCTGTTCCTTGAATTGATGTTGATTTATAAATTCCTGCCGAAGTTTCAATTAAAGTTTCAACATTTCCAATATTATCACTTAATATGACTGTTGCATCTGTAACAGATGGAAAGCTATTTACATCATCGTAATTTACTGTTTTTATTAGCTTTACGATTGCAGGCTCATTCATATTTGAAATATTTGCTTCAATTACAATTTGAGCATTTTTTGAATTCAAATCTAGCTCAATTACCTTTTCGCAAGAGGAGAATAAAAAAGGGACAAAAATCAAAATCGCATTAAATAATGTATTAATTTCATTTTTGAATTTGTAACGTAAATTGCTAAAAACACTAATAGCAGCTGAATTTTTAGCTTTAAAAATATTGTTTTTCATAATTTTTAGAATTTAAAATTATACGTAATTGAAGGAATCCATTGAAATAAAGTTGTTTGAATTGCAACAGTTTTTGTTGGATCTGTAGGATCTTCTTCAAACGAAATTGTATAAGCATTTTTACGTCCGTAGGCGTTGTAAAGTGAAAAATTCCAACTACTTTCAAACTTTTCAGTTTTTTTCCTTTGCCAAGTTAAACCTAAATCTAAACGATGATAAGTTGGCATTCTGTAACCATTTCTTTCGGTGTAATAATTAACCGTTTGACCAGCAATTTCATATTTTCCAGAAGGAAATGTAACTGCATTTCCGGTATAAAAAACCCAAGTTGCGGAAAATGATAATTTGTTTGAAAGTTCATAAATCCCAACAATCGAAATATCGTGAGTTCTATCTTGTTTTGCTGGATAATATTCGTTTGAATTAATTCCATCAATTTTTTTCTCGGTTTTTGCCAAAGTGTATGAAAGCCAACCAGTAAATTTTCCGGTTTTCTTTTTCAAATAAAGTTCAACACCATAAGCTCGTCCGCTTCCAAAAATGAGCTGATTTTCAGCATTTTCATTAAAACGAAGTTCGGCTCCATCTTTATAATCAATTTGATTTTGAAGATTTTTGTAATAAATTTCTGATGAAAATTCGAACATATTACTTTTGAAATTTCTAAAATAACCTAATGAAACTTGGTCGGCGATTTCGGGTTTTACATTGTTGCTACTTGGTAACCACAAATCGGTTGGATTGCCCGAAGTTGAATTAGAAAGCAAATGCAAATTCTGTGTATTTCTTCCATAACCAGCTTTAATTGAACTCTTTTCGTTGATAATGAAATTCATTGAAAATCGAGGTTCAACATTCAAATATGTTTTAACAATTTCGCCACGATTGTATGAAGTTGTGTCAATTGTTTCGCCAAGCGAATTGTATGTGTAAAAATCGCCCGCACCCAAAGCAGTAAACGAAGTAAAACGAACTCCATATTCAAAATTTACAAGTTCCGACAATTTATAATCGTGAGTAAAATACAAAGCATTTTCTAAAGCTTGTTTGTGTGGCAAATTCAATTCGCTAATTGAACTGTCGCTTTTTAAAGTAATTGCACCTGGAATTATTTTATGATAATTTGAGTACAAACCAAATTTAATTTTGCTTTTTGAACTTGCATAATATTGAAAATCTTGTTTTAAATTATAATCTTGAATTCGTGAAATTATTTCACCATCAGTTCCAGCCAAATTTGTTGTAATATTGTAATCATAATTACTGAAAACCAATGAGGTATTAGAAAATAGTTTTTCGTTAAACAAGTGGTTCCAACGCAATGTTCCTGTTTTGTTTCCCCAATCAACGCCCATTTTAGTTCCAAATTGAAGAATATCTGTGCCAAAATATCCCGATAGAAAAATTCTATTATTTTCGTTTATTCGATAATTTGCTTTTGCATTAAAATCGTAAAAATATAATCGTCGTTCACGCATTGCACTATCTTTTGAAAATTTCAAAAATAAATCAGCGTAAGAGCGACGTCCGGTTAAAGTAAACGAACCTTTATCTTTTACAATAGGTCCTTCAATTTTCAATCTTGACGATATTAATCCCAAACCGCCTTCAACTCCGAACTTTTTATCGTTTCCTTCGTTCATTTTAATATCTAAAACCGACGATAGTCTGCCACCAAATTCAGCAGGTTGACCGCCTTTGTAAAGTGTTACATCTTTAATTGCATCTGAATTAAAAACAGAGAAAAATCCTAAAAGATGCGATGCATTGTAAACTATTGCTTCGTCGAGTAGAATTAAGTTTTGGTCAGAAGTTCCTCCTCGAATGAAAAATCCACTATTTCCTTCGCCAGCTGATTTTACTCCAGGCAAAAGTTGAATTGTTTTTAAAATATCTTTTTCACCAAAAATTACAGGAATATTTTTAATTTCTTGAATATCAATTTTTTCAACGCCCATTCTTTCTTTCGTAATATTGTCGCCACTTTTTTGAGCAGTAACAACAACTTCATTTAAACTTGTAACATTTTCAGAAAGTATAAAATTATGTTTTATGTTTTGATTAAGCTTTATTTGAATTGTATTTGTTTTACAACCAATAAATTGACTAACAAAAGTATAATTTCCTTCAGGAATTGTTAACGAATAAAAACCATAAGCATTTGTTGTTGTTCCAATATTTTTGAGTTCGTTTACTAATATTGAAGCACCAATTAATTCTTCTCCAGTTTTTTGAGCGTTTACATAGCCACTAATTGTGAATTTATTTTGAGCATTTATGCTAAAACTTGTTAGCAATAAAAGCCAAAAGAATGTTTTTGTAATATTTTTCATTTTTTATTTACAAATTTTGATTTTAAAACTGTCAATAACCCTTATCCGAACCATTCTTCTGATAAATTATTTTTCAAAATATTCATTCAAGATGCTTATAATCTGTTGTTTGTTTTGAATGCCTGAAGTTGCTTTTATAACTTTTTCGTTTTTATAATAAATTGTAAATGGAATTCCTCTAAAGCCTTGAACTTCTGATAAATTTCTGATTACATGCGACTCTGGATTATCGAATTCCATATCGAAAAACTTTATGTTTTGATAATCGTTTTCAATCTCCTCAGCAATTCCATAAACCAGAATGCACATTGGTCCCATACGACCGCATATTACCATTACATTTTCGTTTTCTGAAATCACTTTTGCATGTTCAGTTGCTGTTTCTATGTGCTTTAGATTTGTGTATAACATAATTTTTCTTTTAAGATTCAATCACCTTAATTTCATGAGTTAATTCCATCATTTTGCGATACATAAATGAAACTCCACAATATCTTTCTTGAGATAGCTCAACAGCTTTTTCAAGCTTATCTAATGGCAAATTTTTTCCATGAAATTCATATACAAGTTTCATTTTTTCGTAATGTTTTGGATGTTCTTCAGTAATTTCTGCTTCTACATTTACATTAAATTTATCTGGCTCAACTCTCATTTTTTTAAGAATAGAAATTACATCCATTGCTGTACAACCTGCTAGAGCCGAAAGCATAAGCTCTTTTGGACGTGGTCCAATATCGCTTCCACCCGATTCGGCTGTTGCATCCATTTTTATTGTATGTCCGTTAATAATTGCGTCGAATTGCATATTGCCTTGCCATGAGGTTTTTACAGAGTGTATCATAATTTTATTTTTATATCTTTTAATAACATTACAAAGTTACGACCGATAAACACCGTATTTTTCAAAAGCTTGAAGAGATGAATTAACAATTGAATTGAAATTGCTCAACTTTTTTATTGAAAACAAACTACCTTTGTATTATATTATTTGTTTATAGAAAATTTGCAGAGTCCATTATATGTGACTCTGCTAGAAAGAGAACACGAACTGTGATACGGTTTAAAACCGTGCCACAGATATAATAGTAATAAAGTAAAGATATGAGAACTCTTACAGAATCAGAAAGTTGTATTACTTGTCATACAGAAGCTCCATGCTTTCAAAAGCTTACAGAAAATGAAATGGAACTTGTTTTGAACAGCAAAACTCAGGTTTTATTTCACAAAGGCGAAAACATTACAAAACAAGGTGCTTTTTCATCGTATATTTTGTTTATTTTCGATGGACTTGCAAAGCAATATGTTGAAAGTAGCTCAAATCACAATTTCAATTTAAGGTTGGTTAGGTCGGGCGAATTTGTCGGATTATCAGCCATTTATAATAATAGCACTTTCAATTATTCTGTTGTAGCACTAAAAGACACATTAGCTTGCTTGATTGAGAAAAATGCAATTGTTCAGCTTATGAAAAATAATGGAGAGTTTGCTTATAGTATTTCAAAAAGATATTTTGAAAACGACTCATTGCTTTATAAAATTATGGGAAACGTAATTTACAAGCAAATGAACGGCAGACTTGCCGACACTCTTTTATATCTGAGCAATAAAGAATTTATCGACGATGATGTTTTTGTACATTTAAGTCGAAAAGAAATTGCCGAATTCTCAGGAATGTCAACAGAAAGCACTGTGAAATTGCTTAAAGCTTTCG
Organism: Bacteroidetes bacterium GWA2_31_9; assembly: GCA_001768975.1. GTDB lineage: Bacteria > Bacteroidota > Bacteroidia > Bacteroidales > GWF2-33-38 > GWA2-31-9. The sequence continues at coordinate 1,247 of MEND01000097.1, read as the reverse complement.
AAAAAGACGAACTAATTAAACTTGAAGAAAAAGATATAATTATTTTGAAGCGAAATGGTTTGGAGGAAATTAGCAGGGTTGGGTAATTTTATTTATTAATTATAATTCTTTCAAAAAAACTTTCATTTTCATTGAACAAATGAATCAGATAAATTCCATTTGAATTTTCTTTTAGATTAATATTTATGGGAAACTCTGAATAAGAAGTATCATCTTTTTTATAAATCATTGTCCCAATTATATTATAAACATAAATAGAATAATTTGCTTGATATGAATCAATTAAGTTAATTGAAAAATCACCGTTACTTGGATTTGGGAAAATTGAAATATTATTAATTATTCTTTTTGTTTTTTGCAATTCAGTTATTTCACCTCCTGTTATTGTTTTAAGAATAATGCCATTAACACCAAAAGCGTAACCAGTATTTTCATCTGTAAAATAAATAGAAGAAATTGAGTTTGATGTCCCGCTTGATTGCGTAATCCAATCACTCCCAGAATTAATGGTTTTTAAAATTGTTCCATTTATGCCTACTGCATAACCAATATTTTCATTATAAAAGAATATAGATGATAAAGAGATGTCCGAATTACTTGTAAGAAATATCCAGCTGGTTCCAGAATCACTAGTCTTAAGAATTGTTCCATGCTCTCCAACTGCAAAACCAGTAGTGTCGTTTATGAAATAAATTGAGTGTAGCCAATATATTGTTCCACTCGTTAATTCAGACCATGTATCGCCAGAGTTATAAGTTTTAAGAATTGTTCCATTTTCACCTACAGCATATCCAGTATTTGAACTAGTAAAAAAGATAGAAAAAAGCGTATTTGTCGTTCCACTTAATAAAGTAAACCAATTAATTCCTGCATTATAGGTTTTAAGAATTGTCCCCCAATATCCTACTGCGTATCCAGTATTTGTATCAGTAAAAAAAACTGACCGCAAATCCGTTGTTGTGCCTGAAATTTGCACATTCCAATTAATCCCAGAATTAATTGTTTTAATAATAGTTCCATTTTCTCCAACTGCAATACCATTACTTGAATCAATGAAATTAACGGAATATAAATTATTCGTTGTTAAACTAGATTGCAATGACCAAGTATCCCAAGCGGTTGTTGTTTTTAGTATTGCACCATTCCAACCGACAGCAAATCCAGTATTTTCGTCCGTAAAGCAACTTGAGAACAAATGATCAGATATTCCACTTACCATAGTTGTCCAAGTTATTCCTGAGTTGATT
>MEND01000096.1 GCA_001768975.1 Bacteroidetes bacterium GWA2_31_9 | reverse complement strand
AATCATTGGTGTTTGCATACTTCAAAAGGGTTTGATAGTCCTCTAAATTTCTATCCTCACAAACACGGAGGAAAATAATTCGGTTGATGTAGATTTGAACAATATCATTAAGTTGTTGCTCGTCAATTTTTGGTTCGTGTTTGTAAATTTCAGCACCAAGAACTTTTCTCCATTCGTTAATTTGGTTTAGGAATAAATTGTCAATCGAGTATTGATTGATTTTATTTTCAATTTCTTTCCACTCTGTTTCAAATGCTCCTGAATAAACAGATTCCTTTCCTAAAAGCTGTTTAATTTCTTCAAACTTGCTTTCGTATTCGGTGTAATGGTATTTTTTTACGAGTGCTTTTTGATAGTTGTCGTCTTTCTCAACTTTTACTGAGGTATCATAAATGATTAAATACTCAAAGTTTGAAAGAACTGAAACTTTCAACTTGGCTGTAAATCCGTATCTTCTAACTTGCTTTGCTGTGTCGTTGTTTGATTCAATAGAAATGCAAGGTTTCTTTGCTTCCAAAAAGAATTTTCTTTCAGAAAAAAGTCGGAAAGAATAATCAGGTTTTTTGGAATGTTCAGAAGCGTTTGCTTTCAATGCTTCTTCCAAAATTACTTCTCTTTCGTTGGTCGGTTTACCTGAATTGTTTTTAATGTCCCAACCAAGCAATTCGAAAAACGGGTCTAAGAAATCACTGCGGAGCAGTGTTTCATTATAATTGCTTGTCAAGTAATAATCCCTGTCAGCCGAATATTTTTCTATGAGTTGCTTTATTATCATTTCCTCTTATTCGCTTTAATATATATGGCTCTTTCCTCAGCTACTTTCAGTGCTTCTATTCCTAAATCTTCGTCTTGAATTTCATATAAAATCTTATCGCTTAGGAAAGAAACCAAAAGTTCGTCAGGGTTGTAATCGTATATGTCGGCAAGTTTCAGAACTACTTCTTTTGTAATTCTCCGCTCTCCACGCTCCATTTTGCTCAAAATCGCCACATCAATGTCTAGCAAAGCAGCAACTTTCCGCAATGGAAGTTCTTTTTCTTCTCGAATGTGTCTTAGCTTTTCGCCTATTGTTTCTGTTGACACAACTTCTATTGACATAATGTGTCAAAATTAGAAAAAGATTTTTGATTTGTTCCTATTTATTTCAAATTATTTTCAACATTCTGTCATGCGTTGGGAAATGTCGAACCCCGATGCAGTTGTTGCGAGCTGCGAACGCTTTTATTTCTTGCGGGTCGGCAAAAAAACTAAATCTTTTTTCTTTAATCTTATTCCTATCAATCATTCTCAAACCATTTTCACTGTCATTTTAAGTGTTGCAGTCATTTTCTCGCCTTGTTGGTAACGTTTGGCACTTGGAAAAGCTGAGCATTTAGCCGCAGTCGGTGTCAAACCGCTAAAAAGTTTACATTTTGTTAGAATTGTCAAGTTGCCCATAACTGACCAGTTTTTACCAAACGTGTGTTAGCAACTGCCCATTTTTTAAGTCATTAAAAGCCATGTACTTCTTTTGCTTTTTTCCAATGCTTTGTCAAAATTGGTTTGGCAAATGTAATTTCACCATTTGTAGGGTCACCAGAAAAGTGGCAAAATTTTTCAGGAAAATCTTTGTTGCTATACTTAGCCCAACTTTCATATGCTTCATTACATAAAGGTTTTTTAATATTAAATGATATTTCTTTACGAGTTCTAATACAATATCCTTTTTGGTTATTTGTCTGTTTAGGGAAGTCGTTTTTGGGCCTTGAATAGCTTTTTTCAGTTTTTATTTTACCAGTAAATAATTCTTCGATTTTATCTTCTACTATCTCTGAGCATTTATATTTTTTTGAAATACCAAGTAAAATACTTTCATATTTCGGTATTCGTTTATAAATTAAATCTGATTGCTTAATTACTCTTTCAAAATATTTTAAAGCTTTCGTGTCAACTGTTTCTTCGCCTTGTAGTAATTTGTTAGTAAAATCGCCAAACAATGAACCTTCTGTCATAATGCCAGCTTCGATATTATTGTCCTGTGAATAGCTATATAAATTCATGGAAGTTAATATTGAAGTATTTTCATTAGAATAATATTTTGCATGAAGTCTCTTTTCATATCTAATTTCAATATTTGGAAACTCTTTGAAAAAATTCAAATCGTCAATTCGCATACTTCTGGAAACATCTTCTTCATTTTTTCCAAATACAATAATTATTTCTAACTTATCATTGTTTTTTTTTGCTTTTAATGTTGATGCATATCTTTCATGTAGTTTAATATAAGGCGAAATCAATATTAAATTACTTTCAGCAAGCTCAAATATTTTCTCAAGCTCAGAGTTCAATTCATTTCCAGTTAAAAATTTTGCCATAATCTTTATATGTTTATTTGTTGTTTGTCTTTTTTATGGACTGTTGCTAACGGATACGTATATGAAACGTTTGGCATTTCGAAGCACTTTCCTGTCAAGTTACAAGTACTTTTGATACGAGCTGAAACACTCAATAATCCACTGACTGCCAAATGTTTTATATACGATGTTACCGCCTGGTGTTCTTTCATATTTCAATATTTATTTGCAATTTACTTTTCTTCAACATAATATGGAATGTGTTTTAGTGATCCTTTTTCATAATGTATAACTCCTGAAATATTTAATCGCCCTATCCATTCGTCACGTTTTGAATGGTCTCCACCAATAATTAGTTTTTCGCCTAAAACAGTCCAAAAAATATTCAAGTTGTTATCTTCTAATTTTTGAACCAAGTCGTTTTTTCTTACCACAAGGCACGAATGTGTTGGGTATGTTGCACAAGGGTCAAAGCAAATTATTTGTCCTTCTTTATTCAAAAGTTGACCTTCAATTTTTGAGTATTGCAAATCAAGAAGATTAAAAAGAATTTCTGTGGGTTTGTAAAAACTAATCGTAGATTCTTTTGAAGCGTCAAATTCTTCTTCCCACAAATAATCAATGGTTATTACGGCAACTTTGCCAATTAATTGATGTGTTTCGTTGTCGTGAATTTCAGACCAACTTTCACCACTATAATAAGGGTCTCTAAATGTTTCATTAGCTGCTGACCAATAATATTCTCTGCTAAACATTTGATACCTATTAGTCGACTCTGGCATCCAACGCCCCATAAAGTTTTTTTCTTTTGACCATTTTAAAATTTTGTTGTGGTCTTTTTTCTTGGTAATATAACTTCTGATTTGATACCACAAATCTTTGTGCGGGTTTTCATATTTATCTTCTCCGATGTCTGCAGGTTCTGTCCATGATTTGTGCAATTCAAGTACCAACCATTCAATACCGTCTTTATCAAACACACTTATCATACCCAAAGGATTTGGTAAGTCATCAGTTTTGAAAATCCATTCTTTGTTTGGAAGGTTCCAATTGTTGTAATCAACAAGATTCCACCAAAATTTTTCATTTTTATTTTCAGGATTTCCTTTTATTGTAATTGTTGGGTCAATATCTCTAACATACGGTTCCCAGGGTCCTTTATAGGCAATTGGTTTTACGTTTTGGCTATATGAATCTTCATAAAACGGAATGTTGTCTGAAACTCTTGCAAGCAATTCATAAAACGCAATCCATTGGTATTTTTTCCCGATTCGCTCTGTCATATGAGAATGTCTTCCATCATATGGAATCTTTCTATCGAACTCTCCATGTTTTTCTACATCATAGCCATATTTCTCAATAATCCATTTAACAGCCAAATTACTTATTGATTGTGCGTTTACTTTCCAATTTCTCAAAGCGCTTTGAAAAGTGTATCTGCCAAAATCTCCATACATTTGGCCTCCACCCTCAGTTTTCATTGAACGAATAATAGAATTTAAGCTCCAATAATGGTCTTTAAAATCTTTTGCTTTATAGTCGTATTCGATTTTTTCAATGTCTTCATTACTTGGAAATGAAGTTGGCAAATCGCTTTTGAAAGGAGGTTTTATTTTCTTTAAATTAAACTCAAACTTGATACCTTTGAAAACTGCGTAGTCAATAATTCCTCTTGCGTAATCTCTCAACAAAATGTCAGGAATTACATTTTTCGTGTTGAAAATCGATTCATAAATGCAGTTTCCTAATTCTTTTAAAGATTCAGTTTTGCTCGTTCTTACAGCACAACCAAACGCAACCGCAAATACTCGTTGCAAAACATAAGGGTCATTAACCTGTTCAAATGTTTTTATGAGTTGTATCAAAACACTTATTCGTTCTTCTAAAAGACAAATTATTGCTTTTGTTGTAGAATCCCTTAACGCCCTGTTGGTACTTGTTGTAAACCAAAACAAAGTTTGACACATTAAGCGAATTGATTCGTCAGTAATATTCTCTCGTTTATCATCTGTCCAAGCCCAATCAATCATTCGTTGAATAGATGTAATTTCATCTGGATAACTTGGGTATTGATAATGAATAAAAGGTGTCCACCAAGAATCTCTATCAGCCATACTGAATTTCATCAAATGATTGTGAAGAAAATCACTATTGAAATAGTGTTTCGGTTGTGATGTAATTAAAAGAATTGTACTAATAAAATAATCATGCAAGTCGTGTTTTTGAATTACGACTTCATTTATGTAATCTTTTAGTTTCTTATTGATTGTTTCTTTTTTTCTCCAAATAATGCTTTCAACAAATGTCTGTGCAACAATTTCAAATTCCTTTGCGTGAGGTGCAGCTTCAAATAATTCTATGTTTGCCAATTCAGGTAATTGAATTGAAAGAGCCTCAATAATACCTTTGTTGTAATATGATTTATATTGGTCTTCAAGCAATTTATGCAATTTATTACCGACAGCAAAAGAACTTGTTGGATTCTTTTTGTCAAAATGATTTTCCAATAAGTATGCACAAACTAAATGGTCACTGAATCTTTCATACGAAATATACACACCGTCAAAAGAATTTCCATCTTTTTCCCAATACACGTTTTGAGTAAGAAGTCCTTCCCGTATTAAATCCTCAAAAAATTGAGCGGGTTCGGTAATTGAGTTGTCTTTGGCAAATTGAGTAACAGTAATATACGCATCATCAAACTTTATGTAAGTATTATCAGTATCAGCAATTTGACTTGCGATTTTTTTTACAACTTTTTGAGTAAGATTTAAGTTTTCAGGCAATTTGTGTTTTTCCGAAACTGTATTGTTAATAGCTTCAAGATAAAAATTAAGGACGGTAGAAATGCCCTCGTAACCGTCAGGTATTTCGTGCAATCCTTTTTTACTTAATCCCTCGCAAAATAATTTCAGGAATAACGGATTGGAAAACTCAGGGTGAAGCAATGGAATACTTGGTTGTTTAATACCAAAATTTTCAAAAAAACGTTTTGATGCTTCGTATTCGTGGTGTGAGAAACCATAATGAATGACTTTTAAAATTTCATTCTTTTCCTTTAAGGAATTAGGGATTAAAAGTTTTTCATAAGAAGTTCTAATACTAAAAACCACCCCTATGTATGGAAATTTCTTTACCGCGGTAATGAAACCTGCAATATAGTTTTTCCACAACTCTTTTCCCTTTCCTTCATTTATTGCATCTATCAGAATTAAAATTCTGCTCTGTGTTGTTTCAGCTTTTGCATTTAGCGAAGAAAGAAACGTATCTCTTTCACAATTTAATTGAAGTTGTTTTTTGATTTGACTCCAAGGTTCTTCCTCTGTGAAATGTTGACCAAGTAATAAAATTGAGAATTGATTTTGTTCATTTCTTTTTACTGCAACATCAGCAAGTAAATGTGATTTTCCAATTCCTGCTTCCCCTGTTAAAAGCATAAAAGGGTTATTTGACAAAAGAACCGTTGTGCTATTTAGAAAATTAATAAACTCATAAATTGAACTATTCAATTTTCTGAAATGCTCTATATCCCAACCATATTTATTTGTATCGCTTTCGTATTTACTTTTTTCTTTCTTTTCTTTTTTGAGTGCAGTATCAATTTCATATAATTTTTGAATTAAATCGTCAATAATTTTCCTGACACTTTCTAATAGTGATGTCAAACCAATATTGTCAATAATACTTATTTCAGCAAAATCAATTTGATCACATTGTTGTCTGAATGTTGAGATCATTGAATTGATTTTATCAATATGGTCTTTTACCTTTGCTTCTTTAATATGAGTAACTGCTTTTCTAAAATGCCTAAGTAAATCATCAAAATATGAATTGAATTGGTCTTTGAAATAGGTATCTCTACTAATTCCGTCAAATATCTTGGCAATGGGTAAATCAAAATTCAGTTCAGGGGTGTAGCGTTTGTCAAGATTTTTAATATTCTCATCAAGTTTTTGTTTGAACCATTCATCAGAAAATTCTTCCTTGCCAAACCAATAGTAAAGTTTCCCTTCGTTTTCTTTTTTACTTAAACGTTCAAAGATTTCTGAATTACCCCAAAATTCAAATTCAATAATTCTGTTGTTTGATTTTGAAAATGCTTCCCATTCTGTTACTTTGGCGTTCCATTTATCCATAAAGTGGTTCACTTGTTGCCCTTTACGTTTTCCCTTTGTAATTGTTATTCTCGGATCTTGTCTGTCTAATGGAATACAAATGTAATACTTAACCAATTTCGGGTGCTTTGCAAAGGCTGTTTTAAATGATTCATCAAGTTGAGTCCATTGTGAATCGCCCATTGACGTAAAAAACTTGGCTTGCCAACCATATTCTGTATTATCAGAAAGGATACAATACGCTTCAACGCCACCGTCAGGTGCACCAACTCTGATAAATTTAGATTTGTTTAAAATTTGTTCTGCTCTTGCTAATTGACAAACAAGTTCTTCAAATCCATTTTTAACATCGCCGTTAAATGCTCGTAATGTATTCCATTCTATATTCATTTGTTTATTTATTACCTGATATTGTGTCTATTATTATTTACTGTTGCACGGTTTTTTTCTACACTTGGCGGTAACTAGTTTATAACATCGGAAAAACCGCACAATATTTCCACATATAATTGAACATGTACAGTTTTTATTAAACATTATTTCAAATGTAATACTTTTTTATAAATCATCATAAGATGATTTAATATTTTGTAAACTTTTTGTAATTTATTTGTATAAACATTTGTAGTCTTACTGCTTTTATGTACTAATAACTCTTGTATATACCTTAAATCTGTTTCATTTTCTAATAAGTGTATAGCATAACTGTACCGCAACCAATGTAATGTTACAGGTTTTGATATTGCTCACAAGTTTTACAAATACTAAAATTAGTTTTATATGTATGGTTTATAATAATTTTAGAATGAAAATAAAATTAACAATTCTTTACAGGATTTGCATACATTTCGAGGTAAATCTTTACTGAATCGGTATTATTAATTTTTATCGAATCAAGCTCCGAATTCATTATTGTAATAAATTTTTCTTTTTCGCTTTTGGTATAATTTTTTGGGAATTTGTTTTCGTTAGTTAACAAATCGTATGCAATATAGTTTGTCGGCCAGAGCTTATAATTTTGATAAATTTGTGTATCAACTAATTCGCTGAGGATTTTATATTTTTCGTTCTTATTTTTAATTTCCTCTAATATATCAAGTTCCTGAACGATAGGCGTTCCCATTTGTAAATGTATTCTGCCTTTGTATTCGGTAATTCCTTTTAAAATACTGTTTAAATCTTCACCGGGTTTCTTAACATATTGCGACGACAGCGATTGATATAACTCATTTACTTTATACTTTCCACATGGTTCGTATTCGTATGATATTGTTACGGGAATTAATTTCAGTGTTTTAAAATGTGTAGTAAAATCGTTATTGTTAGCCATTTCCAGCATTTTCAGAATTACAGTATCAGTTTTGTCGAAGCCATTTTTGGCTCTGCCTTTTCTATGAGCAATCCAAACCGACAAATGCTTTTCTGTAATTGTATGTAAAATATATTCTGAAAGTTTTTTTGACATTAACAACGATTCCTTGCTATTAATCGACCGTTCGACTTTAAACATACGATTTACTTTTCCTGCTTCAATTACAAATGGATTCATCATAAGATTGCTTCCAAACGAAATTTCAGAAGTTTCTAAACCATGCTCTACTAATAGAACCTGCATAATTGCTGAATCAAGCAAAATATCACGATGGTTAGCAATAAATAAATATGATTCATCGAGTTTAAGATTTTCGAAACCTCCAAAGCTTAATCCATCAGATGTTTGCTTAACTATTGAACGAATTGCTCCATGCATGAATTTTTTTTGAAAATCGAATGCTGAATGAACCTGAAGTAACTCATCTATAACTTCCTGCACTGTTCTTTCGGGGAATAAATATTTAACAATGGCTGGGAAATATTTATTTTCGACTATTTTCTTTAATCCATTGTTGACCTCGTTGTCGTTATATGGTCTTAAATCATCAAATTTGTTATCCAATTTTATATATTTTTTTGAAAGCAAACTTAATTAATTTTATAAAAAGTGCTAGTGTTATGTTGAAAAATAAATTGAGGGTT
>MEND01000095.1:7067-8415 GCA_001768975.1 Bacteroidetes bacterium GWA2_31_9 | reverse complement strand
AACCTTTTTTTTGAATTACAAAATTTCAAAGAACTCTTTTTTTATTAATTTTCAATATTTTATCTACTTTTGCTTAACTAAACGACATTGATTTACGATTTATGATTTTTTTATACAGGATTAACAGGGTTTACAGGATTTGATTTTTCTACATTTTATATTCATAATTCTACATTTTTTAATTTAGAATTTAGGATTTAGAGATTTAGGATTTTAACATTTACTGCGTAGCAACAATTTAACAATATAATAATTTAACACTTTATTTTTTCCATTCAAAAGATTCGAATAATTCTACAATATCTTGTTTTATAAAATTTATAACTGGAGCTAACGAATCTTTGTTTGGCTTTGTGTTAAAATATAATGCTCCACTTACAAAGTTTTTAGTACTATCGGTTAAATAAAAATTTATTGATGATGCTGTATTTCCCTTAATATCATACAGTAAACCATATACATTTTTTTCTACTTTCACAAAAGGTGTTTCGCCAATAGCATCGGCTTTTAAAGAATGCTTGAATGCAAAAGTACGAGTTTGTTCGGTATAATTGCTTAAATTATTACTTGCTATGTGTTTGTATGTAAGGTAAATTGTAGCTCTTAGTTTAGGATAATAAATATTCACCCAAAAAGAGTCTTCCTGAAACTTATAAATTAAAGCATATTTTGGATAATTGAATGAATATGGATAATTTTCTTCAAATTTTGTGTATTCTTTTTTTGGTAAATCGATTCTGAAATAGCCTTTTGGTTTTGGAAAATATTCTTCTTCGCATGATGAAAAAGTTTGCATCAAGGCTATAATTACAATACTATATATAATGGATTTTGAAATTTTCATAATTTACATTTTACTACATTTCGACATACCCAATTTACCATATAGATACATAGAACACACAGAATGAATCACATAGAGAAAAATTATTCAAATACTTTAAAGGAGATCACCAAAAACAATTTAACATTTCGGCAGGCTCAATGCTCCGTAATTTAACCATGCAACAATTTGTTAATCACAAATTAATAATCTTCAGTTCAACTTGCTTGATTCTACGTGAATCGGCAGATTTAATTTTAAATTCAAAATTCTTAAAGAATATAGTTTCATTTTTCTTAGGAATTTCGCCTTTTAATTCAAGAATTAAGCCTGCAAGTGTGTCTGCATCACCTTTTTCGAGTTCATAAATATTTTCGTCGATATTTAAAATTTTGCTAAAATCATTTAATAATATTTTGGCTTCAAAAATATAGTGATTGTCGTCTACTTTTACAAATAATTCATCTTCTTGGTCGTATTCGTCGGTTATTTCGCCAACTATTTCTTCAAGAATATCTTCCATTG
>MEND01000095.1:0-7035 GCA_001768975.1 Bacteroidetes bacterium GWA2_31_9 | reverse complement strand
TTCAGGAACAAAATATGGTGGTCGAATAAGCGATTGCCAACGGAATAAATCGCCTTTATGATAATGAGGTAATAAATCTTTAGTATATAAAATGCCTTTTACTGAGTCAAATGTGCCAGAAACAACGGGTATTCTTGAGTAACCTGATTCTATAATTACTGAAATTAACTTATTAAAATTATATGATATGTCGATACTAACAACATCAACTCTTGGACGCATAATTTCGTTTACATCAATATTCCCAAAATTCACAATTCCTTTCAATATTTTTTCATCTTCCTTAAGTACATCGTCGTTAGTCAATTCTAAAGCATGAGAAATGTCATCCATCGAAATGTTAGATTTCTTTTTGTTTGTCAATCTTTTATCTACAATAGATGTACTAAAAGCAAGCAAATTAGCTAATGGAGAGGTTAAATTAGAAAAGAATTTTAATGGATAAGTTGCAAATAATGCAAAGCTAAAATTAAATTGGCTTGAATAAATTTTAGGTAGAATTTCACCAAAAAATAGTATTACAAATGTAATTATTACAACTTGAAATATAAATCCCATAATTGGGGCGTTTGTAAAATTAATAAGCGAATTTGTTATAAAAGTGGAAATTATAACTATGCTTACGTTTACAAAGTTGTTAGTAATAAGTATTGTTGCTATAAGCTTTTTAGGCTTTTCTAATAAGCTTAATAATATATTTGATTTGGTTGTTTTTAGATGTTTTAAATCTCTAATCTGCGAAGGACTCAAAGAAAATAAAGCAACTTCGGAACCCGAAATAATAGCTGAAACAATTAATAAAAAGAAAATTGCTATAAAACCAATTATCTCATTAAAAGTTATAGAATTAAGAACAATGCCTTCGAAAATATGCAATGCTCTATCATAATGGTCTGTGTCCAAAATTTAATAAATAGAGTTAAAACGGTAAATCATTATCAGAACTATTCGATAAGTCTGGACTATCTGCAATAGGCTCACTTACATGCGAAGATTCATTTTTTGGAGCTTCGTTTTCGCTATGTTCACGTTTACCTAACAAAATCATATTATCACCATAAATTTCAGTAAAATATTTAGTTACGTTATTATCATCTTGATATGAACGAGTTTTAATTTTACCTTCTATATATATCTGACTTCCTTTTTTAACATAGCTTTCGGCAACTTTTGCTAAACCTCTCCACATAACAATATTATGCCATTCGGTATTTGTAATTTTTTCACCATTTTTATTAGTATATGTTTCGCTTGTTGCTAAAGTAAACTTTGCGACAGCTACATCTTTTTCTAAGTACTTTACTTCTGGGTCTTTGCCTACATTACCTACTAAAATAACTTTATTAACACTTGCCATAAAATTTAATTTTTAATTGTTTTTACAAACCTACATGATTTTTTTTAAATTCACAATGCAAAATGAAAATTCATGTATGGTTCCTTCTGGCAATTAAAAAACAAAATATTTACAGAGGAAATTTATAAAAATTATTAAAGAAAAATAATTGATTTTTTATAAGATGTTAATTGAATATATTTTACGAAAGCTTTTTTGCCACGAAAACACTAAAACACAAAATTTCACCAAGCTTAATTTTTATATAAATTATTGTTTGTAATTTGGAATAAATGGAATATACTTTTTAAGTCTCTCATAATCAATTAGAAAAACAAAAATCAGAAATAAAAATGGCAAAGCTGGAACTTTATATCTTACTAATGCTCCCATTACAGGCGTTACCAACCCACAAAGTGCAAAAACAATTATAGTAAAAAATACACAAAACCAAAACCATGATTTATTTGAAATTCCTTTAAGTTTGAAGAATATCAGGCTTAAAATTATAGCAAAAATTATAATAAGATTTTCAAAAGCAGCAACTAATACAACAACTGAATTAGCTTCTAAAATGAAAGGACGAAACATTGTATTGAAAATTGCAATTGGAATATTTTTAATTAAACTCCATGCATTAGGCTCTAAAGTCGGAATTTTGAAATAGCTTCCTACTAAACTTAAATCGTCTAAAGAAACAATAAAATCTTTTTGCTTTTTATGCAATACAAGCAACATATAATCAATATTTATGGCAATAATAAATAGCGAAAGGTGAACAATAAGGAATTTCAATAAAGGTCGTTTATAATCGGTATATTTTAACCAGATTAATGTAATTATTCCGGGAACGGCAGCTAATAAGATGTAAAATTTTACAAGCGAAAGTATAAAAACACTTATTGCAAAAATTGAAAAATCAAGAATCGTAAATTTATTTAGCAATTTATAAAATTTATAAATCATTAATCCGAAAGCAAAAATCAAAAGCCCTTCTTTTAAAACTCCTGAAGTCCAGAATAATACTGAAGGCAATAAGAAAATTGAAAAAATAAGAAGAATATTTTTATCTTTTATAAAATTTATAAAAAGTTTATAAATTGAAAATAACCCAACAAAAGAAAGAAACGACATTACAACTGTATGTACATGAATGCTTCCGAATGAAAAAAGTCTTACGATTGCATTAAACCTTATAACTGTTCTGTTGTCGTTATACAAATGATAATCCCACTCTTTATACCAGAATGCCATTTTTGAAAAATATGTATCGTAAAAATATTGGTTGTCGCAACCAATTCCGCTAACCATTTTAACATAATCAATAGGATTGCTTGCTAACGATTTATACATTAAATAGCTGTCATCAAAATATTTATAAATGTCAGAATTTTCGTAATCGGTGTAATAATATGTGTAAATGAGTGTAAGAATAGTTCCACTAATTACCTTAATGATAAAAAGCGAAACAGTAATTTTTTTGGTTAATTCATTAACCTGAAAAAAATTTAACTTAATAATTAGATAAATGAAAAAGACTGAAAATAAGATTGGAAGTATGAAGTTTGTAAAAATTGTCATTTAATAAAATAAAGACATTGATTCGATTTATTGACCAATTTCATATAAAAATTCCGGTGCAAAATCAGCCCCATTGCTCCATTCGATTGTATTGTATTTAATAATAAATGATTGAAAATAGGATTTGTCTTTCAGAGGCTGAAATATTTTTTCATTTAATTTATCAGATAAATCAACAGTTTTTGATTCACCATTATTAAATAGCAAATCAATTTTATAATCTCCAATATATTGAGCTTTTGATACTTCTAAAAACATAAAATTAATTAAGTGGTTCGATTTTTTTCAATTCTTCACCTTTTTGAGCTAATTCCCAGTCTTCTAAAAGTTCACTTCTGTGAATTTCTAACCAATCAAAAATCATTTTTAATGCTCTTTGTGGCATTTCTCCTTTTACAATCCCATCTTTTATAGTTACAATAGCTTTGTACTCGCCATACCAAACATGAAAATGAGGTGGAGAATGATCTTTAAAGTTCATCAATATTACCAGACCGTAAAATTTACTTATTTCAGGCATTTTTATTTCAAAGTTAAGACATTGATAAGATAAAAGCAATAATTGAAAACATTTACTTAGTTTTTTTTTCTATTTGTACATTTTTTCTCTTAATGCCTTAATTTTTTCATCAACTATATATTCGTCATAATCCATTAATTTATCAATTATTCCATTTGGTGTAAGTTCAATTATACGATTACAAACGGTTTGAATAAACTCGTGGTCATGCGACGACATAAAAATATTTCCCGGAAACTTAATCAGATTATTATTGAATGCCTGAATTGATTCCAAATCGAGGTGATTTGTTGGAGTGTCTAAAACTAATGCGTTAGAAGTAGCCAAAATCATTCTTGCAATCATACAACGAACTTTTTCTCCACCCGAAAGGACATTAACTTTTTTATAAACTTCTTCTCCTGCAAAAAGCATTTTTCCTAAATATCCACGAATATAAAGCTCGGTGGTTTCTTTTGCATACTGGCAAAGCCAATCGAAAAGGCTTAATTCGCTTTTGAAAAATTCTGCATTATCTAAAGGTAAATACGAATATGTAATTGTTTGTCCCCATTGAAAAGTTCCGGCTTCAGCTTGTTGTTTTCCATTAATAATTTCAAAGAAAGTAGTCATTGCTCTTGGGTCTTTCGACAAGAAAACAATTTTATCGCCTTTGCTTGTGCTAAACTCAACATCTTTGAAAAGAACTTTGCCATCCATACTCGCTTTTAAACCAACTACATCAAGGATTTTATCTCCAACCTCACGTTCAGGAGTAAAAATAATTCCTGGATATTTTCTTGTAGATGGCTTAATGTCTTCTATATTAAGTTTCTCAATCATTTTCTTGCGACTAGTAGTCTGTTTCGATTTTGAAACATTTGCACTAAAACGTGAAATAAACTCTTGTAATTCTTTCTTTTTTTCTTCTGCTTTTTGATTTTGTTTAAGTTGTTGACGCAATGCTAATTGGCTACTTTGATACCAGAAACTATAATTACCTGCAAATATTTGAATTTTACTATAATCAATATCCACTGTATGAGTACTTATTGCATCTAAAAAGTGCCTATCGTGAGAAACAACCAAAACAGTATTTTCGTAGTTGGCAAGATAATTTTCGAGCCACGTAACTGTTTCCAAATCAAGGTCGTTTGTAGGTTCATCGAGCAATAAATTGTCGGGATTTCCAAAAAGTGCCTGAGCTAATAAAACCCTTACTTTTTGTTTTCCACTCATATCTTTCATTAAAGTATAATGAAAATCTTCTTTTATACCTAAACCACTTAGAAAAGATGCAGCATCGCTTTCAGCGTTCCAGCCATTCATATCAGCAAATTTTGCTTCTAATTCAGATGCCAAAATTCCATCTTCATCATTAAAATCTGGTTTAGCATAAATTGCATTTTTTTGCTGCATTACTTCCCACAAATGCGTGTGACCTTTCATAACAGTATCTATTACTGTAAATTCGTCAAAAGCAAAGTGATCCTGATTTAAAACCGAAAGCCTTTCTCCTGAGCCCAAAGAAACATGCCCTGAAGTAGCATCCATTTCACCTGATATTACTTTTAGGAAAGTCGATTTTCCAGCTCCATTTGCTCCAATAACTCCATAACAATTTCCAGGTGTAAATTTCATATTTACATCCTGAAATAATACTCTTTTTCCAAACTGAATTCTTAAATCTGCAACTGTTATCATTATTCTGTGTTAGTTTATGTAGAAAAATTTGCAAAGGTAATTATTAAATTGAGTTTTCTTATAGGATAGAAAAGTCATTATCTGAAAAAGTTAAAAAAAAATGCAATTATATCTTATACCAATTGCACAATTTGTTTCGATTTTTCGCATTAGCGTTAACTTAACTTGTCCCATTAGGGCAATGTCATTAAGTTAAGCCCGAAGGGCTTGAATTTGAATAACCTCTGATGCAATCGGAGGTATAAATCAAAACTGAAGATAACCCAGAATGGGTTGAATATTATATTAGACCTTCGGTCGCAACCTATGGTTGTCTTCAGGATTCAGGAGCTTGCATGTTCATACCCAAATAAATTCGGGGTTATTCACATTAGACCTTAGGTCGCAACCTACAGTTGTCTTTGGGATTACTCAGTATTAACCAATTAATACCTTAACTTAATGACATTGCCCATTAGGGACAATATATTGATAGAAAGAATTTTAGTTCCACCAAAAAGTGCCGTCAGCACGATATAAAATATTGATTTTGAAAATATTTCATCACTAGGACAAAATATATGTCGTACATACGACACTAAAACAACAGGAAAAAAAATGCTACAATTTATCCCGTTTTAAGTATAAACAGAATACAAGATATGCTTAATTTCTCGTAGATAAGCAAAAATTTTATAGGTTAATAGTGATATTTTAAAAAGTACCAATTTATCTGATCAGTGTAACATTTCCCGATTTTTGGTGTTCTACATTTTGGAAATCTCTGTAAATAGAATACCATACATACACTCCTGCAGGAGCAACAGCCCCATTTTTTACTTTACCATCCCAAGCACCTGCTTTATCAAGTTTTCTGGTTTCAAAAATTAGTTCACCCCATCTGTTATAAATGAGCATATTATACGAGTCAGGATTAATTCCATGATTTTTAATATAGAATTCCTCATTAATACCATCGTTATCAGGACTAAAAGCAGTTGGTGCATAGAATAAATATTCTTCTTTAATAATTACCTCATTGTAAGCCGTATCAGTACATCCATTTTCGTCAATAATAATAAGCTCTACGTTGTAAATACCGGCAAGTTCGTATTCATGTTCAGGAGATTCCAAAGATGATTCCTCTCCATCGTCAAAGTCCCAGAAGCAACTAAATTTATTAGAAGAATTATTTTGAAAATAAATAACAGGATTAATAATACTTTGCGAAATTGGATCGGGTAAGAAATTAGCATTAGGATTTTTGAAAATCTCAATCATTTCTTCTTGTGTAACTTTATTAATACATCCATTTGAAGAGGTTATTGATAATGTAACATCAAAAATACCATCAGAATTAAATGTATGAGTAGGATTTTTTAAAGTTGAGAAGTTATTGTTTTGATTGTCGCCAAATTGCCAATAATAAGTTTGCCCTTCGTTAGGACTAGACTCAAGGAAATTCACAATTAGTGGTTGACAACCAAAAGTTGTATCGCTAGTAAAATTATTAGGTGCAGCTGGCATTATGGCAATATCAACTGAATCTTTTCCGACTGGTGAGCCACAAAAATCAGAAACTGTGAAAATATACCTGATAGTTGTATCAACACCTTCTGGGAAAATAGTAATTGGAGGCACAGCAACATTTAGATCATTAATTCTACAAATATATGGACCTCCATTTCCCCCTTTAACACTAGCATTTATAATTATAGAATCGCTAGGGCAAATAGAATAATCACTAGCATCAATTGATGCTTCAATATCTGGAAATACTTTAATTTTAACAACAACTGTATTACTAGAGCAACCATTAACATCTTTCGCATTAAGATATATTGCCGTATCTTTTAGAGATGCAACATTTATAGTATTAGAGCCCAAAACGCTATTCCAATAATACGATATTGGAGTATTTGAACAACCTAATATA
>MEND01000094.1:234-6822 GCA_001768975.1 Bacteroidetes bacterium GWA2_31_9 | reverse complement strand
AACAACACATATTACTTACTAATTTTCACAAAAACCTTAAATCAGCAATTCTATTTGAAAGTCATTGCAGGTGAAAACACCTGCAATAGGCAGTATGCATCTGTCAGCTGTTTTTCACATAATTGGTAAACAGCAAATTAATAAAGAACTTATGGATTTAAGGTAAAATAAAAAAAGCCACATCCCGATTGAGATGTGGCAGATATTAACTATTAAAACGCGTAAACTATTTTTTTCCTAAATATTCAGCAACACTTGCCGGTGTTTCTTTCAAAGTTGATTCTCCTTTATGCCAATTTGCCGGACATACATCGCCATATTCTTCTGAATGTTGCAGAGCATCAACCATTCGTAATGCTTCATCAATGCTTCTTCCAAGTGGCATATCATTTATTAAAAGATGACGGATAATACCATTTTTATCTATTAAAAATAACCCTCTATATGCTTGTGGCTTACCATGAAATGTTGAATTTCCATCTTCATCATAATCATAGTCTCCGGCTAAAACATCATAATTTTCAGAAATAGTTTTTGAAAAATCCGAAACTATAGGATATTTAACGCCTTTTATGCCTCCATTTTTTAATTCGGTGCTTAACCAAACTCTATGAGAGTGTTCTGAATCAACCGAACAGCCAACAACAGCAGTATTTCGAGATTCAAATTCTACTATTTTTTCCTGAAATGCAATAATTTCGGTTGGGCAAACGAATGTAAAATCTTTTGGATAAAAGAAAAATACTACATATTTTTTCCCAACAAATTGTTCTAAAGAAAAATCTTCAACAATTTCGCCACCATTTATTACTGCTTTTGCTTTAAACGATGGGGCTTTTTTTCCTACTAATGACATATTTATTATATTTAATTGTTAATAATTTATTTTTGTCCAAAATTAAAAAGAATAATTTAATTAATCAAGCATTAATATACTTAAATACTAAATTTAATCAAAATGATTTAAAAAATGACTAATTTTGCAAAAATAAATTTATTATGCAAACAGTCTTAATAACCGGTGCATCAAGCGGAATAGGTAAAGAAACTGCTTATGTTTTTGCAAAAAATAATTATAATTTGATTCTAATTGCAAGACGAAAAGATGTTTTAGAAAATATAAAAATTGACATCGAAAGTAAATTTAAAATTAATGTAACTATTATTATCCTCGACCTTTCTGATATTAATAGTTCGAATGAAGTTTACCGAATAATAAAAGAAAAAAATCTACTTGTTGATATTCTGATTAATAATGCCGGATTTGGTCTAAGTGGTAATTTTATAGATATTGATATTGAAAACGAAAGCAATATGCTTTTACTAAATATGATTACTCTTACAAAACTCACAAAGTTATTTCTGAGAGATATGGTCAAAAATGATTCCGGTACAATAATAAATATTGCATCAACCGGTGCTTTTCAACCAGTTCCGTATATGGCATGTTATGGAGCTATAAAGGCTTATGTTCTGAATTTTACAGAAGCTATTGCTTACGAATTAAGAAAAACGAAAGTTAAAATAATTGCAATTTGTCCTGGAGCAACCGAATCAGAATTTTCGAAAGTTGCTGGAGTTGAAAATGCTATAATGTTCAAGTCTGTACCTTCGTCAATGGAATTAGGACAATTTATTTTCAATAATATGAATTCAGGCAAATATTCAAAAATTCATGGTTTAAAAAATCGAATATTAAAAAATGCCGGATTATTTACTCCTCGAAAAATAGAATTGGCTGTTACAGCGGGTATTGTGAAATAAAAAAAAGGTTGGACTATTCGATAAACTCAAGCCCAACCTTTTATGATTTCAATTAAATCTCTAATTCACCTGAGTCTTAACCAATTCGGCAGCTTCTTTTAAAGTGATTGCCGAAAATACATGTAAACCAGAGTCATCAATAACTTTTTTGGCAACATCTGCTCCGGTTCCTTGAAGTCTAACTATAACCGGAATTTCAATATTCCCAATTTTTTTATATGCTTCAACAACTCCATTTGCAACTCTGTCGCAACGAACAATTCCGCCAAAAATATTGATTAAAATAGCTTTAACGCTAGGGTCTTTTAAAATTATTCTGAAACCGGCTTCAACAGTTTCGGCATTTGCCGAACCTCCAACGTCTAAAAAGTTTGCAGGTTCGCCGCCCGAAAGTTTAATAATATCCATAGTTGCCATAGCCAAACCAGCACCATTAACCATACACCCAACGTTTCCGTCAAGTTTTATAAAGTTTAGATTGTATTTTCCGGCTTCAACTTCGGTAGCGTCTTCTTCGGATAAATCTCTCATATCTGTATATTCAGGATGGCGATAAAGTGCATTATCATCAATATTTACTTTTGCATCGGCTGCCATTATAAGATTATCAGATGTTTTAAACACTGGATTTATTTCAAATAACGAAGCATCGCATTTATCATAAGCTTTATATAACCCTGTTGCAAACTTTAACATTTCTTTGTATGCTTTTCCTTCTAAACCAAGTGTTAGAGCAATTTTTCTGGCTTGAAACGGTAAAATTCCAAATGCAGGGTCAATTTCCTCTTTATGAATTAAATGAGGTGTTTCGGCTGCTACTTTTTCAATATCCATTCCGCCTTCGGTAGAATACATAATAGTGTTTCTTCCGGTTTGACGATTTAGTAAAATGCTCATATAATACTCATGAATAGGGCTTTCGCCAGGATAAAAAATTCCTTGTTCAACTAAAATTTTGTGAACTGTTTTTCCTTTTGGTCCGGTTTGGTGTGTGACCAAGTTCATTCCTAAAATTGCTTTTGCATGATTTTCAACATCATCATAAGATTTTGCGATTTTTACACCGCCACCTTTACCACGTCCGCCTGCATGAATTTGTGCTTTAACAGCCCAAGTACATGTTCCGGTTTTTTCGGCTATTGTTCGTGCAGCTCTTACAGCAGCTTCAGGAGTATCGGCAACTATTCCTTCAGGAATTGTAACGCCGTATTTTTTTAAAATTGATTTACCTTGATATTCGTGAATATTCATAATTTTGTATCTAATAATTGACATGACTAAAGTATTTCTTTTTTAAAAGACAGGCAAATTTTTTTGTCAATTTATATTAGAAAGTTTTTTTAGACACGAATTACACGAATTTGCACTAAATTTAATTCTTGAAATTTCTTTTACAAAATGAATAGAAAGCTTAAAAATGAGGAGTTAAACCGTTTATCGACAGATGAATTTAAAAATTCAGATAAAATTCCGATTACGATAGTTCTTGATAATATTAGAAGTTTGAATAATATTGGCTCGGTTTTCAGAACTGCCGATGCTTTTCGGGTTGAGAGTATTTTATTATGCGGAATTACTGCTTGTCCGCCAAATAAAGAAATCCATAAAACAGCACTTGGTGCAACCGAAACAGTTAATTGGAAATATTTTGAAAAAACTATTGATGCGATTAATTTTCTTAAAAATCAGAATGTTTTAATTATATCTATTGAACAGGCTGAAAACAGTATTGAATTACAGGATTTTAAAATTGAAAAGAATAAAAATTATGCTTTAATTTTCGGCAATGAAGTAAAAGGAGTTGAGCAGGAAGTTGTAAATGCGAGCAATTTTTGTGTAGAAATTCCTCAATTTGGGACAAAACATTCATTCAATATTTCGGTAAGTGTAGGTATTGTGTTGTGGGATTTGTTTTTGAAGATTTCACTTACAAGACCTTGACGATTTTCGTAATTGAAAAAAATGATATTTAAGTTACATTTATTGGCAGTATATAGCTAAATACGAAATTATTACATGACTATCCATATTAGATTATCTATTTTAGATAATCTAATATAGATAATTTAAGAATATTTTATATTTTTGTAAAATAATTTGAACTTATGAATCCATTTTTAGTAAAAGGATATTATTCCAAAGAGCTTTTCTGCGACAGAGAAGAAGAAATAAAAATGCTTTTAAGAAATGTAAGCAATGGAATTGATACTACGCTCATATCACCAAGGCGAATGGGCAAAACAGGATTGATAATGCACTTTTTTGAGCAACTCAAAGAAACTGAATCAAATACCGATATTTTATATTTTGATATTTTCGCAACTCGCTCTCTCAGCGACTTTGTAAAGTGTCTGGCAGAAACTATACTGAAAAAATTTCCCGAAAAAACTAATTTCGGAAAAAAATTTATTTCTATTCTCAAGGGACTCCGCCCATTAATTGGTTATGATACAATATCGGGCGAACCTCAAATTCAGATTTCATATCATTCAAATCAGGAAAAAGAACATACTCTACAAAGTTTATTGCAGTTTCTCGATAGTCATAAAAATCAAATTGTTATTGCAATAGATGAATTTCAGCAAATAACACAATATCCTGAAGAAAACATGGAAGCCTTGCTGCGAACTGTTATACAGCAACTTAAAAACATTCGATTTATATTTTGTGGAAGTAAAAAATCAATGATGCTCAATATTTTTTCAAATACAAAACGTCCATTTTTTGCAAGTACCCAATACCTTAATCTTGATAAAATTGAAAAGACAAAATATGCAAAATTTATTGTCAATATCTTTACAGATCATGGTTTTACAATAAATGAAGATACTGTAGAATTTATTTTAACATGGACAAAACGACATACATTCTATACACAAAGCATCTGCAATATGATTTATTCATTTGACGAAAAAAATACAAATATAGATACAGTAAAAGAAGCATGTTATGAAGTTTTGAAACAAAACGAACCAGTTTTTCTTCAATACAGGCAAATGCTTACCCCTGCACAATGGAACTTTCTGATTGCCATTGCAAAAGAAGATGAAGTAAAACAAATTACCTCACAAAAATTTATTGCATCATACAATATCGGAACTCCTGCAAATGCCAGAAGAATTGCCAAATCGCTGGAAGAAAAAGAATTAATTCTTGTTAGTCAGGAAAAACATCAGACGATTTATCAAGTTTATGATGTGTTTTTTTCGAGATGGCTACAACACGAATATTAGAATATTATATATCCAATTTTCAAAACCTTCAAGTTTATTGCAGTTACAAATCGAACTTTTGAAAAGTCTAATTATGCATTAATTGTTTTTTATTCAGCAGTTTTAAAATGCGACTTTTTTGAAATCAACAATTTTGTAAAATATTTAGAAATTAATCTTTTATACAGCGTATTGATAGACCTTCAAATTTTGGCGCATTGCCAACGGAAGCACGTCCATCACCTGCACTCATCGTTAAGCTTTTTGCCGAACTATTCCAAAAAACACAAATTTCACCCTTATAATTAAAAGTATATTGAAATCTAAAACCTGATGGTAAAGCAGTAAATTGGCTTAAATTCGTAGCATCGTTATTTGGAGCAACCCAATGAGAAATTCCTTCTTCTTTCATTCGACCACCTGCAATATTGCTTCCTAAATAATCTATTAATTGTTCATATTCATTTTGACTTGGCAAATGCCAGCCAGTTGGGCAAACTCCTTGAATTCCACTTGGATTTGATGAGCTGCTTGAATCTCCGTTCATAGCTGCTGCACAAGTGTAAAGTAAGCCGTAAGTATCTTTATATTGTAAGCTATCGTTATAAACAAACCAATATTTTGTTGTATAATCGCTTGAAATATTGCCAATTGCAGCACCATCAACTAATGGCGAACCATCAGAATAATGTGTGGTTTTAAGGTTTTCTTTGAACCAGCATTGGTTTCCAATTTGAACTGTGTTGTAAATATTTCCATCGTAATCGGTTACGGTTGCTGCTCCACTGCATGGCAGTCCGAGTGTGTCGGTAATAATTTTTATTGGTATTATCTCGCCATTGTCGGTAATGTACAATTCTAAATTTTCGTTGTTTTTATTCAACCTTACATTATTAGAATACAGGGCATAAGGAACACTCAATAATTGGCTTGTTCCCATAAGTATATAATTTGAACCTCCTGTGGTATCCATTTCAACTTTAATAAAATATGGTCCGTTAGCCCAGTCAACTGTGTTCATATTTCCACCTCCCGAACCGTTACCAATTTCAAGATTTACAAGCCCTTCTTCGTTGGTTGTAATTGCATGTGTTTCGGTATAAACCGAAGTTCCGCTTGTGCTTCCCTGCAACAAATTAATTCTGAAACTAACTAATTGATTGGCAATAGGATTACCATTTGAATAAGTTGCCAAAGCCTGATATTTAAATGCTTGTGGTGCCTGACTAAAAGCCGAAAAATTCAACAATGCAAAAGCTAACGTTATGTATAACTGATTTTTAATTAATGTAAATTTCATAACTTATGATTTTTTAGTTTTTAATTATTTTAAATGTTTTTACTTCGATATTGTTTTCAATAAAATTGATAAAATAAATGCCTTTTAATAAATACTTTAGCGATATTTTATAAGATTTATTTTCGATTATATTTTGTTCAATAATTTTTCCGTTCATATCAACTAATTGATATTTCAAAGTTTGTTCTTTTGAAGATTTAATGTTTAAATAATCATTTGTAGGATTAGGAAAAACATCAATTTCAAAATTATTTAATATTGGTTTTTGAATTTCAGTTACTACAACATTTGTTTGTTGAAATCCCTGATTCA
>MEND01000094.1:0-216 GCA_001768975.1 Bacteroidetes bacterium GWA2_31_9 | reverse complement strand
ATAATGTTTCAGTAATTACTTCTCCAATAGTCCAGCTAAGAGCACCGTTTGAATTTTTGAAATAATCGCCTGCTGTAGCAATTACTTCATGTTGTTGTGCTTGCATTGCCATATTATAGAATACGAAAAATGCAATAAATAATAATTGTTTCATTAATAGGGTTATTAATTTAAGCTGTGAATATAAAATTAATTTTTTAAAATGCCAATAAATTT
>MEND01000093.1:1625-9969 GCA_001768975.1 Bacteroidetes bacterium GWA2_31_9 | reverse complement strand
AACCTCGAACTCGAACATTCTGTTTCAAACTCTTGACTTTATAGACAGACACTAATTAAGTACACTTCAAAAAAACTACATTTAATAAATTTGAGAATATAAACATCTGACATTTCTTAAAAGAAAGTTGAATTCAAATCATTAAGGCAATTTTTTTTGTTAAACAAATATATAAATAAAAAATCATTATATGTTAAATAATATATTTTTTTTCTAGGT
This sequence comes from Bacteroidetes bacterium GWA2_31_9, assembly GCA_001768975.1. Taxonomy (GTDB): domain Bacteria; phylum Bacteroidota; class Bacteroidia; order Bacteroidales; family GWF2-33-38; genus GWA2-31-9. Next base: position 9,750 of record MEND01000093.1, on the reverse strand, counting down.
TTATTATTTAAAATATCTTATACTAATTGCACATATTCGTTAGCAATATTTTCAAAAGAATAACCTTAGGAAAAGCATTGTCGAAGTAAACCAAATGCCTTTTTACTAGTAACATTTTTTATTGAATGATAGAGTTTTACAAAACACAAATCAAGATTTAATGTTTTGTATATTTATTTTTGTTGACAATTCTTTACCATTACTTGCCGTAATAGTATATATCAAAAGTTAAATATATTCAATATTTCAATTGATTTTTGAACCAGTTTTTAAGCATTTTTACTATGAAGTTTAGCAATCCAAATATTACAGCTAACTCTGTCATTAATAGTCAATAATACTTCTTTATGATTTTTTAAAGTAAAGCTATTTTGCAAAAACTTTCTTTCCAGAAACAAATGTCATAATAACCTTAATTTTGAAAATTTCAGATTCAGGAATATTCAAAATATCGTTGTCGATAACAATAAAATCGGCATATTTTCCAACTTCTAAACTACCTTTTTCATTTTCTTCGAAAGCAGCTTTTGTTGCCCAAATTGTAGTTGCTCGTATTGCTTGTTTTAAATCTAAAGCATTTTCAGACATAAAACCATTTTCGGGTTTTCCATCTGCGTTTTTCCTTGTAACTGCTGCATAAATTCCAAAAAATGGATTAATATTTTCGATTGGAAAATCGCTTCCATTTGCAATCCAACCATTTTGTTCGAGAAGTTTTTTATAAGCATAAGCTCCATTTATTCGTTCGTTACCAAGCCTTTGTTCTGCCCATCCCATATCTGACGTGGCATGAGTTGGCTGAACAGATGGAATTATTGAATATTTTCCGAATAAATCAAAATCACTTTTGTTAACTACCTGACAATGTTCGATTCGCCATCGCAAATCGTTTTTAGTTTTCAAATATTTACTGTATGTATTTAAAACCGTTCTCACAGCCGAATCGCCAATTGCGTGAGTATTTACCTGAAATCCTTTTTCAATGGCAAATTCACATACTTTTTCAAAAAAATCATTGTCCAGAACTCTAATTCCTATATTAGAAATATCGTCGCTGTATGGCTCTAAAAGTAATGCTCCTCTTGAGCCTAAAGCACCATCTGCATAAAGTTTTACAGAACGAAAGCTTAAACTTGGTGTAATTATTTTTTGAATTTTTTTGAGCCATTCAATATTCTGATTATTAACTTCGAGCATTGCATAAATTCGCATTTTTAGCTTTCCTGATTTTTGCAAAGAGTCTATTAACAGAATCTCATCAGGTTGAAGTCCGGCATCGGCAACAGATGTTAAACCAACTGCAAAACAATCGTCTTGTGCCGAAAGCAAAGCTTTTTCTTTCATTGCTAAAGTAGGCTCAGGAATATGTTTTCTTACAAGTTCCATTGCATTGTCGAGCAAAATTCCGGTTGGAATTCCATTTGCCTCAACAATTTTTCCGCCTTCGACTTTTGCTTGAGCATTAATATTGCAAAGCTCTAATGCTTTTGAATTAACCCATGCTGCATGTCCGTCAACTCTAATCAGATAAACTGGAATATCTGGAAAAACGCTATCAAGCATTTCTTTTGTTGGAAACGATTTTGATGTCCATAAATTCTGATCCCATCCTCTACCTTCAAGCCATTCGTTTTGATATTTTTCAGAAAATTCCTTTAATCGTGAAATTGCTTCTTCAACTGATTTTGATTCATATAAATCGGCTCTTTTAATTTTATTCAATCCATATCCAAGAAAATGACAATGAGCATCGTATAAGCCTGGCAAAATAGTTTTTCCTTCTAAGTCAATCCGATTTTCGGAATTATATTGTTTTAAGATTTCGTCATTTGTGCCTGTTGCCATAATTATTCCATCTGAAACAGCAATACTCTGAACAATTGAAAAATTACTATCAACTGTATAGATTTTTGCATTAGTAATAATTAAATCGACTTTTTTCATATTGTTGCATGAAATAATTGAAATACAAAGAAATAATAAAAATATTAGACGCATTTTAGTAAGTTCTCAATAGTTAGTTTTATTTTTTGAACAATAGAACATTTGAACATTTGAAAAACGAGTTTTTTACCCCATTGGATAGCTTATGTTGAACAATGGATGTGCAATAAAAGATATTATCCAACGGGGTGAATAAAAGAAAACACTGTCGTATCGTGGGTTTTACTTCGTTATTCTTCATTCGTTGTTCAATTATTCGATTGTTCAAAATGACTTTTTCCAAGTTGTTATTGAGAAGTTACGCATTTTATTATTTGCGATTTACGATTTAGAATTTACGATTTTTATAGACTGGATTAACATGATTTAGGATTTAACAGCGTAGCAACACTTCGACAAAGCTCAGTGCATCGCAATTTAACCATGTAACCATTTATCCATGAACCTCAAACTCCAAACTTCACTAAGCAATATTTGTATATACAGCCTGAACGTCTTCGTCGTCTTCGATTTTTTCGAGGAGTTTATCAATATCAACAAGTTGCTCATCTGAGAAAGCAACTGGTGAATTTGCAAATCGTTGTAATGTAGCTTTTTGTACAGGAATATTTAAGTCTTCAAATGCTTTAGACATTGTTCCAAAACTTGTATAATCGCCATAAGCCATAATAATTTCATCGTCTTGCTCAATTTCTTCAAGACCAGCATCAATTAATTCAAGTTCAAGGTCTTCAATTTTCAGATTATCTGTTCGTTCGATTTCAAATACTGCTTTTCTTGAGAACATAAATTCTAAAGACCCAATTGGAGATAATGAGCCATTACATTTATTAAAATACGATTTTACATTGGCTAATGTTCTGGTAACATTATCGGTAGCAGTTTCAACGAAAATCAAAACTCCATGAGGTCCTTTTCCTTCGTAAACACCTTCAACAATTGAATCTGCATCTTTACCTAAAGCACGCTTAATGGCAGCATCAATATTGTCTTTTGGCATATTTTCAGCCTTTGCATTCAAAATTGCAGTACGAAGTTTTGGATTCATATCCGGCTCAATTCCACCTTCTTTTGCTGCAACAGTTATAGCTTTTGATAATTTTGGAAAAATTACAGACATTTTTCCCCATCTTTTAAGTTTTGACGCTTTACGATATTCGAATGCTCGACCCATAAAAATATTTTTAAAAATTTTAAGATGCACAAAGATAAAAGTTTTTTGGAAGAAGAAACAAAGATTTGGGATTTAGAATTTGGGATTTGGAAATTTAAAAAGTGTATTCGGTAATCAGTTATCGGTAATCAGCGAGCAATTGGCAGTTCACAATCTACAATAATTGATAGTCAGTTGGCAACTTCAAACTTCAAACTTCAATCCTCAAACGTCTATTATCTAATTTCTATCTTTAAATCTTGTATTTTTTAGATACCTTTACTGCATTCAATTTTGAATTTATGTTTGGCTTTTTCAAAATATCGCCTTTAGTTCAGGAAAACTTTAAAGTTTCTGTTCGCTCTGTATTAGCAAATAAATTAAGGTCTATACTTACTGTTCTTATTATTGCTTTCGGAATTATGGCTCTTGTTGGTATTTTAACTGCTATTGATTCTATTAAAGGATCTATCAACAGCGAATTCACGAATATGGGAGCCAATACTTTCAAAATTCAGAATCGAGGAATGAGAATTCACATGGGCGGCTCAAACAAAAGACATGTTGACTACAGAGCAATAACATACAGAGAAGCTCAAGAATTTAAAGAAGCTTTTAATTTCCCTGCAACTACATCTTTATCAGCAGTTGTATCTCATACATCTACAGTCAAATACAATTCAAAAAAAACAAATCCTAATATTGCAGTTTTCGGAACAGATGAAAACTATTTGATGGTTAGTGGAAACGATATTAAAACTGGTCGAAACTTTACTCCACAGGAAGTAATACTTAGTAGAAATGTTGTAATTATTGGAAAAGAAATAGAAAAGAAAATCTTTGAAAAAAACCAATCTGCAATTGATAAAGTAATTTCGATTGGAAATGGGAAATATAAAGTTATTGGTGTATTAGCTGAAAAAGGTGCTAGCATGAGCGGTGCCGGAGATAAAATCTGCATTCTTCCTTTATCAAACGCACGACAGTATTTTGCAGCATCGGTCAGTTCTTTTGTAATCAATGTTATGCCCAACGAAACCAAAATGCTAAATTTAGCTTTAAGCGAAGCAGAAGGTTTGTTCAGAAAAGTTAGAAAAGTTAAACTTTACGAAGACAGCAATTTTGAAATTATTCAGAGCGATTCTTTAGTAAACATTCTGCTGGATAATATTAAATATGTTACAATTGCTGCAACTCTAATTGGAATTATCACATTATTAGGTGCAGCTATCGGACTTATGAATATTATGCTTGTATCTGTAACTGAACGAACTAAGGAAATTGGTACTCGTAAAGCTATGGGAGCAACATCAGGAATTATTAAACAACAATTTTTGTTTGAAGCAATTTTTATTGGACAATTAGGTGGATTCTTGGGGATTATTTTGGGGATTGTAATTGGAAATCTGGTTTCATTATTAACCGACGGAAGTTTTATTGTTCCATGGATGTGGATAATTGGAGGTTCGGTTTTATGTTTTTTTGTTGGGTTGGTTTCGGGACTTTATCCAGCTGCAAAAGCGGCAAAACTTGACCCGATTGAGGCTTTGAGGTATGAGTGACCTCTCCCCAGCCCTCTTTACAGGAGAGGGAGTAAGCCGGAGGTGTGCATACTGATTACTACACACTTATTACTGCTAACTGATTACTCTTTTTTTAAGTTCTAATTTTTTTTAACAATATGTTACTTTCAGTTCAAAATCTTTCTATATCGTTTGATAATAAATCAATTATCAAGAATCTTAACTTTAATATTGCTGAAAATGAAAAGGTTTGTATTAAAGGAGTTTCAGGAAAAGGGAAGTCTTCACTATTTAATGCTATTCTTGGATTTATAATTCCAGAATCGGGAATCATTAACTTGTACGACAAGGAATTAAATGCCGAAAATATAAATTTCTTTCGTCAAAATATTGCATGGCTACCTCAGCAAATGGAATTTTCGAGTACTGTAAAGGAATTTATAGAATTGCCTGAAAGCTATTTAGCTAACAAATCGCAAAAAAAAGAAAGCTTTACAATTCAACATTTGCTAAAAACTTTTTTATTAGACGAAAAAATTCTTGAAAATACAATGCAAAAGGTTTCTGGTGGCGAAAAACAAAGACTTGGACTTATAAATGCATTAATGCTTAACCGAAAGCTTTTATTGCTTGATGAACCTGTTTCTTCGCTCGATTCTGATTCGAAAAATGCTGTGATGGATTATATTTTTTCAAAAAATGAACTTACTATTATTTCCACTTCGCATGATAATGAATGGATTGGGAGATGCGATAGAGTTGTGGAGATTTAAGATTACTAATGCAAGCGAGGACACGTGCTACATATTTTGTGATGTAACAGGGTTGTGTGAACACTGGTTAAGCAAGCGATGACGCTTGTTTCATATTTTTATTTCTTCCAGATTGTTTTAATGAATCTTGCATTTGAAAAATCTTCACCATTAATTTTAGTATTTCCAACAATACCGCCTAATGTGCCAAGTTCATTACAATCAAAATCTATTACTCCAGATGTCATATCATCCCCACAGGTACCTGGTTCAAAAATATATACAGTATTATTTTGAAATAAATATTTATCAACTCTTGAATCGTTACATGGTGAATTATCGTTGAAGTCTTTGATTTTTATCTCAACGCATTTTGGTGTTCCTTTTTCTATATCTAGTTTTTTACAACTTACTAGAAATGTAACAATTATTGCTAAAATAAATGCAGTGTTTTTCATTATTCTAAAATTTGTGCATCGTTACCTTTAAAAATAGTAATTAAGACCTAAATAAAAGGTTGAAGAATTTAAATTTATACCATAATTACTTGAATTATTATGATTGTCAAAATTTAAATTCTTGTCTGTCGAATTCGATTTATTAAAATAAATATTTCCAAATGATGTTTGTAGTCCAAGCTTGGGAGTCAGAAAATAAATCAAACCTGGTGTAACCGACAAGTTAATATCATTTTTCTTGTTTTCTTCAGTAGCAGGATAATTTGAAGAAAAGTTATAACCAGCATCGCTATTTGTACGTTTTGTCTCATTATTTGAAAGTATTAAACTAACGCTTTCATTTATATAAAACATAAACTTGTCTGCAATTTTTAAATACTGTCTGGCAAATACACCAAATCCATAACTCAATCCATTTGTAGTCGAAGTAGTTTTAGTAATTGTATTATTATAAGAGTTTTCATAAGTTTGAGAAGATGTAGAATATCCCAAATTCATAGATAAACCGACAGCTAAATTATCTTTGATAAAATAACCAAAATTTGGATTGAATTGAAAACTGGAATTTTTTAAATCATATTTTTGTAAAGTATCCAAAGTTGAATTATCACTCCCTCCAAAGCTTAACTGACCTCCAACTAATATTTTTCCCTTATCTGTTTGAGAAAATACATTAATAAAGGCAAAAACTGTCAATAAAATTAAAAAGCACTTTTTCATTTTGTTTGAATTAAATTGTCCTACGTTAAAGGTTATAGGCATTACCCCGTTTTTTTAATGGTATCTGACTCCATTTAAAATTTTATGTTTACTTTAACGAACAGATTTTTCAAATAGTATGTATAAAAAATAAAATAAATCTAAATAATGTTATAAACCTTACTATAAGATCCAAATAAATTTCTGAAAACACTCTGCAATTGAATAAATACTAATTTTTTTCTGGCAGTATTTTGCAAATAGAAGACTGCTTCATTTAGAGGCGGTGGCGCTTACTTCATTTAATTTTTTGCAAGCAAGAATTCTACGACATCCAAATCTATTCTTTTTTTGAACGCATTGCTTTTAGTATTTTTAAATTATTATCTTTTAATAATTTTTGGTACTCATTTGAATCAACTGCAATTATTGCAATTTTACCTTCGCTGTTGCTATGAATTCCCCAACCATATCTTTTTGCTAATGGAGACGAACGAAAACATGGTTGCCCTTTTGAAAAGAACATATTCCTTTCCATTTCTAATTCACTTTCTGATATATCATTTCTATCTGCATGCAGCTGAAAAATAATTTCATCTGACGTATATTTGTATGGGTTCGCACTTATCAAATCATATTGGAGGTTTGCGACAGTCTTTTTATCTCCTTTTGTTGGTGGAATCTCTGCTTTTGTAACCGGACAGTCAACAGCTATTTCTATAAATGTATTGAAATAATTAGTTGTTTTCATTTTTGCTTGTTTTTGTGTTGCAAACGAGGACGCTTGTTGCATTTTGACCAATTTTCCCAAAAGTAAAAAATCCTTCTGATATTTACTAAAAGAGTTAGAACCTTTTCAACATTAACTGAATTTCAATTTTCAAGTAATTGAATAAAAATAATCTTTCAACGAATTTCTAATTAAATTCGCAATTTTACCAAACAATTTTCGTTGTCATGTTTTTCATATAGGAAATGATTGGGGCTACAAAAAAAAATATAATACAAATTTTCACTACTGCATTGTTTTTGACTTATTTAGCAAATTCATCGTTTGCTCAACTTGATATTAATTACTACTTAAACAAAAGTCGGCAAAACATTATTGACGGCGAATATGTTGATGCTATAAAGCGATTAAACGAAGTTATTAAAGTTCGCCCCGATCAACATATTGCATGGTATTTAAGAGGAATTTCAAAGCTACAACTTGGCGACAGCTTTGGTGCAGAATCTGATTTTAGTACAACTATTAAACTTGTTCCAGCATTTTCGGAAGCTTATTATTATAGGGGAGTTACCGAAATCGACAAGCATAATTATCAAAAAGCTATGAAAGATATTGACGTATCTATTGCTTTAAATTCGCAAAGTCCTGATTATTATACTGGTAGAGGATATATAAAACTAATTATGAAAGATACGATTGGTGCTTTAAGAGATATGGATTCGGCTCTTATTATTGATTCGAAAAATTATAGAGCATATTTTAATCGAAGTCTGGTTAAAACTTTTCAGAAAAAATATGATGAAGCAATTACCGACTGCAACAAAGCAATTAAAATTAATCCTTATTCACTTGATGTGCGTGTAGAG
>MEND01000093.1:0-1513 GCA_001768975.1 Bacteroidetes bacterium GWA2_31_9 | reverse complement strand
TTTTTCATCAGAAAAAAGATTATGAAAAGGCTATGGTTTGCTATGATAAAGCTATTTCAATCAATCCATTGAATGCTTTATGCTTTTTTAATCGTGCGGTTTTGAAATCTGAACTAAAATTGTACGATGAAGCAATGGATGATTACTCAGAAGTTCTGAAAATCAATCCACAAAATATTCTTGCTTATTACAACAGAGGAATTGTAATGATTTTAAAAAAAGATTTTGTCGGAGCTGTTAATGATTTTTCAAAAGCAATAGAATTATACCCTGAACTTACCGAAGCATACATGAATAGGTCGTCGGCAAAGATGAGTTTAAACGACCAATTGGGAGCTTACGAAGATAAAAACAAAGCAGATTTCTTAATGAAAAAATCTGCTGATTCGAATTACAAAACCGATTCTTTGACAAAAGAAAAGCTAATGGAATTTAAATCAGATTTCAGTTCAATAGATTTCGAAACTGGAAAGATTCAATACAAAGATTATCAGATTTCTACATTCCCGATTTATTCATTGGTTTTGAAATCAGATAAAGACATTTACACAAATTCTCTGTCCAAAATTACTTTTCAATTGGCAATTGAACAATTAAACGATAAATGCAAGATTGGTTTACATGTTGAGTTAAATAATTTATTAGCATTTTTCACTAACGACACAATCGAAAAAGGACTTAAACTTTTGGATTCGTTGATAAAATCTGATTCCACTAATTGCGATTATTACATCTGGAAAAGCATTTTATACACTACTTCTATGAATTACAATAATGCAATTGATGAGATTGATAAAGCCATAAAAATTTGTCCGAGCAATCATCTTTTGTTTTTCATTAAGGGGAATTTGCTATATCAGATTGGCGAACTTATAAATTCATCTAACAATCAGAATATGCTCTTATTGGCTGCTGATAAGCCAAATCAATCGACTAAAAATAAAAATGATGAATATTTTGAAAAAGCAATTCTAAGCTACACTATTTCAACTCTTTTGAATCCAAAATTTAGTTATGCCTATTTCAATAAAGCTTTTGCAGAAGGAATGATTAATAATATTTCGGGAGCATTGAACGATTATTCTGAATGTCTGGCAATTGATAATAATTTTGCAGAGGCATACTACAACAGAGGCTTGATTTTAATTTACATGAAAGATTTCAAAAACGGCTGTAATGATATTAGTAAAGCTGGGGAATTGGGAATAAAGGAAGCTTATCGGGTTCTTTATAAATATTGTGATTAATGTGACTCAAGCGAAGACGCTTGCTGCTTTTGAAGTAACGCAAGCGAAGACGCTTGCTACATTTGAAGTAACGCAAGTGAGGACACTTGTTGCATTTGAGATGGCAAGCGAAGACGCTTGCTGCTTTTAGTGCTTGCTACATTAATATATTATTTATTAAAATATTTTAGTATTAATTCTTTTAAAACAAATTGACTTAGAGGTTTTGGAATATACTCATTACAACCAACTGCTAATGACTTTTCTTTATCTCCAGCCAGCACATG
>MEND01000092.1:12370-13888 GCA_001768975.1 Bacteroidetes bacterium GWA2_31_9 | reverse complement strand
GCTTCATTTATGCTTGCGTTGCATTTTCCCAAAAAAAGCCTCTTTTAGAGAGTTCTTTTTATGAAATTAACATTGATTATTGCGAATACAAAAATGCAGAATATAAGGCTTTTAGTATCGCAAATATAACAGGGAGTTTTTTAGGTTAATTGAAGTGGGTATGAAATCTCCGTACTTTTATTCTGCGAGAGGTAAGGAGTTCTGACGTTAAAAGTATAAAGTTGGTTGTTTTAGCCAACTTTTTTGTTTATAATACAATTTTTTCTATAAAAGATTACTAAAGTTTTTATATTTTTAACGATTAATAAAAAACGCAAGTTATTTGGCTTATTTATATATTTAGAGTCTGTCCATAAAGTCAAGAGTTTGAAACAGAACTAAGCGAAGCGGTCTCACAGCCCGTCCCGAATTTACTTCGGGAAATACCTTTAAAAATCAAACTATTATGAGTAATACCTTTGAAAATAAAATAATATATGAGTAAATCGGACATTATGGACAAACTCTATTTAGCAGCGGTTTGGCTACATTAAACGTTTGGCTTGTGAGGCTTTGCATTTGCGAAGCATTATAGATACGAAACAACACAATAACTTATATCTTCCAAAGTGCTCAAATTAAAAATCGACAATATCAACCTCACAGTTCCCGAAGGAACAAACATTCTGAAAGCTGCTGAACAGGCTGGCATTTCGATTCATACAATGTGTTACAACGAAAATGTTTTGAATCATGCTTCGTGTATGGTGTGTGCTGTGAAAAATAACTTAACAGGCGAATTTATTCCATCATGCGAAGCAAAAGTTGTTGATGGAATGGATTTATCGTGTGAAACGCAGGAAGTTAAAACCTTTAGAAAAGATGCACTCGAATTACTTTTGTCTGACCATGTTGGCGATTGCAAAGCTCCTTGCCGAGTTAGTTGTCCAGCAAATATGGATATTCCGCAAATGAACCGACATATTGCCGAAGGAAAATTTGCAGAAGCTTTGAAAGTTATAAAAGAAGAAATAGCTCTACCCTTAATAATCGGACATATTTGTTCGACACCTTGCGAAAATGCTTGTCGCCGAAAGCAGGTTGGAGGCTCAATTTCAATTTGTCAACTCGAAAAATTTGTTGCTTTAGAAGATTTAAAAAATGAACAAAATTATTTCCCTGAAAAAAAACCTGATACAGGAAAAACAATTGCAATAATTGGTGCTGGAATTGCTGGATTATCATCTGCTTATCATCTTTTAAAAAATGGTCATAAATGCGTTATCTTCGATAAAAACGAATTTGCAGGTGGTTCGCTTCTAGAAATTTCGGAAAAAGAATTACCTCGAAATATTTTAAATTCCGAAATCGAATTACTTAAAAAATTTGGTGCAGAATTTAGATTGAAAAGCGAAGTCGAATATGTTTCGATTCAAAAAGACTTCTTCGCAATAATAATTGCCACTGGAAGCAATAGTAATTTGCAGTCGCTTGAAATTGATAATGAAACATTTCAAACAAATATTAATGGAGTTTTTG
>MEND01000092.1:0-12342 GCA_001768975.1 Bacteroidetes bacterium GWA2_31_9 | reverse complement strand
AATGGCTGTAAAAGCCCTTGCTCAGGGAAAAGCTGCGGCTCACTCAGTAAGTGCCTATTTATCAGACAATACACATAATTTTAAACGCCAATTTAATTCAAGATTTGGAAAATTATCAGAAATTGAAATTACAGAATATCTGAAAGAATCTGTTGAAGGTGAAAGATTAATACCAAAACAAGGAGATTTATCAGGTTTTACAATTGAAGAAGCAATTTCAGAATCGAAAAGATGTATGCGTTGCGACTGCCGCAAATCGAAAAGCTGTAAACTCCGAAATCTTTCAACTCATTACAATGCAAAGCAACAAACCTATAATTTTGGCGAAAGAAAAACTTTAAGAAAAGTTTTTCAAAACAATGTACTTGTTTATGAACCAGAGAAGTGTATAAAATGCGGATTATGTATTAAAGTTGCTTCAAAAAACAAGGAACTTGCAGGTTTTGCTTACATCGGTCGAGGATTCGACATTAAAATTGATATTCCATTTAACAAGTCGCTTGAAGAAGCAATTTCGGTTTCAGCAAAAGAGTGTATTAAAGTCTGTCCGACAGGAGCATTGGCAGATTTCAATGGGGAATAAGTAAATAATCTACAATAAAATTTTCATTATTTTTTTAACAGCCTGAAAACAATATAGAAAGGCAAAAAAATCTTTGAAAATATTCTATAAGTTTTTGATTATAAAAATATTTTGTTAGTTTTGCAACTGAAATGTGGGCAATTGATGAAGGGGACAAGAGTCCCCTATTTTATTGTAAATAAATGATTAGTAAAGAAATAATAGAAGCATGGCTGAATGAGATTTTTACCGATACTAACTTTTTTTTAGTAGAAGTAACAGTCTCTAAAAGCAAAATTGATATATTTTTTGACACTTTTGAAGGTGTTATTATCGAAAATTGTATAAAAATCAATCGTCAATTTGTCGAAAAATTTCCAGAAGCAAATGAAATATATGAAGTAAATGTATCGTCGCCCGGCATTACTCAACCACTCAAAGTGTTCAATCAATATAAAAAAAATATCTCTCGAAAAGTTGATGTGCTTTTGAAAGATGGAACAAAAATATCAGGCACTCTTACTGCTGTCGATTCAAAACAAATTGAATTAGAAATCGAAAAAAAAGAATTAATCGAAGGCAGTAAAAAGAAACAGCTTGTTAAAGAATTACTAAAAATAGAATTTGATAAAATAAAAACAACTAAATTAATTATTACTTTTAAATAATATAAAGCATTACCTGCAATGGAAAACATTAATTTAATAGACACATTTTCGGAGTTCAAAGAACTTAAGAATATCGATAGAGAAACTATGATGAGAGTTCTTGAAGATGTATTTAGAAGTACACTTATAAAGCTATTTGGCAATAGTGATAATTTTGATATTATTATTAATATTGACAAGGGCGACTTTGAAATATGGAGAAACCGAGAAGTTGTAGAAAATGGATTAGTAGAAGATCAAAACACTCAGATTTCATTATCTGATGCAAAGAAAATTGATGAGGATTATGACATTGGCGATGAAGTTGCCGATGAAGTAAAACTTGTTGACTTTGGAAGAAGAGCAATTTTAGCACTTCGTCAAAATTTATCTTCACGCATTACTGATATTGAAAAAGATGGAATTTTCTCTAAATATAAAGACCGTATTGGCGAAATCGTTTCAGGTGAAGTTTATCAAGTTTGGAAAAAAGAAATTCTTATTATTGATGAAGAAGGAAACGAATTAATTCTTCCAAAAATTGAGCAAATACCCTCTGACCATTTCCGCAAAGGTGACACTTTAAGAGCTGTTGTTTATAAAGTTGAAATGAGAAGCAATACTCCATTAATTGTATTATCTCGAACATCACCAGTATTCCTTGAAAGACTTTTTGAACTTGAAGTTCCTGAAATTTTTGATGGATTAATTACAATTAAAAACATTGTAAGAGTTCCAGGCGAAAGAGCAAAAGTTTCTGTTGAGTCTTATGACGACAGAATCGACCCTGTAGGAGCTTGTGTTGGAATGAAAGGAGCAAGAATTCACGGTATTGTTAGAGAATTACGAAACGAAAATATTGATGTAATAAATTACACAAGTAATCTTCAGTTATATATACAAAGAGCGTTAAGCCCTGCAAAAATTACTTCAATTAAAATACAAGAAGAAAACAAACGAGCTGAAGTATATTTAAAACCCGACCAAGTTTCTTTAGCAATTGGTAAAGGTGGTTTAAATATTAGATTAGCCGGACAACTTACCGGATACGAAATAGATGTATTCAGAGAAACAAACGAAGACGAAGAAGATGTTGACTTAGAAGAATTTGCAGACGAAATTGATAGCTGGGTACTCGACGAACTAAAAGCTATTGGTTGTGATACAGCAAAGAGCGTTTTAGAACTTTCTGTTGAAGATTTGGTAAAACGTACCGATCTTGAAGAAGAAACAATTAAAGATTTAATGAAAATATTTAAATCAGAATTTGAATAAATAATTTTAAGATTTAGGAATTAGGATTTAACAGCTTTACAACCTCAAACAACAAACAACAAACAAATAACTCAATAACAATATGTCAAAAGGCGAAATTAGAAGATTAAGCAAAGTAGCAAAAGAGTTTAATGTAGGGATTTCAACAATTGTTGAATTTTTGCATAAAAAAGGTGTAGAAGTAGATTCCAATCCTAATACTAAAATAACTGAAGATACTTTTGAAATACTTATTAAGGAGTATAGCTCAGAGATTTATGTTAAAAAAGAATCTGAAAAAATTTCGCTTAAAGCACCAAGAGAAAAGAATGAATCTGTTACAATTGAAGATATAGTTATAGAAAATAATGTTGATGATGAGCCAGAAACTGAAAAAGAATTAATTATTAAAGATGTCAGCTCAAATTCAAATTATATTGATTCTGTTGAAGATACAAAGAAAAAGGAAGAAGCTAAAAAACCGGAACTTAAAATTTTAGGAAAAATTGACTTGTCAGCACCAAAAAGGAAAACTCCTGAAAAAGTAACCGAAAAAGTAGCTGAAAAATCTCCTGAAAAAGCACCCGAAAAAACGGTTGAACCAGTTGTTGAAAAGAAGGAGAAAGTAAAGGCAGAAAAGCCAGTAGAAAAAATAATTGAGCCTGAAAAAGTCGAAAAAGAAGTTGAACAAATTGAAGAAAAAGCAGTTGAGGAAATCAACGAAATTTCTACAATAATCACAGATGATATTGATATTAAAGTTGTTGGCAGAATTGATCTTTCTACAATAAATCAAAAAACCAGACCCGATCGTAAATCTAAAGAACAAAAAGATACCGAACGAAAAGAAAAAGAAACGGTTAGAAAAGATGCTGTTAAAAAAAGACATGAAGACGATAAAATAATCAAACCTAAAGAAACAATCGAAAGTGTTCCAGTTAAAAAACTAAACGTTAGACGACCAGATGAAAACTTTATTAAAACTAATGTAGATAAACTATCTGGTCCTACAGTTGTAGGAAAAATTGCTTTAAATCAAAAAGAAAAACAAGAAGGAAATAATTCAAACGATTTTTCTAAAAAGAAAAAAAGAAAGAGAATTTCTAAAGAAAATGAAAGAGTAAATGTATCAACCGAAAAGGACAAAAAAGTTCCTATTAAAGCAAATGTTGTTACTAAAGATTTAAAATGGAAAAAGGGCAAAAAATCTTACAGAGCAGACGTTGATACAGAGGAAGTTGACAAGCAAATTAAAGATACTTTTTCATTGTTATCAAAAACAGGAAAATCAAAAGCATCGAAACATAGAAGAGATAAACGTGATGCTGTTAGCCAGAAAATGCAAGACGAAATGGATCGCATGGATGGACAAAAGCATGTATTAAGCGTTACAGAATTTGTTACAGTTAATGAGATAGCTTCATTAATGAATGTTCCAGTTACACAGATTATTGCAACTTGTATGAACTTAGGTTTATTTGTTTCGATAAATCAACGACTTGATTCTGACACAATTACAGTTGTTGCTGATGAATTCGGATTTACAGTTGAATTTGTAACAGTCGAAACTCAGGAATCTATAGAAGAAGTTGAAGAAGATGAAAGCGTATTAGAACATCGTCCGCCAATCGTAACCGTAATGGGACACGTTGATCATGGTAAAACAAAACTTTTAGATTATATAAGAAGTGCAAATGTAGTTGCTGGTGAAGCTGGTGGTATTACTCAGCATATTGGAGCATACAACGTTACATTAGATAATGGTAAAAAAATAACATTCCTTGATACTCCCGGTCACGAGGCTTTTACAGCAATGCGTGCTAGAGGAGCACAAGTTACAGATATTGCAATTATAGTTGTTGCAGCTGATGATGGAGTTATGCCTCAAACCAGAGAAGCAATTAATCATGCTCAAGCTGCAGGAGTTCCATTAATTATTGCAATTAATAAAATTGATAAACAAGGAGCAAATCCTGAAAAAATTAAGGAAGAGCTTGCAAATATGAATATTCTAGTTGAAGACTGGGGTGGAAAATTTCAATCACAAGAAATTGCAGCAAAACCAGGAACAAATATTGACTTATTGCTTGAAAAAGTGCTTTTAGAAGCCGAAATGTTAGATTTAAAAGCCAATCCTAATAAATTTGCTATAGGAACTGTTGTTGAATCATCGCTTGATAAAGGTAGAGGATATGTTTCTACACTTTTAGTAAAAGCAGGAACATTAAAAATTGGTGATGTAGTTCTTGCTGGTAGTTACTATGGTAGAGTTAAAGCAATGTACAACGAAAGAAATCAGAAAGTTGACGAAGCAGGTCCATCATGTCCATTATTAATTTTAGGACTAAACGGAGCTCCTCAAGCAGGCGATAAATTTAATGTACTTGCATCTGAAAAAGAAGCTAAAGAACTTGCAAACAAACGTGAGCAACTTCAACGTGAGCAAGGTTTGAAAACTCAACGACACATTACACTCGATGAAATCGGACGACGTTTATCGGTTGGAAATTTCAAAGAATTAAATGTAATTGTTAAGGGTGATGTTGACGGTTCTATTGAAGCGTTATCTGATTCATTAATAAAATTATCGACAGAGCAAGTACAAATAAATATTATTCATAAAGCAGTTGGACAAATATCAGAATCTGATGTAATGCTTGCATCAGCATCAAATGCAATTATTATCGGATTCCAGGTTCGACCATCGGTAAGTGCCAGAAAAATTGCCGAAAAAGAAGCAATCGAAATCAGATTATATTCAATTATTTACGATGCTATTGAAGAAGTAAAACTAGCAATGGAAGGAATGTTGTCGCCAGAAATTAGAGAAGAAATAATTGGTGCAGCTGAAATTAGAGAGGTTTTCAAAATCGATAAAGTTGGAACTATTGCAGGTTGTCTTGTTACCGATGGAAAAATTGTTAGAAGTGCTAAGGTTCGATTAATTAGAGATGGAATTGTAATTTATTCCGGCGATTTAGGCTCTTTAAAACGATTCAAAGATGATGCTAAAGACGTACATTCAGGATTAGAATGTGGATTAAACATACATAATTTCAACGATATAAAAGTTGGCGATATAGTTGAGGCATTTACCGAAACTGAGGTTAAGAAGAAGTTGTAATAATGAAGGGATGAAAGAATGAAGGAATGAAGGAATGAAAGACAACTTAATTCCAACATCTAAATTCTCAACTCTTAATAAATTTGAAATTTATAATATATTGTTATAAATTTACTTCCAATTATTAGCCATTAAAATGAAACCAGCTTTGCTTTTATTAATCATACTCTTCGCAATCTGCGGATTTGGTTATAAAGCATTTACGCAAATAGTAAATATACCCGATGCTAACTTTAAAGCCGCATTGGTTAGCAATTCAAGTATCAATACAAATGGAGATGGTGAAATACAAACATCAGAAGCTGCTGCTTTTTCAGGTTCGATAGATGTAAACAATATGAGTATTGCAGATTTAACAGGTATAGAAGCGTTTACTGCTCTTACTTATTTGTTTTGTACCGATAATCAATTAACAAATTTGAATATTTCTGCTAATACAGCTCTTACTTATTTGAACTGTGGCAGTAATCAAATAACCAGTTTGGATGTTTCAGCTAATAATGTTCTTGCTACTTTGTGGTGTGTAAATAATCAAATAACGAGTTTGAATGTTTCAGCTAATACTGCTCTTTCAAGTTTGGGATGTAGTAATAACCAATTAACAAGTTTAGATGTTTCAGGGAATACTGCACTTACTGAGTTGTACTGTAATAATAATCAATTAACAAGCTTGAATGTTTCAGCGAATAATGCTCTTATTGATTTGTGGTGTGGCTATAATCAATTAACAAGCTTGGATGTTTCTGGTAACACTACTCTTAAAAGGTTACTCTGTTACGTTAATCAATTAACCAGTTTGAATGTTTCAGAAAGTACTGCCCTTACTTTGTTGAGTTGTGGCTATAATCAATTAACAAGTTTAGATGTTTCAACGAATATTGCTCTTTCTATGATGTACTGTTTCGATAATAAATTAACAAGCTTGAATGTTTCTGGTAATGTAGCCCTTTCTGATTTGTACTGTTTCAATAATCAATTAACAATTTTGAATGTTAAAAACGGAAACAATATTAACTTCATAGATTTTAAAGCCATCGGAAACCCCAACCTTACCTGCATAAATGTAGATGATTCTATTTGGTCAACTGCCAATTGGACAAACATTGATGCAGGTGCTTATTTTAGTGAAAATTGTTACACAGGCATACCTTCATTAACAAATACTACAGAAATAAAAACTTATCCAAATCCGGCGAATAATGAGTTGAAAGTTGAAAGTGAAATGCTGAAAGTTGAAGGTTTTAATTTAACAATGTATGATTTATTTGGAAAAGAAGTATTATCAACCGAAATAACAGAAAATGAGCAATCAATAAATATATCAAAATTAGCAAATGGGCTTTATACACTCAAAATAATAACAGACAGCGGAATTACAGTTAAGAAAATTATAAAGAATTAATTTAACATAAAACCTATGTGAAACCTATGTAACTATGATTCTATGTGGTAAAAAGGAATCAAATGTAACTCAAATTCACCACATGACTTGTTCCGATTCATCGGAAGACACAATAGAAACATAGAAAAAGCACATAGTCCAATTTAACAATGTAACATGAACTTCAAACCTCAACCGAGCTTGCGAGCTCAACGAAGTTAAACCTCAAACCTCAAACAAATAGTAACTAAAACATAAAGCTATGAAAACAAAACTTATTTTATCGCTAACTATTATTGGACTAACTTTTAGCTCCTGCAAGAAAAAAGTAGAAGATTTACAACAGTCTGCAAACGACAACTCTTTGGCAGAATCTGCCTTTAACGACATTTACGACCAAGTTGAAAACTCCTATAATTCTTCAACGCAGAATAAAAATCTAACATCGACTTGTGCCGTTATTACAATTGATAAACCCGACACTACCAATTTTCCTAAAAAAGTTACAATCGACTTTGGTTCTGGATGTACCGACGATAGAGGAATTACACGAACAGGAAAAATAATTGCCGATATTACAGGCAAATTTCGTGAATCAGGAACAGTTGTTACAGTTACACTCGAAAATTTTACTAGAAATGGAAATGCAATAACAGGCAAAAAAACAATTACTAACAACGGACCTAACTCTGCCGGACATTTTGTTTACACTATTAATGTTAACAATGCCAGTATTACAACCGATAAAGGTACAATATCTTGGTCGTCGGGTCGTCAGAGAGAATGGATTAGCGGATTTGACACAAAATGGCCTAACATAAGCGACGACGAATTTTTAATTACTGGAAGTGTTGCAGGTGTAAATACTTTAGATAGAGACTTTTCTATAGAAATTACAACAGCATTAAACATTAAAAGAGATTGCAAATGGATAACAGCCGGAGTTGTTGAAATTACATCAGAACTTGGTCAAACTCGTACTTTAGATTATGGCGATGGAACTTGCGACGATAAAGCAACTTTGCATATCAGAAATAAAACTAAAGAAATTACTTTAAGACATTAGACTTAGGATTTACTTCGGAGAAAAGAAAAACACTAAGACACTAAGCACACAGAGATACACTAAGACTGAATGTGAAAATTAAAATTTAAAAACTTAGTGAGCCTTAGTGTTCTAAGTGCCTTAGTGGCAAAAACGGCATTGTAACAGTTTAACAATGAATTTCAAACCTTTAACTCAAATTAACAACAAAAAATTATTACGATAAATAAAAATAACCTACTTTAGCCACAATTAAATTTAGAATTTACGATTTAGGATTTTAGGGATAAAACTGCGTAGCAACTTCAAACATGAAACTTCAAACTTCAAACAACATAGCAATATATCAATTTAACAATTTAATAAGTAATGAACTATAAGTTAATTAACAACATTGCAGGATGGTTTACATTCTTAATAGCTACAATTGTTTACATTTTAACAATTGAACCAACAACAAGTTTTTGGGATTGTGGTGAATTTATTGCAACTGCTTATAAGTTGGAAGTTGGACACCCTCCAGGAGCTCCGTTATTTATGATTTTAGCAAGATTTTTCTCACTTTTTGCAGGTAGCGATGTAACCAAAGTTGCAATGATGGTTAATGTTATGTCGGCATTAATGAGTTCATTTACAATATTGTTCTTATTCTGGACAATTACCCATTTTGCAAAGAAAATTGTACTAAAAGCAAGTGAAGAATTAACTATTGGAAGAATTATTGCAATTGTTGGTTCGGGTTTCGTTGGGGCATTAGCTTATGCTTTTTCTGATACATTTTGGTTTTCAGCAGTTGAGGGCGAGGTTTATGCAACATCATCGCTATTTACTGCAGTAGTTTTCTGGGCAATATTGAAATGGGAAAATGTTGCCGATGAGCCTCACTCAAATCGTTGGTTAATTTTAATTGGATATATAATGGGACTTTCAATAGGAGTTCACTTATTAAACCTTTTAACCATTCCTGCAATTGTTTTTGTGTATTATTTCAGAAAATTCAAAACAACCCGAAATGGAGTTATTATTTCTTTATTTATTTCATTAATTATATTAGTGGCAATTCAATACGGAATAATTCCTGGAATCGTAATTTTAGCAACTAAATTTGAATTACTATTTGTTAACGGATTTGGTTTACCATTTAATACTGGCACTTATTTTTATATGATGCTGATATTAGGATTAATAGTTTGGGGATTATATTACACTCATAAACATCAGAAAGTTATTTTAAATACTGCTATTTTAATATTCACTGTTATTTTAATTGGCTATTCATCGTTTGCAATGATTGTTATTCGCTCTATTGCAAATCCTCCAATGGACGAAAATAATCCTGAAAATGCATTTTCATTACTATCGTATTTAAATAGAGAGCAATATGGCGATAGACCATTGTTGCATGGTCAGTATTATAATGCTCCACTCGATAATCAAGAACCATATATTGAAACTTCTCCAGTTTATATTCAAAAAGATGGAAAATATGTAGTTGCTGATTATAAAGAGGTTCCAAATTATGATTCAAGATTTAATACAATCTTTCCTAGAATGCATAGTTCTGAAGGTTCTCATGTAAGTGCATATAAGGACTGGGCAAATGTTGTAGGAACTCCAATTTCAATAACAAATAGAGAGGGAAAACAAGAAACAATTAACAAACCTACTTTTTCTGAAAACTTAAAATTTTTCTTTAAATATCAGGTTGGATTTATGTATTTTAGATATTTTATGTGGAATTTTGCCGGTCGCCAAAACGACATTCAAGGTCATGGTGGAATTTTAAAAGGAAATTGGATTTCTGGAATTCCTTTTATCGACGATGCCAGATTAGGCTCACAAAGTAAAATTCCTAAAAGCATGTCAGATAATAAGGCAATGAACAAGTTATATCTATTGCCATTAATTTTAGGACTAGTTGGAATGTTTTTTCAGTATAAGAAAACAAAAAAGGAATTTTGGGTTGTAATGCTACTTTACTTTTTAACAGGTATAGCTATCATTATTTATCTTAATCAAACGCCATATCAGCCACGCGAAAGAGATTATGCTTATGCAGGATCATTTTATGCTTTTTGCATTTGGATTGGTTTTGGCGTATTAGCTATTTATAATTTACTTAAAGATAAAGCACCTCAGTTAATTAGTGCTGTTGTAGCTACATTAATTTGTTTATCAGTTCCAAGCCTAATGGCAAAAGAAAACTGGGACGACCATGATCGCTCTGGAAGATATACAGCCAGAGACTTTGCTCACAATTACCTAAACTCATGTGCACCAAATGCAGTTTTATTTACAAATGGCGATAACGACACATTCCCTCTTTGGTATGCACAAGAAGTTGAAGGAATTAGAACAGATGTTAGAGTTGTAAATCTTAGCCTTTTTAATACCGATTGGTATATAAATCAAATGCGACGAAAAGCGTATGATTCACAGCCAATTAAGTTATCAATGACTGAAGATAAATATACTCAAGGAAAACGTGATGTTGTTTACTTAATGGACGACCCACGAGTTATAGATTATGTTCCTTTAAAAGAAATTATAGATTTTATTGCTAGCGACGATCCTCGTACTAAATTACCACAAGCAAATGATTTGGATTATGCTCCAACTCGCAAATTCAGATTATCTGTTGATTCTGCTAAAGTAGTTGAAAATGGAACTGTAAAACCAGATATTGCATCGCAAATATTACCAAGTATTGATTGGAATATTAATAAAAGCTATGTTACAAAAGGCGAAATGATGTTGTTAGATTTATTATCGACAAATATGTGGGATCGCCCAATTTATTTTGCAATAACTGTGGGGCCAGAAAGTTATATGAAATTAGAAAAATTTTTCCAACTTGAAGGACTTGCATACAGACTTATACCAATAAGTACATCAAATAGAGATGGTCAAATTGGAAGAATTGACACAGACATAATGTATGATAATATGATGAATAAATTCAAATGGGGTGGAATTAACGACCCAAAAGTTTATCTTGATGAAAATAATTTAAGAATGACTATGAATTTACGAAACAATTTTGCCCGATTAGCTGATAAACTTTTAGATGAAGGTAAAAAAGATTCTGCGATTAAGGTTCTTGATAAATGTATCGAAATTATGCCAAATAGCTGTGTGTCATATAATTATTTCAATTTAGGAGTAGCTGAAGCATATTATAAAGCAAGTGAAATTGATAAGGCAAATGAAGTTATTTCTATACTTAATGAATCTACTCAAGATGATTTAAGATATTATTTCTCTGTTGATGATAAATTTGCTGGTTCATTTGATTTTGAAATTAAGAAAAGCATGATGGTTATGCAGGAATTATCAAGATTAACAAGAGAAAATAAGCAAGATTCATTAAATACTAAAATTGACGAGGATTTTAAAAATTACTACGTTCAATTTTCATCGAAAGTTAAAGAATAAAATATTGTTACATTGATATATTGTTAAATTGTTGCTACGCTGTATAATCCGTACTAACACAAATACACATTGTTTCAATTTACAATTAACAATATAACCATTTATCAATTCTTCATGATTTTCAACCTTAAATCCGATAGCGAAATATTTCTCACATTCGACGATGGACCTTGTCCTGAAGTTACTCCCCAAGTTTTGACTATTCTTAATAAGTATGATGCAAAAGCAACTTTTTTTTGTATAGGCAAAAATGTTAAAAATAATCTTGGTTTATATAATGAGATTATTTCTGAAGGACATTCTGTTGGAAACCACACATTCAATCATTTAAATGGTTGGAAAACAAAAAAGAAGGATTACCTAAACGATGTAAAGATGGCTTCTGAGGTAATTGATTCCGATTTATTTCGACCACCTTATGGACGAATATCAGTTAGTCAATATCTTGCCCTTAAAAATAATTTTAGAATAATTTTCTGGAATGTTTTAACTAAGGATTATAGCAAAAAATTAAATTCCGATGAAGTTTTAAAGAGAACTACTAAAAGGTTAAATCCTGGGTCGATAGTAGTGTTTCATGATAGTATTAAGGCATCAGGAAATTTATTGAAGGTTTTGCCTTTAGTTATTGAAGAAATTAAAAATAAAAATCTTTACTTGAAATCAATACCTACTTTTTAATTAATTTTACACTACTAACCGACTAAATTCTTGTTAATCCTCTACGAGGAAAAATTGAATTTCTATTATGTTGTTTTATTGTCATTTAAGCTTCCGAAGTTAATTCGGGACAGGTTCTACGAGCTATTCACCGTAGGTGATTTATGTCAATAAAATAAAAACTACCCCAAAATCCCAAATTACCTCGTAGAGGTTTAACTATTAAATAGTTCC
>MEND01000091.1:32109-38193 GCA_001768975.1 Bacteroidetes bacterium GWA2_31_9 | reverse complement strand
TTTTCAATATTTTATCTACTTTTGCTTAACTAAACGACATTGACTAGTAATTCCTTATATTGTTATAATGATTTTAAAAAGATAGTTTTAACTTTGGTTAAATAAAAATACATTTGCATACTTATAATAAAAATTGAACCAGCTTAAAAAATTAGCAGGGCAAACAGCCGTTTATGGTTTAGGCACTATTGTTCCTAGAGTGCTTAATTACTTACTATTAACTCCATTTTATACCTATTTATTTATTGAAAGTAAGTATGGAATAATTACCGAACTTTATGCTTATGTTGCTTTTCTACTTGTTCTTTTGACTTATGGAATGGAAACTACTTATTTTCGATTTTCTGAAAGTGAGCAAAACAAAGATAAAGTTTATGGTAATGCACTAATTTCGGTATTTTCAACCTCTATTATTTTTGTACTTCTAACCATAATTTTTCGGCAGTCAATAGCATCTGCAATACTTTATCCAAATAATTCTGAATATATTGTGTGGCTTGTTATTATAGTTGCTCTTGATGCAATTACTGCGATTCCTTTTGCAAAACTTCGCAAGCAAAATCAAGCAGGACGATTTGTATTGATTAAAATTGTTAATGTGCTAATTAACATTGGATTAAATCTTTTCTTTTTTGTTTTATGCCCAAAATTAATTGCGGCAGATAAAGATAGTATTGTTTCTATTGTTTATTCAAAAGACATTGGTGTTGGATATGCTTTTATTTCAAATATTGCTTCGTCTGCAATATCAATGTTATTGTTACTTCCTGAGCTTACTAAAATTAAGTACGAAATAGATAAAGTATTACTAAAGAGAATGTTGAATTACACATTTCCACTGTTAATTGTAGGAATTGCAGGAATGGTAAACGAAGTAGCCGATAAAATTTTCTTAAAATACTTGGTTACAATTCCCGAAGGTGTTAAAGATAAATCGGCTTATGTACTGGCTCAGATTGGAATTTATGGTGCAAATTATAAGATTGCAGTACTGATGAGTATTTTTATTCAGATGTTTCGTTTTGCTGCCGAACCTTTCTTTTTTGCACAGGCTAAAGAAAAAAATTCAAATAAAACTTATGCTGATGTTATGAAGTATTTTATAATATTTGGGTTACTGATTTTTTTAGGTGTGATGCTTTTTATGGATATTTTTCAGGTATTTATCGGACCGGCATATAGAGTTGGATTACATATAGTTCCAGTGGTTTTATTGGCAAATCTGTTTTTAGGAATTTCATTCAATTTATCAATTTGGTATAAACTGAATAATATGACCAAATATGGTGCTGTGATTTCAATTTTAGCTGCAATTGTAACAATAATACTCAACATATTACTAATTCCTTCTTTTGGTTATACCGGAAGTGCATGGGCTACATTATTATGTTATTTGTTTATGATGTTAGTTTCATATTTTCTGGGACAAAAGTTTTATCCAGTTAAATACGAGATTGCAAGAATTGGAATTTATTTTGTTGTCGCTCTTGCATTTTATTTTATTCATAATTTATTGACTTTTAATCAGGTATTTAACTATGTTTCTGCTTTTATGCTAATGGGATTGTTTTTATATCTGATTTATTTTCTCGAAGTTCATAATCGCCATATTGAAAAAAGCAATGAAACTGTTTGATACACATACACATATTTACTTAAAAGAATTTGATTCTGATATTGATGAAGTAATAAATCGTTCATTTAGCTCAGGAGTTTCAGGAATTGTACTTCCAAATATTGATAGTACGTCAATTTCAAGAATGCTTGAAGTTGAAAAAAAATTTCCTGATAAAATATTCTCAAGCATTGGTTTACATCCCTCCTCGGTAAAAGATAATTACATTGATGAACTCCGAATAGTTGATGAAAATCTCGAAAAAGAAAAGTTTGTTGCAATAGGCGAAATCGGTATGGATTTGTATTGGGATAAGACTTTTCGTGAGCAACAAATAATTGCATTTCGACATCAAATAGGGCTAGCTCTGAAACATAACTTACCACTTATAATTCATGTCAGAAAAGCTTTTGAAGATACTTTCAGAGTTTTGGAAGAGTATAAAGACAGTAAATTAAGTGGAATTTTTCATTGCTTTAGTGGCGACGAAAGACAAGCCGAAAAAGCTATTTCGATGGGTTTTTTGTTAGGAATTGGCGGTGTTGTTACTTTTCAAAATTCAGGCTTACAAAACGTTGTGAAAGAAACCGCAATTGAACATATTGTATTAGAAACCGATGCTCCATTCCTTGCCCCCGTTCCATTTCGTGGCAGAAGAAACGAACCAACTTACTTAACTTATATTGCTGAAAAAATAGCCGAAATTAAAGATATATCGGCTTATGAAGTTGGAGAAATTACTACTGGAAATGCCAAGAAGCTATTTAATTTTTAAATATGATAAAAAATGGATGAATTAAAAAGAATCTCTAGATATATACTGCCAGGAATAACTGTTTCATTTGTTTTAATTTCTTTTTTATTGTTAACAACGGAAATTTATGAGGATTATATAAATTCCGTTTTTAAAAATAGCGAATTCTTTGTATCAATATTAGCAATAATTTTTTCTTCAGGAGCTTTAGGCTTTATATTTTCATTAATATACTATCCAATAACTCAAGTTATATTTCCATTCTTTGCAGTTGACCATAGAATAATTTTCAAAGAGTGTTTGGATAAAATTGAAATCATTAAAAAAATTAACCCGAAGGAAGTTATTGACCCAGAGTATATGACGAGAAGAGATGCATGGATTTTAGCGAATCAGTTGTGGATAAAAATTCAAATTATTGTGCTATTAAAAATTATAATGATATGGGAGGAAGACTTGCGAACATATTTCAAGGAATAGGAACAACTCTAATAGGTTTTATTATAGCTTTTATTTTTTGGCTTATTATTTATATTTATCATTCCGACTTAAATGAATGTACATTATCAATATCTATTTTTTGTTGGTTTGTTCTTATCGGTTTTACATATTTAAATTACGATATGAATAAAAAAGTATTAGGAGTTAATCAAAATGCAATATTAATTGAGTTTATTTTCAATAAATGGGAAAAAAATAATAGCCAAATTATAGAACTTCATTTTCCTTTATAAAATTTACTTTTACAGCAAAATTCAAAAAATATGTCTTCTAAAGAAAAATCAATCCTAATTATATACACCGGCGGAACTATCGGAATGATTAAAAACGAAGCCAATGTATTTGTTCCTTTTAATTTTGATAATTTACTGAAATACATACCGCTATTAAAAAATTTCCCTGCTAAAATTGATTCATTTTCGTTTGAAAATCCTATAGATTCATCAAATGTAAATCCCGATTTCTGGAAAAAACTAGTCGAGGTAATTTATTCAAATTATGACAATTACAATGGATTTGTAGTGCTTCATGGCTCCGATACAATGGCTTATACGGCATCGGCGTTAAGCTTTATGCTCGAAAATTTGAACAAGCCAGTAATTCTCACAGGTTCGCAATTACCAATTGGGCTTATAAGAACTGATGGCAGAGAAAATCTGATTGCATCATTGGAAATTGCTTCAGCAACTGATAACAATGGAAAGCCTTTGATTTCAGAAGTTTGTATTTATTTTGAAAATTTCTTATTTCGTGGTAATCGTACGCATAAATATAATGCTGAAAATTTTAAAGCATTTATTTCACCAAACTATCCTGCTTTAGCAGAAGTTGGGATAAATATTAAATACAATAATCAGAATATTCAGAAAAAAGGAATAGATTTTTTAATTCCTCATTATGAGCTTGATAACAATATCGCTGTTTTACAATTATTTCCGGGAATTAATCAAAATGTTGTAAAGTCAATTTTGAACATTCCAGACTTAAAAGCTGTAATTTTAGAAACTTTCGGTTCTGGAAACGCCCCAACTGATGAATGGTTTATTATACAAATAAGAGATGCTATAAAAGCTGGAATTATTGTAATTAACATTTCGCAATGCGAATCTGGTTCAGTTGAGCAAGGAAAATATGAAACAAGCGTTCAACTACGTGATATTGGGGTTATTGGCGGAAAAGATATGACAACTGAATCTGCAATTTCAAAACTTATGTATTTACTTGGATTAGGGCTTAATAAAAAAGATATTGAAAAATTAATTCCAATATCTTTAAGAGGCGAACTCTCAGAGTAATTTTACTCGAAAGCGATACTTTTTATTATTCTGAATATAGTGCAGAGTCTATTTTTCTAATACATTAGTATTCTCCTGATCAGGAATTTCTTTTGCTTCGTGACCAAGTCCATCAATTACTTTTATGATTTTTTTAACATCAGTTTTTTTAGGATTATACTTAACTGTAAGTATTTGCGATTCCTGATTAAGCTCCGATTCAATTATACCTTTTTCGTAAGCTAAGGTTTTTTCAATTTTTGCTTTACAATTATCAGTATGAGCCGAAGTTTGAAGCCTAACTGATTTAGTTTTTGGGTCGTTTTGTAAATCTTGAGCAATTATTTTATTACTGATTGCAATTACAAATAGAATTAATACTAATCTTAATACTCTCATAATGATTTATTTATTTAATTGTTAATCTAATTCCTGCATAAATTGACCTGCCAATTATTGGCCCCCACAAAAAAGTAGAATCGAAATATTCTCCAAATGGATTGTCAGCTGCAATTATTGGATTTGCCTGTGTAAAATTAGTTAAATTTTCAACTCCAATATATACATTCCACCACTTAAACTGACGAGTTATTTGAGCATGAATTATGAAGAAATCGGGAGATTTTTCAGGTCGTTGATATTTTTCCAGCAACATATTAGTTTCTGGCAATTGGGCTTCACCAATATATTGAGAAGTAAAGTCGAATTTCCATTTTTCAAATTTTGTAGCATACGATAAGGCAAGCATTCCCTTGTACTTATTAACGAAAGGTTTTAATTGAAGTTTTTCGTTTATTGTAGTATGTACATCATTTAACCTGAAAGCTCCATTAATTTCAAAACGCTCTATCGGTTCTAATATAACTTCAACTTGAAAACTATTTGAATATGATTGTCCATTTAAATTATAAAACGAAACCTGATCATAGCGACTATCCATATCTACAATTATCTGATTCACAAAATCTGTACGAAATAAATCAACTATAAAAGTTCCTTTTCTGGTAAATAATTTGAAAAATTTTGTGTAGCTAATTCCATAATTCCAAGCTTGTTCAATATTTAAATTTTCTTTAAAAATCAATTTTTTTGAACTTGCTAACAGACCTATGTTTTCGGCAATAATATCAGCATTTCTATAACCTTTTCCACCAGATAGTTTTAATGAATTATTTTCATTTAAATTATATTTTAAATGCAAACGTGGAGTAATTAAATTACCAAAACTATTGTGAAAATCGCTTCTGATTCCAGCTATGGCTGTAAATGTACGATTATAGCTATAAGTATATTGAACAAAAAATCCTGGAACAGATTCTGTTTTATAAATATTTGTATCCAAATAAGTTGCATTCAATTCTTCATCAGTATTTTTATAATTGTAACTTAACCCAGCATTAAATTTATTTTCGCTATTGAATACATTAGTTTGATAAATTAAATTTCCTGTTAGACTTTGTTCGTTTCCTGTATAATTTGTTAGTCCAAAATATGAATTTAATTCGTGTAATGATGAATTAAAAACAAAGCCAATACTTGCATCACGATCTTCATTTAGCGATGCACCTGCTTTAAAAAAAGCTTCGTATCTGTTTGTATTTATTCCTAATTTGTATAGCAAAACAGAGCTTTTGTCAATATTTTTAAATTGACCACCATTACGACTTTCAGATAATATTTTAATTCCTAATTGCGACACATACTTGTCTTTAAACTTAAACTTCCACCTATTAAACAGATTAATTTGTTTTGTTTTAGGCATATCGAGAAATGAATCGGAATTTTTATCGTTTTCAAAATCATAAATTTCGCCATGCATTAAAATCATAGTACTTACATTTTCATTTAATTTAACAGCTGAGGTAATATTAGCTTCCGTTTTGCCCCATTCGTTACCATAAATATTTAGATGAAAAGGCTCACTTAACTGTGGTTTTTTA
>MEND01000091.1:26789-32101 GCA_001768975.1 Bacteroidetes bacterium GWA2_31_9 | reverse complement strand
GAATATAGCCTAATCCATAAGAGCTTGCCAGTCCTTTAATTGAAGAATTATTCTCTGTAATAATCTGGCTATAAATGCCGGCTAAACCTAACAACTGTATTTGCTTTGCTCCTGAAACTGCATCAGTATAAGCCACATCGACAGATGCATTATTTTCAAAACTTTCAGATAAATTACAACAAGCCAACTTTTGAAGCCCAGCAGTAGTAATTGTTTGAGTTTGAATTGGATTTATTTTTGAAATATAAGAAGCATCTCTTTTTTCGCCTATTTCAACTTCAGATAAAATGTTGTCCTCATTCAGAAAAATCTCAATTTTTGTTTGATTTTTTTTAACTAGAACTGTATCAGTTTTAAACCCCAAATAGCTAATAATTAAAAACAGGCTTTCGTTTGAAGGTTTAATAATTTCAAATTTTCCATTTTCATCACTAATTGTTCCGTTTTGTGTTCCAAACCAAAATAGATTTGCATTTATTAAAGGTTTTTTATCAGAATACGATTTCACCGTGCCATTAAGCACAATTTGCTGAGAAACTGCAACTTGCAAATCAATTACTATAAGTATAAAAAGTACTAAAAAGCTTTTTTTCATCAAAAAAAATTCTTAAACAAAGATTAACATAAAATATTATTACACAAACGATTTAACGATTCTTAACCTAAAAATAAGAGATTACTTATTCTCCAGATTTTTATTCAGACACTTTTTACTTTCCTACAATTATTTTCTTAATCTAAGAGGCTGTTTAAAATTTAATATTTATAATTACAGACGTTAAAAATAAGCCACTAAAGCACAAAATCACGAAATTCCTCAAAATTATTTTTTGTACTATCTTATTCATTTAGTGCAATTTGGTGTTTTCGAGTTTTTGTGGCAAAAAGTAATATTAAAACTTTAAATTAAAATTTAAACAGCCTCTAAATTTTTTATTCTTTGTGTGGTGCAAATTTGTACATTTCTGATGAAATTTTAGTTATTCGTATTTTTTTTATTTATTTTACACATGTGATTAATAGCATTATAAAAGTCCTTGACTATAAAATATCAACTCAAATACCAAAGTCCGAGAAGAAATATATTTCGTACGTATGGCACTTTTAGGTGGGGTTAAATTTCTTTCTACCAATATTTTGTCCCCAGTGGGTCAAGTTAAGTTATCTCCAATGTGATTGCATCGGGTGTTATTCAAATTCAAACTATTAGGGCTTTACTTAATGACATTGGGCTTTAGCCCTGACATAAAAACTTATACGGTATAAACTCTAATGAAAAAAGGAGGAATCTATTAAATTCCTCCTCATTACTGTTAAACCATAAATTTTATTGCGGATATGTTATCTTCAACTTTACAAAATAAAGTTGACAACAATTTTTTATATCATTACTTAAAAAATTGAGTTGTGATAAAAATAACCTATTTTTTGGTTATTTCTTCCATTTGATTATCGTAGTTCAAAAAGTATTTTCCTTTTTCTAAACCGGATATATCAACCTTTGAGTTTACGCCTTTTAGCACGATATTACCGTAGTAATCATATATTTCGTACATTGTTTCAGAAGAAAAAACAACTTCGTTAGTAACTCTTGTTGATGTAACAGTTACTGGTGGTTGCATTGATCTAAATGGTACTTCTGACGAATATCTTGGTGTTTTTGAATAATCAATTTGTTTAATTCTGAATTTATTACTTCCAGAATGAGGAGATACTTTTGCAGAATAACTATTTGTGCCAGAAATTCCTTTGCCTTCAATTTCGGCAACTTTAATCCATTTATTCCATCGGTATTGTTCTACAATAAATGGCAATTTTCCTGCTTCACCAGTTGTAGTCCAACTTAGATTTCCTTCTTTGTCGATAACTAAATTTGTTGCAGAATATGTACTTTTTGGTTTTAAAACCTCTGGATTTAATATTTTAGGTTTGCAATTTTCCTTGTGTTTAATTGCTACATTAATTTTTTCGCCTAAAGAAAGTTGGAAAATAGAAAGGTCTATCTCGAAAGCACTAGAGTTAATTTCATCGGTAGTAACTTGACCGTTTACAGTAACTTCATAAACACAGAAACCAACACCAGATGAAGAGAATGGATTCATTACATACAAATTTTTTCCTTGAAACACTCCTTCAAGTTCGATTGTTCCTGAAAAAGCTCTAACAGAGAATAAAATTGTTATAATTGATAGTAAAATTATTTTTTTCATGTCTTTTGTCGATATAATTAAATATAATTATTCAAGTAGCGAAAATAACATCTAATTTCAAAAAATCAAAAAATAAATTAAATTACTTTTACCTAAAGCATATATTTGATTAAAATATTATGCAATAAATATAAAATAAATTATAAAACATTCATTAATTGCTCTTTAATTTTTTCGAGTTCGTCTTTCATATTTACTACTATTTTCTGAATCTCAAAATCATTTGCTTTTGAACCAATAGTATTAATTTCGCGACCAATTTCTTGTGCTATAAATCCAAGCTTTTTCCCTTGCGATTCTTTTTCATTACAGGTTGATAAAAAATAATTGCAATGATTTGTTAATCTTACCTTTTCTTCTGTAATATCAATCTTCTCAATATAGTAAATAAGCTCTTGTTCAAATCTGTTTTTATCTACTTGCTCATCAGAAAATGAATTTGCCAAATTCTGATGCATTCTTTTTTTCAAACTTTCAATTCTCTGACTTTCAAAAGCCTCTAGTTGTTGTAATTGGCTTACAATTGTTGATATTCTGGATGTAATATCTTTTTCCAAAACTACTCCTTCTTGTTTTCTAAAATCTTTAAGATTTTGTATTACTTCTTGAAATGAAATAAAGATTTTTTGCCACTCGTTTTCGTCTAATTCTGAATGAGTAACCTTAACAGTATCAGGCAATTTCATTATTATATTTAGCAAATCAGTAGAGTTGCCAATTTTTAAATTATCTGAAATTTTTGATAATTCCTTATAATATTCTTCAATAGCAATATGGTTAATTTTACTAGTATTTTCACCTCCAAAAAACTCAGACGAAATATAAAGTTCAACTTTCCCTCGTTCGAGTTGCTTCATTATTTCGTTACGTAATTCAATTTCTTTTTCCTTAAAAACGTATGGAATTTTTATAGATATATCAAGCTGTTTGGAATTTAAAGCTTTAATTTCTAATGAAATTTTTTTGTTTTCAACTTCTAAAGTGGCTTTTCCAAAGCCGGTCATTGAGAGTAGCATTCGATAATTAATTATAAAATACGAACTTACAATTTTTTATAATAACAATATTAATATTATTCAGTATTTTTTTATTTTACAATAATTTAAAGGGCTAAAATCCTAAGTTTTTGCCACAGATTTCACAAATTTACACCGATTCCTTTAACATCTTTATTTGCAGTAATTACACACCTACAAAGACTTAAAATAGACTAGCAAAACAGAAATAATAAAAAATGTTGTTTAAATCAGAGCTTTAGAAACAAATTAAAATCATTTATTTCTTTAATGCTATCTTTCCAAAGCATTGTTCCTTTGAAATTATCAACTAATTTATATCCTTCTATATTTTTTGGTGTCCAAAACATCCACGGA
Source organism: Bacteroidetes bacterium GWA2_31_9 (assembly GCA_001768975.1). Lineage (GTDB taxonomy): Bacteria > Bacteroidota > Bacteroidia > Bacteroidales > GWF2-33-38 > GWA2-31-9. Next base: position 28,518 of record MEND01000091.1, on the reverse strand, counting down.
CGGCTGAAAAGAATTAAATCAGGTCGCTTTTTAATAATACTATCGGGATGTTCTGAGTAGTCGTTCGATTTTTTCCAAACCCAATACGAGGCATTTTTATTAAAATTAGGCGTTTGAAAAATATTTTTATCAAAATATGGAAGTACAGATATTGACCAGAATTGTGTTGAGTACAAATATTTATGCTGTAAATTATTTTCTTTTATGTAAGTAGCAATTTTTTTTCCGGCTGAGTAATCATATTTATAATCATTTATGTAAACTGCTGTTGACCAATAAATATTTGATATTATTACAATTGCAACCGAAACTTGCATAATTATATTTAGTATTTTATTAAAGTTTTTTGAACTGATATATTTTTTTTCTGAAGAATAAAAGCTCAACCATAATGTGAAAATCCAGATTAAAAACAAAACTCCTTGATGCCAAATATTGTAATAAATTGAAAATAAGGCAAGTATTGCAAAATTTGAAATCAGATAAAATAACAACAATCTGTTTTGCCAAAACCAAACCAACGAAACAATTAATACTGAATACGATAAAATGCTATTTACAGCGAAAACTTCGCCCAAAACTTTCAATCCAAAATCGTAAAATTTTTCAAATTTGAAAACAATTCCTTCGGCAGAAATAGATATGTCAGGAGCAGGAAGTATTTGAATTATTACAAAAGTTGATACAATAATAAATATTACAAAAACTGAAATTATAGTTTTTATGTTTGGCAAAAAATCACTTTTTCTAAATCGAATTAAATCAACAAAATATACAAACATTAAAGCTAGCGAAATAATAAATCCATGCAGATTGACATTTGCTAAAAGCGAAACCAATAAAACAAATATGTATGGATTTTTAAAACGGCTTTTGTATTTATATGCAATAAGAAAAAGCAATATTATTAGTAAACTATAACAACGTGCAATTACAGAATATTGGTAAAAAATAAAATATGTAAACGGAAATAATATTTTCATCCAAAAAGGAAGCGGAGAATAATAAATAAGATAAAAAACCCCAACCAAAACAACCAATACAGAAATATAATTTATACTTTCGTAAGGCAAAAACCTACTTGGAAACATCAATATTATATGCCAAAGTCCGGGCGAACCTTCGTACTGTAAATTTGTAAAAAGTAATTGGCTGATGCTTGAATCTCTTGCCATAAGCCATGCTTGAGCCTCGTCTGCCCAAGGCTCGTGAAACGGAATTATAAAAAATACAAGTATTACATACAGAATAAAGGAAATATGTAATGGGAGTTTGCTCATTAGCGAGAATTTTTTTTCAAAAATAATAGTTAAGTTTTATAATTAGCTTCTGAATTTTAGATTAATTTGACAGAATGATTTAATTGAGTTTTATTTAAGCTTCAAAAGGCTTATTTTTACAGAAAAATTTGAAGAATCTACTTTACATAAAATTTCTAATTGCATTTTTGTTGTTAAGCAATCTTGCTTTCACACAAGATGAAGGAACTCCGTTTATAAGAAATTATAGTCCAGAGGAATATCATGGCTACTCACAAAATTGGTGCTCAGAGCAGGATATTCGTGGAGTTATGTATTTTGGAAATGGAAAAGGAATTTTAGAATATGATGGCAAAAACTGGCGACGATTTTTCACCAAAAATATTACTACCGTTTTATCAATGGGAAAAGACAATGCTGGGCGAATATATATTGGTGCAGAAGGCGAAATTGGTTATTTGGCTCCAGAT
>MEND01000091.1:0-26738 GCA_001768975.1 Bacteroidetes bacterium GWA2_31_9 | reverse complement strand
GAAAACTACTGTCTGGAAGCCAAAATCGTCATTTTTTACTGCTTTTATGTGCAATGGACAATTTTTTATTCAAGACACCAAAAACGGATTATTAATTGAAAAACAAGATTCCCTAGTTCAACCCGATATTGAAGAAAAATTTGGTGATATTAGAGCAATTCTTCCATACAAAAGTCATTTTATGTTTGTAACTGGCAAAAGAGGCTGTTTCGCTTTTGACGGCAAAAATAAACTTGAAAAAGTTAGTACACAAACCGAAGATATTTTAAAAAACCTAAGTCTTTACAAAGGAATAATGCTCCCCGACAGTTCTTATGCTTTTGCCACGCTTCAAGGCGGAATTTTAATAATGAATCAGAAAGGAGTTATTAAAAACATTATAAATGAAAAAAAGGGATTGTTAAGTAATCTGGTTTATGGCTTATTTGCCGACAATCAGGGTGGATTGTGGGCAAATTTAGGAAATGGATTGGCTCGGATAGAGATTTCATCACCTTTTACATATTTCAATAAATTTCATGGAATAAATGATGTAATTCAGGATTTGACTGTATTTAAAAATGAATTATATATTTCGAGTCTGGAAGGAGTTTTTGTTTTAAATAAATCGACTGTCGATACCGAAGGATTTCAGAATGCAACGCTTCGCAAATTTGAAGACTTCAAAACTCAAATATATTCAAGTTCTGTTTTTAACGATGGCATTTTGTTTTCAGATTCGGGAGGTGTGTATTATTATAACAAACAAGTATTTACAAACACTTTTCATAATGCAAATGAGATTTGTGTAAAAGCTTCAAGATTTCACAAAAACGTTTATTTTGTTGGAGGTTCAGGCACTATCCACGCAATAAAATTTGAAAATAATAAGTGGATTCCTTTTGAAATTTACGACAAAGGCATTGAAGATATTTATTATCTAACAGAAAGTAATTCAGGCACTTTGTGGGCAAGCACAGTAAATCATGGAATTATTAAATGCACATTTAAAGACACTTTAAATTTTAATTCAGAAATTGAAAAATACGACAGCACAAAAGGAGTTCCAGCCGGAATGACTGAAATAAATTACACTAATAATAAAGTTGTTACAGGAACAGTAAAAGGGATTTATTATTATAATGAAACAAAAAATATGTTTTTGCCTGACACGTCACTTGATTCAACACTTTTTGATGGAAAAAACATGGTTTACTTGCTTAATACAGACTCGCTTAACAATCTATGGGGAATGTATAATAAATCTATTTTTGTTGAAAAAAATGATGCAAATGGAAAATCTTTATTATTTGATTTACCTTTCCGAAGGCTCAAATTCACCGACATGTACAAAATTCTGCCAGATGTGAACGGCATTTGCTGGTTTGGAGGAACAAACGGATTAATAAGATATGACGAAAAAGCACAAGCGAAATACCTTTCCAGTTTTTCAACAATATTAAAGCATGTAGTAATATCAAAAGACACCGTTTTTAATGGAGCATATTCCGATTCGACAGGAATTGTAACTTTTACTCAGCCTGAATATTTAAATAAGAGTTTTAAATTTAAAAATAATTCCGAAATTTTTGAATTTGCATGCCCAAGTTTCGACAACGAAGAGAGCAATTCGTACAGTTATTTTCTTGAAGGATACGACGAAAGCTGGTCTGAATGGACTTTTGAAAACAAAAAGGAATACACAAACTTGCCCGAAGGAAATTATACATTTCATGTAAAATCTAAGAACATTTATGCTTTAGAAGGAAAAGAAACGACTTTCTGCTTTGAAATTTTACCACCTTGGTATAGAACAATTCTGGCATATTTTGTTTTTGGAATTGCCTTAATATTATTGATTTATCTGATTGTTATAGTAAACACACGAAGACTTCGAAAAGCAAATATTCGCCTCGAAGGAATTGTTACAGAACGAACTCAGGAAATTCGTCAGCAAAATGTCGAGATACTTCAACAAAAAGAAGAAATAACTGCGCAACGTGACGAAATTGAAGCTCAACGTGACAACCTTTTAGTTCTGAATGAAGAAATTAATCAACAAAAAGAAGAAATTGAAAGTCAGCGAGATGAAATTGAAAAACAACGTGATTTTGTTTCACAACAACGTGATCAGATAGCCTTTCACAATAAAGAAATGACAGATAGTATTCGTTACGCTAAGATTATTCAGTCGGCGATAATGCATCCAACCGAATTTCTTAAATCGCTTTTACCTAAAAGTTTTATATTTTTCAGACCAAAGGATATTGTTTCGGGTGATTTTTATTGGTTCACAAAAATCAGAGATAAAATTTATGTGGCTGCTGTCGATTGCACCGGACATGGTGTTCCGGGTGGTTTTATGAGTATGCTCGGAATGTCGTTTTTGAATGAAATTGCAAGTAATATAAAACTTGGAGTTGTAAATTATACCGCTTCGGAAATATTATTTGAGCTTCGTAAAATGGTTATTAAATCGTTAAATCAAACCGAATTTGAAACTGATGATTCATCAGAAAAAACAATAGTAAAAGACGGTATGGACGTGGCTTTATGTATAATTGACAAAGAGAATAAGTTGCTTGAATTTGCTGGAGCCAATAATCCTCTTTACGTTGTAAAAAGCTCAAAATTCAAAGCTTCAAATCCAAAGTTTCAAGAGATAGCAGATGATTCGGTCAATGAGCAGTTCGACAAGCTCACTGTATCACTTGTCGAAGTGAAGGGAGACAAAATGCCAATAGGAGCTTATTTTGATAACGAAAAGCCTTTTACAAATCACATTATAGATATTGCCGAAAATGATTCATTTTATATTTTTACTGATGGATTTGCTGACCAATTTGGTGGCGAAGCAGGGAAAAAGTACAAATACAATAAAAGGAAACAATTGTTTTTAAAGAATTCTGTTGAGAGTTCACAAACTCAACACAATTTAATAAAATCAGAATTTGACAATTGGACAAAAGGCTCAGGAAACGACTTTGAGCAAATTGACGATGTACTGATAATCGGTTTTAAAATATAGACCTAATTAGTGTCTCATAGAAAACTCCAATAATTTCGTTACTCTGGTTTTGAAAACAGTCATTTACATTCGTAAACTCCTTATTTTCAAAACTGCGAAAGCCTCATTCTTGAAGTTTTCTAAAGAAACACTGAGTTTTCTTATTGACACTAATTAGAGTTTTGTCCATAATGTCCGATTTACTCATATATATTTTTTTTCAAAGGTATTTCCCGAAATAAATTCGGGACGACTTGTACCGATTCATCGGTAAGCTGTGAGACCGCTTCGCTAAATTATGTTTCAAACTCTTGACTTTATGGACAGACACTAATTAATATTCCAAAAATTTGAGCAGTTTTCTTATTTATTTTAGAAATTTCAGTTAACAAAACTTAAACTTTACTTATATTCCAGATTATTATTCAGCCATTTTTCAACCTCAGCTAAAGACATATTTTTTCGTTTTGCATAATCGTCGATTTGCTCTTTTGTGATTTTGCCAATATTAAAATATTTTGCTTCGTGGTGAGCAAAAATAAGTCCGCAAACTGAAGCTGTTGGTGTCATTGCAAAATTTTCGGTGAGTTCAATTCCAATGTTGTTTGTTGCATCAAGAATTTCAAAAAGTTTTAATTTTTCAGAATGGTCGGGACAAGCAGGGTAGCCGTATGCAGGGCGGATTCCTGTGTAATGTTCTTTGAAGAGTTCATCAAGGAATGTTTGTTGTTTTACTGCGTTGAGCTCGCAAGCTCGGTTGTTGTTTGTTGTTTGCTGTTTAATATTCATGTACTCAAGCTCTCTCACTCTCTCACTTTCTCCTAGTCTCACTTTCTCATTTCTATCTTCTGACTTCCAACTTCTATCTTCCACCTTCTGACTTCTTTCCTCAAATCCCCAATATTCCTGTCTTACTTTAAGGTGCATTAATTCGATAAAAGCTTCTGCTATTCTATCTGTTATTGCCGAAAGCATAATTTTTTTATAATCGTCGTTTTTAATTTGGTAAAGGTAGAATTTGTTATTATAATCGGTATGAACAGCTATTGCAAAACAGCCCAAATTGTCGGTTATATTACTTTCTTTTGAAGCTACAAAATCTGCTAGTGATAAGTTAAAATCACCTTCAGGTTTTGCAATTTGTTGCCTTAACATATTAAACACAAACTGCTTTTTGCCACTATTAACCATAATATCATCTTCTTCTGATGCTGCGTGGAAAATTCCAAAAACTGCATTTGCCGATACTAGATTATTTTTTTCTATTTCATCAAGCATTTGATTTGCATCGTCAAATATTTTTTTTGCCTCCACTCCTACTTCGCCAGAATTGAAAATGTCAGGATATTTTCCTTTTAGTTGCCAAGCCATAAAAAAGAAAGTCCAGTTAATATATTCACGAATTTCTGAAATAGAATAGTTTTTCAAAATATGTAATCCAGGTTTTTTAGGCTGACAAATTTTTTCGTTATGCCAATCAATATTTAAACGTTTTTTTCTTGCTTCATCTAACGTTAAATGAACAACTGTTCCTTTGTTTTTGTTGTAGTTATCACGCAGTTCGTTGTATTCAGTTTTAATGTTGGCTTTAAAAGCTTCTTTTGCATTATTCGACAACAAATTACTAACAACCGAAACACTTCGTGACGCATCTTTTACGTGAATTGTTGCACCTTTATAAATAGGCTCAATTTTAAGTGCAGTATGAACTTTAGAAGTAGTTGCACCGCCAATCAACATCGGAATATTTATGCCATTTCTGTTGAGTTCTTCTGCTACATAAACCATTTCTTCGAGCGAGGGTGTGATTAAACCACTAAGTCCAATTATATCGGCTTTTTCTTCTTTAATTGCTTTAATAATTTTGTCGGTTGAAACCATAACGCCCAAGTCAACTATTTCGTAATTATTGCACGACAAAACCACACCAACAATATTTTTTCCAATATCGTGTACATCGCCTTTTACTGTTGCAATTACAACTTTTCCTTTTGCAGTATTTCCAGTAACTGCCTTTTCTTTTTCGAGTTGAGGAAGCAAATACGAAACAGCCTGTTTCATAACTCTAGCACTCTTAACAACCTGAGGTAGAAACATTTTGCCCGAACCAAACAGGTCACCAACCTTGTCCATTCCTGCCATAAGTGGTCCTTCAATAATTTCAAGAGCTTTTGGAAAAACATTTAAGGCTTCGTTTATATCTGTTTCAACATAATCGGTAATTCCTTTAATCAACGAATAACTTAATCGCTCGTTTAGTGAGTAATTTCGCCATTCTTCGGTTTTTATTTCACGTTTTGTAGTATTTTTTACTTTTTCAGCGTAATCTAATAGGTTTTCGGTTGCAGTTGGCTTACGATTTAAAATAACATCTTCAATTTTTTCTTTCAAATCTTCTGGAACGCTGTCGTAATCTGGAATTACTCCGGCATTAACAATTCCCATATCCAATCCGGCTTTTATTGCATGGAAAAGAAAAACAGAGTGCATTGCCTCGCGGATAAAATCGTTGCCTCTGAACGAAAACGATAAATTACTGATTCCGCCACTGGTTTTGGCTTCTGGCAGATTTACTTTAATCCATTTTACAGCATTTATAAAATCAACTGCGTAGTTGTTATGTTCTTCGATACCAGTTGCAACTGTAAGAATATTACAGTCGAAAATTATATCAGAAGGTGAAAATCCAACTTTATTTACAAGTATATCGTAAGCTCGTTTACAAATTTCGATTTTTCTTTCGTAAGTAACAGCTTGACCATCCTCGTCGAAAGCCATGATTACCGTTGCAGCTCCGTAATTTTTAATTTTGTTTGCCTTTTTTATAAATTCAGCTTCGCCTTCTTTAAGGCTGATTGAATTTACAATTCCCTTTCCCTGAACGCATTTTAAACCTGCTTCAATAACATTCCAGTTAGATGAATCAAGCATTACAGGAACTCTCGAAATATCAGGGTCGGACGAAAGCATATTCAAAAAAACAGTCATTTCTTTTGCACCTTCAAGCAAACCATCGTCCATGTTTATGTCAATAACCTGTGCTCCGTTTTCGACCTGCTGACGAGCAATTGATAAAGCTTCGGTATATTTTTTTTCGGCAATTAATCGTGCAAATTTCTTAGAACCGGCAACATTTGTGCGTTCGCCAATATTTATAAAATTTGTTTCGGGTGTAACCTTCAAAACTTCAAGCCCAGAGAGCTTTGTAAACGAATAAATTTTGGCAGGAACTCGTGGTTTTGCTTTGGCTGCGACTTCTGAAAATAATCTTATGTGGTCGGGAGTTGTGCCACAACAACCACCTACAATATTTACTAATCCCCTATTTATGAAATCCTCAATTTGCTTTGCCATAAGTTCGGGAGTTTCGTCGTAACCGCCCATTTGGTTTGGCAATCCGGCATTTGGATAAGCACTTATGAAAAGGTCGGTTTTGCGTGAAATTTCTTCCAAATATGGTCGCATATCTTTAGCTCCCAAAGCACAATTGAAGCCAATACTAATTAGCGGAAAATGCGACATTGAAACTAAAAATGCTTCAGCAGTTTGTCCTGATAAAATTCTTCCGCTGGCATCGGTTATTGTACCTGAAATCATTACAGGAATTGATGTTTGTAATTCATCGAAAACTTCACGAACTGCATATAATGCGGCTTTTGCAACTAATGTGTCGAAAATTGTTTCGATTAATAAAATATCTGAACCTCCGGCAATCAATCCTTTAACTTGTTCAATATAAGATGTTTTTACAGAGTCAAATGTTACTGCCCTAAATGAAGGGTCGTTTACATCAGGCGAAAGCGAAAGAGTTTTGTTTGTTGGGCCAATTGCTCCAGCCACGAAGCGAGGTTTTGATGGTGTTAGTGTTGAATATTTGTCTGCTGCTCGTTTTGCAATTTCTGCTGCTCGTTTATTAATTTCATAAACATATTGTTCTGCACCATAATCGGCTTGTGAAATGCTTGTTCCATTGAAAGTATTTGTTTCAATAATATCGGCTCCTGCTTCGAGATATTTTTCGTGAATTTGCTCAATTATATGAGGTTGTGTAAGGCAAAGTATATCGTTATTCCCTTTTAAATTGTGAGTATGATATTTCAGAAGAGTTCCTTTGTAATCTTCTTCACTGAGTCGATATTGCTGAATCATTGTTCCCATTGCACCATCAAGTACAAGTATTCGGGATTTTAACAGATCTTCGGGGCGGATTTTTGGAGGCATAAATATTTGTTTTTTATTTTTGCAAATTTAAGTTATTTTAGAAAATTTATTGCATTACAAATGCTTATAATAAATTGGTCTGGATTGCAAATCCAGACCAGCATAAGATTTTTTCAAAGGTTCACTAAAGTGTATTGTGCCTCCCAAACTTGATAATCCAAATTGGAAGAGCAAATTATCAAACTCTTGATTTTATTATGTTATGCAAAAAAAAGTGCTGATTTTATTGCGTTCGATCTAGAATTCAAGTATTTGAAAGAGCTTAATTTCTGCTATATGCGACCAAATTATCTTGCGTTCAGCCATTTGTCAACTTCTTTGTCGAGTTCGAGTTGGTCAATAAATAGTCCTTTTTCAATCTCTTTTTTTGACTCTATTATTTCATTACGTTGTTCTAATGTTAAATGCATTATTTTTGGTTGAGCTTTAGTATCAAGAATGGTTTTTATAGCAGTTAAAAATGGAATGTCATTTATTTCTGCGATTCAGTGGTATAATAACTTTTTTAACTCTACTGTAGTCATACTAAATTCGTTTATACAAAAATTACAATACAAAATAAACCTACAACTTTCTTAAAATCACTTCTTTATTTTATAACCACAAAATCTCTAAAATTAGCTCTATCAATAACTTGTCCTTGTGCTTTATAAGCTTCAATAAATGTGCTGGGCAATTTCACGCTCTTTTTATCTTTCCACTTAAATTCAAATCCATAAATATTTCCATCTTTTTCTTCCACATAATCAACTTCTTGTTGCTGAATAGTTCGCCAAAAATACATTCTTGCAAAACTGCTTTTATACAGGTTTTGTTTGTAACGTTCTGATATTAGAAAATTTTCCCATAACGCTCCTTTATCTTGTCTTAAATCCAAATTATTAAAGTTTCCTATTACCATATTTCTAACGCCATTATCGAAGAAATATATTTTTCTATTGGTTTTGATTTCTTTTCTTAAATTTCTGCTGAAGCTCCCTAATTTAAAAATAACATAAGATTTTTGAAGAATATTAATGTATTTATCAATGGTATTTTTGTCAATTCCAACAGTTTGAGCAAGTTCGTTATAACTTACTTCACTACCAACCTGAAGTGCAAGAACTTGAACAAGCTTATCAAGCACTTCGGGCTTTCTTATATCAGAGTATGCAAGAATATCTTTATATAAGTAGCTATTTACTAAATTTTTAAGTATGTTTTTTTCATCACCTTGATTATTTAAAACATCAGGATAAAATCCATAAATTAGTCTGTTTTCGAGCTGTTGTTCGGCAACCAGATAGCCATGATGATTTTCGTATTCTTCCCAACTAATTGGAAGCATTTCGTATTCCCATTTTCGACCGGTAAGAGGCTCATTAATTTTACTTGACAAATCAAATGAAGAAGAACCACTTACTAATAATTGTACATCGCTGAATTGGTCGGTAATAATTTTTAACGTAATGCCAATTCCTTCTATTCTTTGAGCTTCATCAATAAATAGCATTTTGTAATTTTCAATAATACTTTTTAATTCTTCAGTATTTGGATTGGCTAAAAGGCTTCTTACCGTTGGATTATCACAATCTAAAAACAAATACTGTTGTTTATTTAAAATTGCTTTTAATAATGTTGTTTTACCTACTTGACGAGGGCCCATAAGAACTATGGCTTTGCCTTTTCCAATTCTGCTTTCAATGATATTGTTTAAAGTTCTTGCGTACATTTTTTTGATACAAATATAGTATAATTGGTGAACATATTCACCAATTATACTATATATTTGGTGAATACAATCACCAAATATCATATTTTTTTAAATATTTCAATTAAAAAAATCCTTCAAAGCATTTCAATGAAGGATTTTAATATTTAAACTATGTTGGTGACAACACCAAACATGAGCGGACTAATTAGGATCTGTCCATAAAGTCAAGAGTTTGAGTCAGAATGTTCGAGTTCGAGGTTTCGATGAGCTGAAAATCAGGAGTGTACTTCAGTACATGACTGATTTGAAGGTCGAGAATAACGATGAAATCGGACATTATGGACAAACTCTAATTATTGAATTTTAAATTCTTTTCTTAATTGATCAACATAATCTTCTTTTTCCCATGTAAAGAATTCAACTTCTTTTGTTGACTCAACTCCACCGTAATTTACCATTACTTTTTCTTTGAATGGAGTTCTTCCGAAATGACCGTAAGAAGCTGTTGGTAAAAAGATTGGATTTTTCAAGCCAAAACGTTTTACAATAGCACCTGGACGAAGATTGAAAACATTAGCAATTTTTTTAGAAATTTCACCATCTTTCATTTTCTTGCCAGTTTCGTCTTTTACTTTTGCAGTTCCATTAGTATTTACATAAAGGCCTACTGGATCGGCAACTCCAATTGCATAAGCAACCTGAACTAATACTTCGCTACAAATTCCCGCAGCAACCATATTTTTAGCAATATGACGCATTGCATAAGCTGCCGAACGGTCAACTTTTGAAGAGTCTTTTCCAGAGAAAGCACCACCACCATGAGCACCTTTTCCACCATAAGTATCGACAATAATTTTACGACCTGTTAAACCTGTATCGCCATGAGGACCGCCAATTACAAACTTTCCTGTAGGATTTACAAGTAAGCGTACATCGTCGTTTAGAAATCTTTTATACTTGTTTGGTAATTCTTTTTTAACTCTTGGATATAAATGTTTGATTACATCTTTTTTGATTTGTTCAATCATTTGAGTTTCAGCAAAATTTTTCTCAGAAAGAGAATTTCCGGCAGGTAAAACAAACTCATCGTGTTGAGTAGAAATTACTATTGTTTCAATTTTTTTAGGTTTGTTATTGTCGGTATATTCAATTGTAACCTGCGATTTTGCGTCTGGACGAAGATATTTCATGTGTTTTCCTTCGCGACGAATTTCGGCTAGTTCCTGAAGAAGTATATGTGCTAATTCGATTGGAAGTGGCATATAATTTTCCATTTCTTCGCAAGCAAAACCAAACATCATTCCTTGGTCGCCGGCACCTTGTAAATCGTCATCGCCACGGTCAACTCCTTGATTAATATCTGCTGATTGCTCATGAATTGATGAAATAACTCCGCAAGAATCGCTATCGAAACGATATTCTGATTTTGTATAACCAATTTTTCGAATAACGTCTCTAGCAACTTTTTGAACGTCGATGTAGCCGTTTGTTCTAACTTCGCCACTTAAAACTGTTAAACCTGTTGTTACAAGCGTTTCGCAAGCAACTTTAGAGTTTGGGTCGTTACGTAAAAATTCATCTAATAAAGCGTCTGAAATTTGATCTGCTACTTTATCAGGATGCCCTTCTGATACTGATTCTGATGTAAATAAATAACTCATTTTATTATAATTTTATAATTTATAAACTAAAGTGAATTATTGATTTGATTTTTGATAACTATCAAATTGTTAGCACTTTCCGAGGTGGTTGCAACAATCAAATCAATCCACTAATATTTTGCTAAATTAAAGTTTATTTAGAAATGTTCCAAGTTAATTATTGTTTTTTTTGAACATAATTGTCTTAAAATTCAAAAATGAGAGTCCACTCCGAAAAGTCAATTTATACCACAAGACCTATTTCGATTCATCGGATGGCACAAACATGAAAAAAAGCACCAACTGAATAATGCTGATATTTAATCATTTACTGACGTTGTGTTTTTGTGGTAATATTTCATTTTTATACTTTTAGATGTAGGTTCATAATAAAAAATATGCATTATTTGTATGTTTTACAAAATGTTACTAAAAATGTTCTTTAAAAAAAATTCAAGTCGAAATGGGTTAAAATATGAAATTGTTGCTTCGTTGTTAAATTTCTAAATCTCTAAATTCATTTTAAGAATATTTCAAATTAAAATGTTAATTTTGCTGTATTACATTTAATAATGATTTCATTAGAAAACATCCAGCATCCGATTTCGCAGGAAATGGAAAAATTCGAGCCATTTTTCCGTGATATTGCAAAAAGTAAAGTTCCTTTATTAGATACTATAACCAATTACATATATCGTCGTAAAGGTAAGCAAATGAGACCAATGTTGGTTTTTCTTTCTGCAAAACTTAATGGCGAAATTAATAACTCTTCATTTATTGCTGCTTCGTTAATTGAATTACTTCATACAGCTACTTTAATTCACGACGACGTTGTTGATGAATCAAATATGCGAAGGGGTTTTTTCTCTGTAAATGCTCTTTGGAAAAATAAAATTGCTGTCTTGGTTGGCGATTATTTTTTGTCGAAAGGACTATTACTTGCAATTGATAATGATCACTTTAAACTCTTAAAAATTGTTTCTGAGGCTGTGCGAGAAATGAGCGAAGGCGAACTTCTTCAAATTGAGAAGGCTCGTAAGCTCGATATTAATGAAGATATTTACTACGAAATAATTCGAAAAAAAACAGCTACACTAATTGCTGCATGTTCTGCTTGTGGTGCTAGTTCTGCAAATGCCGACGATAGTGTTGTATTGCAAATGAAACAATTTGGAGAATATCTTGGAATGGCATTTCAAATTAAAGACGATATTCTCGACTATCAGTCAACAGGATTTACGGGCAAACCTAGCGGAAATGACCTCAAGGAAAAGAAAATGACTTTGCCACTGATTTATGCTTTAAACAACTCTTCATTTTCTGAGAAACGCCATATTATGAGCATTATCAAGAATCATCATAAGAATGCTAAAAAGCTAAACGAAGTAATTAAATATGTTGTTGATAAAGGAGGAATAGCTTATTCTGAACAAAAAATGGAAGAGTATAAACAAAAAAGCTTAGAAATTCTTTATAAATATCCTGAAAGCGAAGTCAAAAATTCACTTGTCGATTTTGTAGAATTTACAATTAATCGAAAAAAATAACTCAAAAAACATTATTAATTTTAACAGATATATTAAATCTTTCTAATATGTTTAAACTATTATTTTCAGGGATTTGCATAATTGCATCATTAAGCCTATCGGCACAAAACGCACAACAATGGCGAGGCTCAAATCGTGATGGCAAATACAACGAAACAGGACTTTTGAAAACATGGTCTGCCGATGGTCTAAAATTGCTATGGCATTTCGATTCGTTAGGTTTGGGTCATTCATCTCCTGCAATTTTAAACGACAAAATATATATCACAGGAACTCAAGGTGAGCAAGGAACTATTTTTACATTCGATTTAAGCGGAAAATTATTATGGAAAAAAGAATATGGTAAAGAATGGTTCGAGAGTTTTGAAGGAGTTCGCTCATCTCCAATGATAAACGAAGGCAAAATATATGTTTTAAGTAGCTATGGCGTTTTGGTTTGTATGAATGCCGAAAATGGTGAAATATTTTGGTCGCTCGACTTAATGCAAAAATACAATGCAAGAAATATCAAATGGGGATTTACCGAAAATTTACTGATTGATGGAAATATGCTGTTTTGCTGCCCCGGTGGTGAAGAATATAATGTAATTGCACTTGATAAAAACACCGGAAATCTGATTTGGAAATGTGCCGGAAAAGGCGAAAAAAGTGCTTATTGTTCACCTCTGATTATCAATAGAAATAATCGTAAAATTTTTGTTACACAAACCGAAAGTTCTATTCTTGGAATTGACATTTCAGATGGAAAATTATTATGGACACACGAACATCCAAATAAATGGTCGGTACAAGCAAATTCACCAATTTATAACGATGGCTCTGTTTATGTTTTCAGCGGATATGGCAAAGGTGGCGAATTATTGAAGCTTTCTGATGATGGTAATAGTTTTGCTGAAACATGGCACGACGATTCACTTGACAGCAAAATGGGTGGAGCAATCCTTCTTGATGGTAAAATATATGGTTCGGGCGATGCAAACAAAAGGTGGTTCTGCGTTGACTGGAATACAGGGAAAGTACTTTACTCTTCAAAAATGCTAAAAGTTGGAAATGTAATTTATGCCGATGGTTTACTTTATTGCTATGCTGATGATGGCACAGTTGGTTTAGTTGAACCAAAAGAAAATGAGTTTAATTTAATCAGTTCTTTTAAAGTTCCTTTCGGCGAAAAGCAACATTGGGCACATTTGGTAATTGATAATAAAAAGCTTTTTGTAAGGCATGGCAATTCGTTGATGGTGTATTCGATAGGCGAAATGTAAATGATATTTATTACTAAAATAAAATTTGTTGAGTTTTCATTATTTGAGCTAATAATTGAGGAGGTTTTACAAGTTTTAATGCATTAATACAAATTTGTATAATATCTATTCATAATAATTTTACATATAATGTATTTTCTAATGAAATATTTTTTTTAAAAAGCAATTATTTTTATAAGTTTGTTTGTAAATGACCATTTTAAATATAAATACCATTAAATAATTATGAAAAGATTAAATACAATATTGTTTTTAATATTTATTTTAATTACAAATGTTTTAGTAAAATCACAATCAGTTGTTATTGATGGAAATTCCTTTTTAGAATTTCAGAATAATAATAGCAATATTAAAATTATTTTTTTACGTGTTGCTCCAACGACTATTATAGACTCCACGCATTCTGATATAAATGGTTATTACAATATTAATATTCAGACTGGAATATATAATATATATTTTTCAAAACAAGGTTTTTTTTCTGATTCAATAATAGGGAAACCATTGTATTCTAATACAACACTTCAAAACATTACTCTTCCGATTATTGGATTATCAGGGCAGTTAACAGGAGTTTTATCTGAAGGAACATATAAGGTAGGTGGTAATATTTATATCCCAGTAAATGATACTTTAATAATAAATCCAGGAGTTACAATGTTATTCACTCAGGATGTTGTTTTTGAAATATCAGGTTTAATTTTTGCAGTTGGTACAGAGGATGATAGTATTATATTTTCAAAATTTGATACTTCAAATAACTGGAATGGTATTGATTTTAAACCAGATGCCAATAATAATAGTATTTTAGAATATTGTAGAATAGAACATAGTAAAAGTAGTGGTATTTGTATTGAAAACAGTAGTCCTACTTTATCAAATTTAATAATAAGTAAAAACACCAAGGGAACTGATTTTACTGGATTAGGATATCATAGTGGAGGGGGAATAAGTTTGTATTATTCTAATGCGATAATTAAAAATTCTAAAATTTATGAAAATTCGGCTTTTTATGGAGCGGGTATTGGAATTAGTGGAAAACCAATTCTTTCTAATTTATTAATTTATAACAATAATGCTATACATTCAGGTGGCGGTATTTCAATTGGAAATTCAGAAGCATTTCTTGAAAATCTTATTATTAGCAATAATTTCAGTAATTTAGATAATTCCTATGGGGGACAATATGCTGCAGGTGGCATTTCTGGTTCAAGTAGTTATACTATGGTAAATAGTATAATTTCAAATAATGTTGGTTATGGTATTGTTTGTTCGTCTTATGGGACACCTGCAAACATTTACAATAACACTTTTTTTAATAATAGCACTGGAAATTTTGTAAGTTGTAATTGGCTAGGTGTAAATGTAACTACTAATAATAATGGAACTGCTTGTGATGCCTATAAAAACATACAAACTGACCCTTTATATGTTGACCCATCTGTATTTGATTTTCATCTTACTTCAAATAGTCCTTGTATAGATGCAGGGATTAATGATTCGGTTTCTACTCTTTACGATTTTGAAAACAACATTAGAATTTGGGATGGAAATTATGATACAATTCCAATAGTGGATATGGGGGCTTATGAATATAATTCCAATTTATATACAAATAGTGAAACATTAACAAAAAACAATGCTTTATCAGTTAACGCATTCCCAAATCCATGTTATGATAATATAAATATCAAAGCCAATAACTGTTCAGAAATTACCTTAACTAATACACTGGGACAGAATATGTTTCAAAATAAATACAACAATTTACAATCAGAAATTTTTGAAACAATAGACATCACAACATTTCCTAAAGGAATTTATTTAGTTAAATGCGTAAATAAAAATGAATCAATAGTCAAAAAGATTATAAAATTGTAATAAATAATCTTTTATCTTTAGGTCTGTTTTATCAATATTTATTGCATTTTTACTTTGTTAATGTTCAAACATAGAATTTATATATATATCATAATCTTCTTTGCCCTCACAGGCATCACAGCCTTTATTTATTGGTTTCAGCACGACCCAGTTGCAGATTTTACAGCAAACGAACCCGGACAAGATAACCGCCCACCGCGCTCTGCAGACACAAGCGATAATGTTATAATTGGAGAAAAATTTGCCTTTTCAGAAGAATTAAAAACCTCATTGACTGGCAAATGGAATCGTTTTAGAGGAGCCGATTTTGACAATATCAACAAAGAAAATATAAAACTGATTGACAAATTTGAAGGCGAACCAAAAATAGTTTGGAAACTCGAACTTGGCGAAGGACACGCTGCACCTGCAATTTACAACGGAAAAGTTTACATTCTCGATTATAACGAAGCCAAAAAAGCCGATGTTTTGCGTTGCCTATCGCTCGAAACAGGAAAAGAGCTTTGGAAACGATGGTATAATGTTCATATTAAGCGAAATCATGGAATTTCCCGCACAATTCCTGCTGTAACCGACAAATATGTTGTAACAATAGGTCCAAAAGGACATGTAATGTGTTGTAATTCTGCAAATGGCGATTTTCTTTGGGGAATTGATATTCAGAAACAATACAACTCTGAAATTCCGTTCTGGAACACAGGTCAGTGTCCATTAATTGATAATGATATTGCGATAATTGCAACTGGCGGAAAAGCTCTTGTAATTGGGGTTGAATGTGCAACAGGAAAAATTTTATGGGAAACACCAAATCCCGATAACTGGAAAATGTCGCATTCTTCAATAATGCCAATGATTTTAAATGGACAAAAAAACTATGTTTATGCTGCAATTGGTGGTATTTGCGGAATTTCTGAATCTGGAAAATTGCTATGGAAAACCATTGAATTTGCACCTTCAGTTGTTGCACCTTCGCCAGTGATTTTGGACGATGGAAAAATATTTATTACTGCCGGTTATAGTTTTGGTTCAATGCTGTTTCAGGTTTCGGGAAATACTGTAAAAGTCCTTCAAAAATTCAAACCAACAGAAGGAATGGCTTGCGAGCAGCAAACACCCGTTTTATATAATGGATTTTTATATTCAATTCAGCCTAAAGATGCCGGAGCAAGCCGAAATCAATTTGTTTGTTGCAAAAAAGACGATTGTACAAAATTCGTTTACACAAGTGGCAACGATTCACGCTTTGGGCTTGGACCATACATTATTGCCGACAACAATTTTTTTATAGTTGACGACGACGGAACATTAAGCATAATTAAACTCTCAACCGATAAATTTGAACTATTAGATAAAAAGCGTATTTTAGACGGACAAGATGCCTGGGGTCCAATAGCAATTGCCGATGGTTATTTGTTGATGAGGGATTCTAAGCAGATGGTTTGTGTTGATATAAGAAAATTAAACTAAGCTCAATAATTATTATTTTTGAGATAGATTTAATAAAGCAGAAATTGATATATCCTCATCTAATAGTGGCCAATAAATTCCATACCCAGAAGGCGTAACTTCAAAATTATTCAATTCGTCTTCTTTTGCATTTAAAAGAGTTTTCGATATTTCTGATATTTTGTATTGAAAATCAATACCATCAACTTTCAAAAAAAGGAATTCTTTTGAAATTTTTATAGAATCTATTTTATATTGTATGACCATAAAATACAATTTTATTTTTTAAAAAATTTGCTCCATTCACTAACAATATAATCGAAATGCTCATAAATAATTTTTTTTATTTCTTTTTTCGATTGTTGATTCATGTTTGAAGTAAATGCTTCTTTAACATCAAAAGTGTCTGTATCAAGCCAATATTTACATTCCATTTCAGCCTTTCGTGCATGTATATGAATTGGTTCATTTCCTTCATTTGCATAAAAGAATAATCTCCAACCTAATATCAATAAAATTGTAGGCATGTATTTATATTTTTATCAAAATTACAAAATAAATTAGAGTAAATTAAATTAACTTATATTTTTTCTTTTTATATGGAATTTCAACAAGAAAGTGAACCAAAAAACCAATAATTACAAATAAAAAACAAATAATTAAAAAAAAATTAAAACCAAGATTATAATAATAGCAAAATAACATTGATGATGAAATATTTATTAAGGCAATAGCTGAGGTATAATAAATAATTCTATTTGGCTCTAAATCCATTCCAGAGAATTCAATATTATTTCTATCGTGTTTAATTTTCTGTTGAGTTTCAATTTTATCTTTTAAATCAGCTCTAAAAGTAATTAAGATGTACCAAAGAAATGCAAAAATAATAGATGGAAATAGTATTAATAAAAATATTTTAAAAAATTCTAACGTTATAAACAATTCTTGTTTTAAAAGAAATAATGAAAAAAATATTGGTATAAAAACACCTATAAATAAAGATAAAATAGGAATATACCATTTTTTTCTAATATTGAAATTAATGCTTAAAGACATAATTACATAAATATATCATTAGTATTATTTCTTAATTTGTTTTAATCAGCAACTTGTAAATGATAAGTTACATTAGCTTCACAATATTTTCCTGCTACAGGGTCCTCTTTAAATAATTCATTGTAACCTTTTTTATAAAGTTCATCACTTAATGGATATTTAATATTATATATTATTTTACCATTGACACCCATTGTAAGTTCATCCCTTGCTGGAGTATCATTTTCAATAACTCTTAATTCAATATTAACGAATTCACCTTCTTTTGTTGGTGCGTCAAAAGTAAAACTCATTTTATCAAAATAACAATCCTGACCTTCTGTCCCCTTAGATTCCTGAGACTGACTTACTTGCTTCCCATTAATAAAAAACAACAATTGAAACTCTCCATATTTCTTAAAATAATTTTCACAACTGTTTTTAATATACACCTCATCAACTACTAAAGAAAGTTTTTTTATTTCAGGTGCAGATGGCATATGATTATTAATTAATAAAACATTGTTGTAATAATCTGATAATTTCTTTCTAATATTTTTATCAGTAACAATTGACCAGATTGGTATTAAACTATTATTAGTAAAATCGCATAATGTTGAATTATTTGGAATACCAGCAGCCCATGTATTATATTGTTCACTACTCAAATCTTCATTAATATAAAGTGTTTCACCACCAATAACTTTTAACTTTACTTCTTTATTTGTTAATGAACTATTTATCCCTTGACCATTTGAATTGCTGTAACCTCCTTTAAGAATACCATATCTTCCACTTAATACAGACTCAACATCAGATTGTGTTGTGTTACCAGTTATTTTTTCACTGTATGAGAAATCTATTCGACCACCTAATAATGCCTGTACAATAATATGTGTTCCATAATTTTCAAAAATATATTCAGGAGATTTTGTTAATAACTCCTTTTTAAAAGTTTCGTCTAAATATTTTGCCAATGCAAGGGTATCTGGTCTTGTATCAAGCGAAATTTTCCATTGTAAATTTCTATCCATTTTTGTTTGATAGTATCTTTTTTCAGTTTGTAACGAATTGTAATTAAAATTTGAATTAGCAGAACCAGCGAAAAAGAAAGCATTTGCTTTTAGATTTACACTTTGAGCTAATGATTTAGAATAATCGTTAATTGATGAACCACTAACATCTTTAATATCTTTTGTTGGATCAAATTTTAGTAAAATGATTGATGGAATTACATATTTCCCTTCATTCTTTGTAGTACATTTTGTAAAATCCAAAATTGGATAATCTTTTATACTACTTTTATTAGCATATTCGCCAAAAACATCATAGCCCCGTCCAATAACATCATTTCCAGGGTAATTTGTATTATTTTGGGCTAATATAATAACAGAAT
Source organism: Bacteroidetes bacterium GWA2_31_9 (assembly GCA_001768975.1). Taxonomy (GTDB): domain Bacteria; phylum Bacteroidota; class Bacteroidia; order Bacteroidales; family GWF2-33-38; genus GWA2-31-9. The sequence continues at coordinate 7,631 of MEND01000091.1, read as the reverse complement.
AAAACAAAAATATAGAAAAAAGGCAAAGATTTTTCATAACGTAATTTTTTATTTGCTTCAAATATATTAAAATTATTTGTTATAAAAATAACTTATTTTACTTTGCAAAATACTTTGCGTTCTTGGCGTACTTTACGTGAAAAAATAATAAAAATGAACAAAAATGTAATAATCCCAATTCTAACAATTCTACTGATTGTAGTTATTGTTTTCATGCTTAATGATTTGTTTTTTAGCAATAAAAATCAGGAAAATCCTTACGAATTAAACATTGATAGTATTGGCAGATACGACTCAACTTTAATTTGTTATAACGAAGTTTTACAAATAAAACTCAATATTTACGAACCCAAAGGAATTGCAATTGACGATTCTGATTTTGTTTACGTAGCAGGAATCAGAAAAATAATAATTTTCGATACAACAGGAAAACAAGTTTCAGAAATTGCCACAGAAGATTCCGCAACTTGCATTGCAGTAAATTCTAAACAAGAAATTTTTGCAGGAATGACAAATAATATTGAAGTTTGGAATAAAAACGGAACACTAATTTCAAAATGGAAAACTGAAAATCCATTATCGGTTTTTACAGGAATTGATGTAAATGACTCTACTGTAATTGTTGCCGATGCTGCAGAAAGACTTGTTCATGTTTATGACCTCAACGGTAATTTCAAAATTAATATTGGAGCAGAAGATTCTTTAAAAGGAATTCTAGGAATAATTATCCGCAGTCCTTATTTCGATGTAGCACTCGGTCGTGATAATGAAATTTGGGTTGGAAACCAAGGACGACACTCACTTGAAGCATACAATGTAAATGGCAATCTGAAATCAAGCTGGGGCGTGGCTTCTATGAGCATTGAAGGATTTAGTGGTTGCTGTAATCCTACAAATTTTGCAATTTTGCCTGATGGTTCGTTTGTAACAAGCGAAAAAGCAATTGAAAGAGTTAAAATTTATAATCAATCTGGTGAATTTAAATGCGTAGTTGCAGGAACAGAAAAATTCGACAAAGGAACAAAAGGTCTTGACCTTGCAATTGATTCAAAAGAAAGAATTTATGTGCTTGACCCAGTGAGGAAAATGGTTAGAGTTTTTGAAAGAAACTGAATAATAAAATTCTAAAAATTAAGTTATTGAGAAATTATGTATTAATTGTTAATTTTGTATTAGCTCAGTTTTAATTTAAATGATTATCATTATGAAAACCTTAAACCATTATTTAATTATTTTATTAGTTGCACTTTTCCCAACCTTATTATTGGGGCAATATGCTACAAACTCTGTTTTATCAAATGGAATATGGAAAAAACTCAAAATTAAAGATGAAGGCATTTATAAAATCTCTTTTGCAGATTTAGTAAGTATGGGTTTTTCTAATCCAGAAAATATTCATATTTATGGAAATGGCGGTATTATGCTAAGCGAAATGAATATCGATTTTAGAAATGATGACTTAGTTGAAAATCCAATTTTTATTGAAAAAGGTGCTGATAATATTTTTAATTCCGGAGACTATATTTTGTTTTATGGAAAAGGCTCTGTTAAATGGGATTATGATTATACCAAACAAAGATTTGTGCATACGATTCATAAGTTTTCAGATGATTCATATTATTTTATTACATCAAATAATGTAGCATGTAACGAAATTTCATCAACAAATGGCAGTAGTTTAATTTCAAATAAAACCGTAACAACGTTTAATGATTTTCAATTTCATGAAATAGAAAATTACAACCTAATAAAGTCTGGAAGTCTTTGGTTTGGAGAACATTTTAACAGTGATACAACTAATTTGAATCTACCATTTACTTTTCCAAATATTTTAAGTTCATATCAAGTAAGGTTAACTTCTTATTTGGCAACTAGGTCTTCTTATCCAAGCAGCTTTACTGTAAATGCTAATGGCAGTTTGGTTCAAGACATTACGATTATAGAAACGAATATGAGTAGTTATACTGCTCCTTATGCAAATACACAATTAGTTACAAATAATTTCCCAGCAACATCTTCTTCAATAAATATTAATTTTGATTATTTCCCAGCAAATGCAACATCAGAAGGATGGTTAAACTATTTAGAGCTTAATGCTAGAAGAGAACTCAGAATGGCTGGTTCACAAATGAATTTTAGAGATATAGAATCGGTGGGAACTGGAAATATTTCTGAATTTGTAATTGAAAATGCAGATACTATTTTAAAAGTTTGGGATATTTCAAACTATTTAAGTCCTAAAAATATTTTATACAATATAACAGATTCAACAATTAAGTTTAAAGCAAACACAGATACATTAAAACAGTTTGTAATATTTAGTAATACAAATTATTTAGTTCCAGAATTTGTGGGTGATGTTGCTAACCAAAACTTACACGCTTTACCTCAATCAGATTTTATAATTGTTACTCATTCAGACTTTATTAATCAAGCTAACGAACTAGCTGATTTACATCGAAATAACGACAATATGTCTGTAATAGTTGTTACTCCTGAACAAATTTATAATGAATTTTCATCAGGATCTCCGGATGTTTCTGCAATTAGAGATTTTGTTAAGATGTTTTATGATAGAGCAACAGACAGCAGTAATAAGCCAAAATATTTACTCTTGTTTGGTGATGGTTCATATGATAATAGAACAATTTCTGCAACAAATACAAATTACATTTTAACATATCAATCAGCAAGTTCACTAAAGCCTACAGAATCTTACGCAACAGATGATTTTTATACCTTATTAGACAATAATGAAGGAGGTGTAACTGGGTTTGAAGATATTGGAGTTGGTCGATTTCCTGTCAGAAATATAACTGAAGCAGAAAATGTAGTTAATAAAATAAAAATATATATGTCAAATTCTTCATTTGGGAAATGGAGGAATAATGTAACATTTATAGCGGATGACGAAGATGCAAACCAACATATGAATCAATCAGAAGCACTTGCTACAAAAATTGATACTACAAATCCAGAATTTAATGTAAAAAAAACATATCTTGATGCTTATCAGCAAGTTACTACTCCAGCAGGACAATCATATCCTGCAGTAACTGCTGCAATATTAAGTTCAATTAATCAAGGGACTTTGTTAATAAATTATCTTGGACATGGAAATAACTCAGGACTAGCAGAAGAATTAGTAATAGATTTATCAGACATAAATTCTTTGAATAACCATAATAAGTTATTTATTATGGTTACTCTTACTTGCTTGTTTAATAGGTTTGACGACTATAATCAATATTCTGCAGGTGAACAATTATTTTTAAATCCAAATGGTGGCACAATAGCGTTATTTTCTGCAACAAGATTAACATATTCCACCCCTAGTTTTGTATTAAACGATAAACTGTATAATCATTTTTTTTCTCACGACACAATAGGAGGGCAATTAAGACTTGGAGATATATTCAGGCTTGCAAAAAATGATGCGGGTTCTTTATCTAATAAGCGAAATGTAGTATTATTAGGTGACCCAGCCTTAAAACCCGCAATTCCTGAATTGAATGTTGTAACAACTAACGTATCATGTAACTCGTTAAATTGCACATTAGATACAATTATGGCATTAACAAATGTAACTGTATCTGGTATTATTAAAGATAATTCTGATAATATCGTAAATTGGATTAATGATACTATTGAAGTAATAGTTTTTGATAAAAAGGAGAGCTATTCGACTTTAGCAAACGACGGAGGTCAACCTATTAATTATAGCGAACAAAAAAATAAAATATTTGAAGGGAAAGCTAATATTGTGAATGGGACATTTGAGTTTTCTTTTATTGTGCCAGAAGATATTTCATTAGACATAAATAAAGGCAAAATAAGTTATTATTTTTCTACAGATAATATTGATGGTAATGGATATGATAATAGTTTTACAATTGGAGGAGGTATAAATAGTAGTTCGCCGATTGATAATACAGGTCCAAATATTGATTTATACATTAATAACGAAAGCTTTATTTCAGGTGATACAGTTGGAAAAACATCATTACTAATTGCCAAAATTTACGATATATCAGGAATTAATATTCTGGAAAGCGGACATAATATTTCAGGCAAGCTTGACAATGAAACGATTGTATTAAATAATTATTTTTCTTTAGATTTTAATAGCTACCAATCTGGAAAAATAAATTATATTTTTGATAATCTTGCTGATGGATTACATGAATTTAAGCTGATAGTTTGGGATAGCCACAATAACATTACAGAAGAAACTATTTCTTTTTTTGTAAAAGACAGTACTTCAAATGCAGAAAATATTAATTACGATAATACTTATTTTATTATTTATCCAAATCCATTTAACTCCTCAACAACAATCGAATACACATTAAGCACTCAAGTTAAAGTAAAAATTGAGCTTATAAATATGTTAGGTTCAAAAATGGCAATTCTAGACTCAGAATTTAAGAATAGCGGAAAACATGTTTTGAACATAAATAAAACAGAGCTTAATCTCACATCTGGAATATATTATTTGAGCTTTGACTTCGGAAACAAATTGTTTTACAAAAAATTAATTGTTCAATAATAATTTTATAAAATGATAAAAATATTATTCTGTATATTAACATTTACAATTAGTGTACAAGCTCAGATAAAATGGAACGATTACATGCCATACTCAAATTGTAATCATGTTGCAATTAGCAGTAAATATGTTTTTTGCTCATCATATAATGGAATTATTAGGTACAATATATTTACAGAAGAAGTATCTAAGTTCTCAAAAATTAATGGATTGTCTGATATAGGCATTTCTTCCATCGACTTTAATACTACTTACGATTGTTTAATAGTTTCTTATTTTAATGGAAATGTTGACATCGTGATTGATACAATTGTATATAATTTTAGTGAATATAAAAATCAAGTTACAATTAATAAACTTTTTACTACTGATAAAGGAGTATATTTTGCGACAAATAGTGGAGTTTTATTATTTAACTTACAATATAAAGTATTTATCGAATTATGTCAATTTAAGATAAATGGTACAGTTGTTAAAGTTAACGATATTACTGAAAAGGATAATGCAATATATGCTGCAACAAATAAAGGCATTTTTTATTCTAATGTAGATTTTCTTGATTTAGATGACTTTTTACTTTGGAATAAAATTTCTTTTCTAAGCTTAAACTATAGTAATATAGTAAACTACAACAATGTTTTGTATTCAATATCAAATAACATAAACAGCTCTATTGATACTTTGATTATGATATCTAATTCGAACTATACAAATATTGATACAGGAAGTTTTGTAAATCTGAGAATTTCTAATAATAACCTTATTTTTGTTGAATCAGATCGTTACACCATTTTGGAAAACTCTATTACTTCAACTTTTTCAAACCTCAATATTAATCCAAGAGATGTATTCTGCGAAAATGATAGTATTTATTGGATTGCTGATGCACAACTTGGTCTTGTTAAGCAAACTAGTTCAGGGCAATTAAGCTATTCTCCAAATGGACCAAATAATTCAAAAGTAGTTTCAATTTCTGTTGAAGGAAGTAAACTTTGGGTAGCTACAGGAGGAAAAGATGGAACTTGGTCAAATTTGTGGAATACAGGAGAATTACACACATTTATTGATGAAAACTGGCAGACATTAAATAATTCAACCGTAAGTGGAATGCCTAATGTTAGCGATATATTGAAAGTTATAGTTAACCCATCAAATCCTTCGCAGGTTTTTGCAGCAACTTGGGGCAGTGGACTTTTAGAATTCAATAATAAAAGCTTTGTTACAATATATAATGAAACAAACAGCACGTTACAAGACCTTGATGTTTGGGCACAACATGTACGAACCTATGGACTTGCTTTTGATGTAAATAATAATTTATGGATTACAAATAGTGGAGTTCAAAATGCAATATCGGTAAGAACACCGAATAATAATTGGTATGGTTTTCAATATTATGGTTATTTAAATACAACCATAATTGGAGATATAATAGTAACAAAGAATAATCATAAGTGGGTTGTATTGCCTCGTGGAATTGGATTATTTGCTTTTGATGATAAAGGTACTTTCGATAATATTTCAGATGATGATTTTAGAAAGTTTCAAATTACAGACGACTACAACCAGATTATTTCTAATGATGTTTATTCAATTGCTGAGGACACAGTAGGACAAATTTGGGTAGGAACAAATAGAGGCATTGTCGTTTACAAAAATCCTGAAAATGTTTTCACTAACCAAAATTTTTATGCTCAACGTATTATTGTCCCTGATAGCACAGGAGAACCTTTAGGTTTTTTATTAGCCAATGAAACAATTACTGCTATAGAAATAAACTTGAAAAACCAAAAATGGATTGGTACAGAAAATTCTGGAGTATTTTTGCTTTCTTCTGATGGAACTCAAGAAATTTACCATTTTACCAAAGAAAATAGCCCTTTAATATCAAATAATATATATACAATTGCTATTGATGACAGCAAAAAAGAAGTGTTTTTTGGTACAGACAATGGGATTGTTTCAATAATCCCAGATTCAACAAGCGGTTTAGCAATGATAAATAAGGAAAATAGCTGGATTAATATATTTCCAAATCCAGCATTTAATGAGGTAACTTTTTCAATTGAAAATCAATCTTCGACTATTACAGGCTCATTAAGTATATTTAATTCACAAGGAGCTTTAGTTAAAGTTATTTCAATAAATAATCAATATTTATATAATAAAATTGATGTCTCAATGTGGAGTTCTGGCTTGTATTATTGTGTTTTTAATTCCGCAGAAAAATCAACTTTTAATAAATTTATTATTACAAAATAGAAAAAATGGCTTACTTGAACACTTATACACATGAATAGAAGAACGTTCATTTCTACACTCATCAGAGGAACAATCTTAACCGGAATCACAGCCATGTCTGGTTATTTGCTTTTTCGGGAAAACAGCAACGAAACCTGCGACTTTGATTTTATTTGTAAAAACTGCCGAAAGCTTGATAATTGCAAATTGCCAGAAGCCACACAATACCTTAAATCAAATTTCAGTAAGAATGGCAAATAGTTTAAAAATAAGTAGTTATATGGAATATAGGTATAAGGCATTGGTCAAAACCTCATACCTTTCACAATTGACCCATTATACCTTTATTTCCTTATACATTTAAATTCCCTAAATGAGTTCTGAAACCAAAAATAACAAACAAAGTCGCCGAGAATTTATCCGAAACGGAATCCGTTTTTCTGTGATTGCTGGTATTGGTGTTATTGGAGGAACTTTGTTTACAAAAAAACTATCTTCAAAAACCGTTTGGCAGATTGATACAAAAAAATGCACACAATGCGGACGATGTGCAACAAGCTGTGTTAAAATGCCATCGGCTGTGAAATGTTTTCATGCATACGATATGTGCGGATACTGCGACTTATGCGGAGGCTACTTTAAACCAGGCACAAAAGACCTTACAACCGCAGCCGAAAATCAACTATGCCCAACAAGTGCATTGAAACGAAAATTTATTGAAGAACCATTTTTTGAATATGAAATAATTGAAGACTTATGTATTGGTTGCGGAAAATGCGTTAAAGGTTGCGAAGCATTTGGAAACAGCTCTTTACAACTTCAGATAAACCAGCATATTTGT
>MEND01000090.1 GCA_001768975.1 Bacteroidetes bacterium GWA2_31_9 | reverse complement strand
TATACTACCTCCTTGGGCTTCTTCAAATTTACCAATTCGTTTACTATCGGCTCCTGTAAAAGCTCCTTTTTCGAAACCAAATAATTCGGCTTCTACTAAATCGTCGGGAATAGCAGCCAGATTAACAATAATATACGGTTTTTTTCGTCGTTCCGAATTATAGTGAATTGCATGAGCAACAAGTTCTTTGCCTGTTCCACTTTCGCCAGAAATTAATGTAAGTACATTTGATTTTTCAACCTTTTGCATCATTTTCAAAATTTTCATTATTGAAGGACTTTCGCCAATAATTTTTTCATATTTGGCTCTTTCAAATATTTGCGACTTCCAATAATCAATTTCGTGTAGCAGATTAATTGAATTTGCCTGATTATTAATCGCATTAAGCAACTCAATAATTGCATTTTCGTTTTTGACTATATAATTCTTTATACCTCTTTTATAAGCCTCTACAACAATATTTACATCGCTTTGTCCGGATAAAAATATTACAGAGATTTTGGAGTTGTACTCTTGAATTATTTTAAAAAGTTGTAATCCTGTATATTCTTGAATATTATAATCTAAAATTATAATATCAGGATTTTCGTACAATTTACAAATTAACTGTTCGCCAGTATAAATAATTTCTGTTGAATAATTTTCAATCTCGCTAAGATTCATTGATATTAATTCACAAATCATAGGATCATCGTCAACAATGAAAATTTTTATTTGCTTAGTGTTCATACTTAAAATTTATGATTAAAATTAACTACTACTTTTCATATATTTTTAACCTTAAAGCATTAATTTATTTTTAAGTGTTTTTACCTAGTTTTGATAAATTTTAAAAGTGTAATTTTATGAAAATTGATTTGGGAACTTTTGAAAATAGAAATTGTTCTATTGTTAAATTGTTCTATGTTTTTTTTTCTATGTGATTTTTTTTCTATGTAACTATGTGTCTTCCGATAAATCGGAACAAGTTATGTGGTTAAAGAGGTTTGAGGTTAAATTGTTCTATTGTTCTATTGTTCTATTGTTCTATTGTTCTATTGTTCTATTGTTCTATCTTTTTTTTTCTATGTTTCTATGTGGTAAAGAGAAGATAGAAGTTTTAAGAAATTAATAAACTTTTCAACTCATTAACAGATAATTTAAACAACCATAAATAAGTTTAAAATAAATAAAATACAAATGAATATTCTGATAATTGAAGACGAAATAGGACTAAATAAATTAATTTATAACGCTGTATCAGATGATAATATAAATTGTTTTCAAGCATTTTATGCTTCAGAAGCTTATGAAATTCTTGAAAATCAGAAAATAGATTTGATACTTTTAGATTATAAATTGCCCGATGCAACCGGAAACGATGTAGCTAATTACATAAAAACAAAATATCCTGATACTAATTTTATTGTTGCTACCGGAAATGGTGACGAAAAAATTGCTGTCGAAATGATGAAACTTGGAGCTTATGATTATTTAATTAAGGATACAACTTTTTTAGACATATTACCAACGGTTGTTAAGAAAGCATTAGATAACATCAGATTAAAACATGAATTGCGTTTAGCAAATAAGAAAAATCTTGAAAACGAAATTCTTTATTCAACATTAGTTGAGCAATTGCCTGAATTGATTATTATTCATCGACATACTAAAATTCTTTTTATTAGTAAATCATGTTTTAACTTATTAGGAATTAATCCAGATGAATTAATAAATAAAAGTTTATTTGAGGTTTTGCCTGAAAATAAAGTTAATGAACTAAATAGATATTTTAAAAACAAAATTACTAAAACAATAGAGAACGAAATTGAAGTAATAACTAAAGATAAATCTGTTAAATACTTTACATTACATACAAGCAATATTAATTATAAAGGAAAAAATGCTGCACTAACTGTATTAACTGATATTACTGAAAGAAAGCAATATCAGGATATGATTTTTCAAACTATTATTAATACACAAGAAGAGGAGCGAAAACGATTTGCTGAAGATATGCATGATGATTTGGGGCCGATATTATCATGTATTAAATTATATTCCAATTTATTAATCTCTGATGATAAAAGTGTTGATGAAAAAGTAACATATTCAAATTCATTACTTTCGCTTACCGATAATGCAATAAAAACTACTAGAGCTATTTCACAAAATCTTATGCCAAATTTGTTATTTGATTTTGGTTTAACTACTGCTTTGCAAAACTTTGTAACAACAATTAATAATTCAAAATCTCTTATCATTAATTATGAAAGTAATCTTGAAATTAGACTTGATTCAGTAACTGAAATTGTATTATATAGAGTACTAACAGAGCTAATAAATAATACTTTACGACATGCAAAAGCAACTAAAATAAATTTGATTTTAAATTACAATAATTCAATACTTTCTGTTAAGTATAATGATAATGGTAATGGTTTTTCTTCGGAGAATATTCAAAAACATAGTATGGGTCTTAATAATATAAAAAGCAGATTAAAATCCATTAATGCTGATTATCAGTTAAAAAATACAAATGGCATGGAGATAATAATATCTAAAAAGTTTGAAATTAAGTAGGGTTTGTAAGAAAATTCAAAAAATCTTTCGACACGCTCAATAACCACAAAAATTCCTCTTGATATTATCGCATATCTATTTTTTCAACACCTGGATGTGACTTTTCATCAAAAGTAAACATATTATCTGTAAATGGATTATTAGGAGTAAACTTTTGAATATTTATTGTGTAATTATTTCCTTCTTTTCCAACATATTTTATAGAAGCAATAGTTAATTTGTCTTTATCAATTTTTAAAGTAATTCTTGAATAAGTTTTTTCTTTATTTATTGGATATAGGTCTATTTCATAAAGAGCTAATGCATTTTCAAAAGATTCTTTTACAAATTTATATTTGAAATCACTTTCCCAAATTTTAAAAATTTTTGCTGGGTTTAATGAAGAATCATCATTTGGATCTGGTTCTGAAATATTAACTTCGTTTGCATCTTTTAGATAAGTCCACATGGTTTTGCCATCGGTAAAAATTTCAGTACCAGAAATTTCAAGTTTATACATGTTTCCTTTAAGTTTTATTGTTCCTTTTAGTGTTTCTTTGATATCATCCTGAAGATTTTCCATTGTGCTTACAAAATCGGCTTGTACTGTTGTAAATGTCTTCATTTTTGCAGATACTTTATCAAGAATATCTTTTGCTTTTTTACTATTTGCATCATCCTGAGTAAATGCAAATGTGAAAGAAAAGAATAAGAGTAATGATGGAAGTAGTGTTTTCATGTGTTTATATTTAAAGTTGTTTGATATTTGTAGTTTATTATTTGTTGTTTCTAATGCAGTTAAATCCTTAATTCCTAAATCTTTTTTACCACATAGAATCATAGAAACATAGATTTCACATAGCTGATAAATTCCTAAATCGTAAATCCAAAATCCAAAATTAATTTCCGAGTGTATTCAAATATTGTTCCAAAGAGTTTAAGTCTGTATATGATACTTGTCGGGCTTTACTTCCTTCATAAGGACCAACTATTCCGGCTGCTTCAAGCTGGTCGATAATTCTACCGGCTCTGTTATACCCGATTGAAAATTTTCTTTGTATTAGTGAAGTACTTCCTTGCTGATTTGTAACAACTAATCTAGCCGCATCATCAAATAAATCATCTCTTTTGCTTAAATCTATATCCAAAGAACTTGCTTCTCCTTCGGGAACAAATTCGGGTAATAAAAAGGCACTAGAATATGATTGTTGATTCGATATAAATTCAGTAACATCATCAATTTCTTTTGTATCAATAAAAGCACATTGAATACGAGTCATAGTGCTACCTTGCGACATAAGCATATCGCCTCGTCCAATTAATTGATTTGCACCAGGACTGTCAAGTATAGTTCGAGAATCAATTAAAGAAGAAACTCTAAAAGCAATTCGTGCTGGAAAGTTTGCTTTGATAATACCAGTAATAATATTTACCGAAGGTCGTTGAGTTGCAATAATAAGATGAATACCAACTGCTCTTGCAAGTTGTGCAATCCTAGCAATTGGAGTTTCAACTTCTTTTCCAGCTGTCATAATTAAATCTGCAAACTCATCAATAACTACAACGATATATGGTAAAAATTTATGTCCATTATTTGGGTTCAAGTTTCGTTTTACAAATTTATCATTGTATTCGACAATATTTCTTACCTGAGCTTTTTTAAGCAAGTCATATCTATTGTCCATTTCTACTGTTAAAGAATTAAGAGTAGCAACAACTTTTTGATTATCAGTAATAATTGCATCATCTGCATCAGGAATTTTTGCTAAAAAATGTTTTTCAATTTTTGAATATAATGTTAATTCAACTTTTTTAGGGTCAACCATTACAAATTTAAGCTGCGAAGGGTGTTTTTTGTAAAGCAACGATGCTAAAATCGCATTCAAGCCTACTGATTTTCCTTGCCCTGTAGCACCTGCAACTAAAAGGTGTGGCATTTTAGTTAAATCAAACATGTAGGTTTCGTTAGTAATGGTTTTTCCTAAAACAACAGGAAGCTCAAAATTACATTCCTGAAATTTTTTAGAACCAATTACCGACCTCATAGATACAACCTCTGGATTCTGATTTGGAACTTCAATTCCGATTGTTCCTTTTCCTGGAATTGGTGCAATTATCCTTATGCCTAATGCAGATAAACTTAGAGCAATATCGTCTTCAAGATTTTTGATTTTTGAAATTCTGATTCCAGGTGCCGGTACAATTTCATAAAGTGTTACTGTTGGCCCAATTGTAGCTTTAATTTTATCAATTTCAATTTTATAATTTCTAAGTGTTTCGAGAATTTTATTTTTATTCTCATTTAGCTCTTGTTCAGACACTTCTGAGTTTGATGATTTATGGTCTTCTAATAAATCAATTGGAGGAAATTTATAGTTCGACAAATCTAATGTTGGATCGTAATCACCAGTAGGAGATAGGCTTTGGTTTTCGTCTATTAAAACTTCATCAATTTTTTTCTCTACAGTAAATTCAAATTCTTCGTTTTTACCTGATTTTATTGAATCAATATTGTTGTCAAGTTGAATTGGTTTATTAAAATCATATTCTTCATTTTCATCATCTAATTCTTCTTCAATTTCGTCTTCTTCTTCATCAACTTCATCTTCCTCAATATCGTCATTTTCGACATCTTTATCTTCTGAAATTAAGTCAACTACATTTTCGTCATTGGATTTTTCATCTATAATTACGGTCTCTGATTCTTTAACCTGATCTATATTTTCAGGTTTTGAAAATAATTGAGAAAGCTTCAAAATATATTCTTTAATTTTCTGTAAAGAACCATCGAATCTGAATAAAACAAATGTAAGCAGGGCAATTGTAAGTGTTATAATTGTTCCTCCGTGTCCAAACATTGAGGAAAGCCATTTACTCATGTATAATCCATGTAATCCGCCTAATACAAAATATTTATCGCTAAATGTAAGTCCGAATAATATTGATGACCAAAGTATTAAAAACAATGTATTCCAAACTGCTCTTTGAACATTCATTAATCTAACATTAAGCAACTTAAAGCCATTGATAAAGAAAATGAAAATGAATAAAAATGAAGATAATCCGAACCAGTTATTTATAAATTTATTTGCGACAATTGCACCTGCTTTTCCTGCCCAATTATCAACTATTATGTCTGCCCGAAAAAAAAAGTCAGAAGCCTTCATATCTAACATGGATTTATCGACTTTCCAAGTAAACATGTAAGAAATAAAAGCTAAAGCAAAAAAAACAGAAATAAGTAAAAAGGCTAATCCTGTTAAAAATTTGATTCGTTCATCTTTAAAAAAATTAAAAAATGCTTTAATCTTAGATGAAGAAGGTTTTTTATCTTTATTTTTTTCAGCTTTATTCTTTACGTCTTTAGCCATTAAGATTTATTTCGCCAAAATTATATAATTTATTAACGTGATTTTCTTTTAAAATCTTATAAAAACAAAAAATCCTCTAAAGAAAAGAGGATTTTATAAACATATTAATTAACATTCTTATTATTGACCCAACATACTTCGAAACTGTTCTTGTGTCAATTGTTGATATCCATCAGGAATTTCATACAAAGAATCTTTTACTTTTGATTTTTTAATTTCTTTTGCTGAAAATTTCATAGTTAAGTCACCTGCCGACTGAGAATATTCTAACAAAACGCCTTTAATATCTTTAAAAAAAGATAGTGAATTGGGATTTGAAACTTCAATTTCATTAGTATAATATACGTCAAGTACTGATTTTTCTTCGCCTGAAACTTCTACTGTTGCTTTTTTACAATTATAACCAGCTATTGTTTTTGTTTCTTCTAAATATGTAACTTTAACTTCAGGCATTTCTTGAATAGCCTTGTCTGCATCTTCTTTTGTTTGAGTGATAGCCATTTTATTGCCCATCATATCAATTAAAATCGTTGTAATTTTTGTTTCGCTATCTGAAATAATGATTGTACTTCCCATTGACGATTTTTGCTCTGTTCTTATTTTATTTTCCTTATATGTTTGAGTCATTTCTGTAGGAATTTGTGCTTTTGTCATTGCATCCATTTCTCCATCAACAGTTACAGTATAAGTAACAGTACCTTGGAAATCGGTGGTTTTTTGAGCAAATAAATTATTAAAATTAATAATAATAGCTAATGAAAGAATTAATAAGTTAAATTTCATGTTGTTGAATAGTTTATTAGTTTATAAGTTGAATAGTTTATTAGTTTAAAGTCCTAAATCTTAATAAGAAATTACATTAAATTACTAATTACTTCTTCCATTTTTTCTTTTGGAACTTTTGAATATCCGACAGGTATATCAAACTCTTCATCTGGAACTTCAATGCTTTCAATTTTTGTAGCAATCAAAGACATTTTGATTTTTTGAAAAGACATGCGATAATCAAGAATTACGCCTTTAATTTCGCTAAATGGATTATTTTTATTTGGATTATCTAAGCCAATTTCATCAGTATAATATATTTCAAAGTCTTTCCAAACAGAGTTATCTTCAAATTTTATAAGGGCTTTTTTACAGTTATAATTAGCAATTACTTTTGTTACACTAGTTTGCTCAACTTTAAATGCAGGCATTGGGTCGAACCCAAATGCTTCTCCATTTAAATCGGTTTCATAATGATAT
>MEND01000089.1 GCA_001768975.1 Bacteroidetes bacterium GWA2_31_9 | reverse complement strand
TAATAATAGCAATAGACGGTTACTCATCGTGCGGAAAAAGTACACTTGCAAAATCGTTAGCAAAAGAGCTAAATTACGCTTATGTTGATACTGGAGCAATGTATAGAGCTGTTACTCTGTTTTGTATGAAAAATGATTTGATTAAAAATAGAGTAGCAGATACAATCGAAATTGAAAGAATACTTGAAAAAATAAATATTACTTTCAAATTTAATCCTGCAAATCAACGAAACGAAACATATCTTAATAATGAAAATATTGAAGATAAAATACGCACAATTGAAGTTTCCGACAATGTTAGCATAATAAGCAAAATTGCAACTGTACGAAAAAAAATGGTTATACTGCAAAAGGAAATGGGCAAAAACAAAGGATTGGTAATGGACGGCAGAGACATTGGAACAGTTGTATTTCCAGAAGCCGAACTTAAATTTTTTATGACTGCCGACCCTTATGTTCGAGCAAGTCGCCGACATAAAGAATTACTTGATAATGGTGATAACAATAGCTTTGAAGTAGTTTTTGAAAATGTAAAACAACGCGATTATCTTGACGAAAATCGTGAAGAAAGCCCTTTGAAAAAAGCTCCCGATTCAATAATTTTGGATAATACTAATGTAACTCAGGAAGAGCAATTGAAAAGGGTAATTGATATTATTAATGATCGATTTGGAGATTAAAAGCATAACGAAAAACACTAAGGCTCTAAGAACACAGAGAAGCACTAAGAGTTTTGTAAGATATAAAATTTGAAAAACTTAGTGAACCTTTGTGAGCTTAGTACCTCAGTGGTAAAAAAACTTAAACCTCAAACATTCTTATATGTTAGTCGAAATAGATAAAAAATCAGGATTTTGTTTCGGAGTTGTTTATGCTATTCAAAAGGCAGAAGAAGAACTCGAAAAACACGGAAAATTATATTGCTTAGGAGATATAGTCCATAATAATGTTGAGGTTGAACGTTTATCAGGAAGGGGATTAGTAACTATTGATCATGAGCAGTTTAGAAATTTAAAAGATTGCATGGTTCTGATTCGTGCACATGGTGAGCCTCCCGAAACGTATAAAATTGCACTTGAAAATAATATTGAATTAATTGATGCCTCTTGTCCTGTTGTACTAAAGTTACAAAATCGTATTAAAAATGGATTTGATTTAATATCAAGTCAAAACGGACAAATTGTAATTTACGGAAAAGAAGGTCATGCGGAAGTTAATGGGTTAGTTGGACAAACAAAATATAATGCCATTGTAATTGGTTCAATTGAGGATTTAGATAAATTAGATTATACAAAACCAATAAATTTATTTTCACAAACAACTCAAAGTAAAGAAGGCTTCAGATTAATATCAGAAGAAATAAAAAGGCGATTAGAGGCTGTAAACGGAAAAGATAACTACACATTTTATTCCAACGATACTATTTGCCGTCAGGTTTCGCATAGAGAACCCGATTTGATTGAGTTTTCAAAACATCACGATGTTATCATTTTTGTAAGTGGTAAAAAAAGTTCAAATGGAAAAATTCTTTATACTGTTTGCAAATCGGTTAACGAAAAAACATATTTTGTTTCAGAACCAAAAGATATTGTTCAAGATTGGTTTTCAGGAGTTAAATCTGTTGGAATATGCGGAGCAACATCAACACCACGCTGGTTGATGGAAAAAATATCAGAAAAAATACAGTCTTTTTAAAAATTTCACTAATTTTCACAAATAATATTAAGCAGTTTATTTTATGTCAAAAATTAAACGAATTGGTGTTTTTACATCAGGTGGAGATTCTCCAGGAATGAACGCTGCCGTTAGAGCAGTTGTTAGAGCCGGAATTTTTAATAATCTCGAAGTATATGGCATTAAGCATGGCTATTCAGGAATGATTCGGGGCGAAATAAAAGAGTTAAAATCGTCTCATGTTAGCGGAATTATTCAACGTGGTGGTACAATTTTAAAATCAGCTCGTAGTCAAGAATTTAGAACCGAAGAAGGACGAAAATTTGCTTACGACCAATTAAAATTACATGGAATTGATGCAGTTGTAGCAATCGGTGGTGATGGAACTTTTACAGGTGCTCGCCAGTTTTCGGAAGAATATAATATTCCAATTGTAGGTTTGCCCGGAACTATTGATAATGACTTGTATGGAACAGATTTTACAATAGGATACGATACTTGTTTAAATACAGTTGTAGAAGCAATTGATAAAATTAAAGACACTGCAAGTGCTCATGATAGGTTATTTTTTATTGAAGTTATGGGGCGTGATGCCGGATTTATTGCATTAAATGCAGGAATCGCATGTGGAGCAGAAGCTGTATTTATTCCCGAAGTTCAAAGTCATACCGAACAATTAAAAAATTATTTGGAAGAAGGTTTCAGACGAAAAAAAGCAAGTAACATAATTATTGTAGCCGAAGGCGACGATGCTGGAGGAGCTTATGCAATTGCTAATCAGGTAAAAGAAGATTTTAAAGAATACGATACACGAGTTACAATTCTTGGACATATTCAAAGAGGAGGAACTCCATCGGCTTTTGATAGAGTTCTTGCATCACGTCTTGGTGTTGCTGCTGTTGAGGCTTTGCTCGATGACCAAAAAAGTGTTATGGTTGGATTAGTAAATAATCAAATAGTGCACGTACCTTTTAGCAAAACAATAAAGCAACACAATCCGGTTGATGTAGCTTTGATTAAATTGATTGATGTTTTGAATGTTTAAGGTTTGGTTTCTTTTTAAAATATTTTGAAAAAAACTTGCTTTATGTTGTCTGAATAGGTAACTTTACGATATGGCTGAAAAATTTCTTAGAAACACTTTCGTTTACGGAAATGAGTTTTGGGATTTCTACAATGCTCAAAATAAAACAGTTCAAGACAAAATTGACTGGGTTATCGGACTTGTAAGGGCACTAAATATAATTCCTGAAAAATTTTTCAAACATATTGAAGGTTCTGATGGGCTTTTTGAAATAAGAATAAAAATAAGTAGTAACATTTACCGAATTTTCTGTTTTTTCGATAAGGGAAGTTTAGTAATACTTTTAAATGGTTTTCAAAAAAAGACCAATAAAACACCAAAAAATGAAATAGAAAAAGCAGAACGTTTAAAACAACAATATTATGAAGAGCAAAAAATTAAATAATCTTGTATCATGGGACGACCATTTAGACAAGAAATATGGAAAAGCAGGTTCTCCTACACGTGAGAAATACGAAGAAGAGTTTGAATCTTTTAAAATTGGTGTTCTTATTCAAGAAGCCCGAAAACAAAAAAATCTTACACAAGAGGAACTCGCATTAAAATCTGGAACAACTAAAAATTATATCTCTCGAATCGAAAATGATGCTAGTGATATAAGGCTTTCTATGCTTATGAGAATAATTCGTGAAGGACTTGGTGGTCACCTGAAATTCAGCCTTGATTTTTAATAAACACACATTAGCATAATTGACTTTTGCTAATTTATATGTAATGATATTAAATCGCTAAACCATAATTTTGCAATAAATAATTCTCTCGCAGACTGTGAGATGTAAGTAAACTAAATAGCTATTTAACAATATATCAATTTAACAATTTGAATTATTACATAAATGTAATATTACCCCTTTCGCTATCTGGCACATTCACATACAATGTTCCTGAACCACTTATTTCCGAAATTTCAGTCGGAAAAAGAGTAGTTGTTCAGTTTGGCAAAAGAAAAATTTACTCAGCAATTGTAAACGATGTAAACGTAACAAATTCATCTGGTTACGACATTAAAGATATAGATACAGTACTCGATACTTTTTCTATTGTTAACGAAATTCAGCTTCGATTTTGGGATTGGATTGTGCAATATTATTTGTGCAACCTAGGCGAGGTAATGAAAGCTGCAATCCCTGCCGGGCTTAAGCTTGAAAGCAAAACTAATGTAATTTTTAACGACGAAGCAGAAATTCCTGAAAACCTTTCAAAAAACGAGGAAAAAGCAATATTGTCTTTATCAAAAAGTGGCATTTTATCTATTGATGAGTTAAACAAAAATATTGGAATAAAACATTCGTTTAATATTATCAAATCCTTATCAGAAAAAAATCTTATTAGTATTGAAGAAGAAGTAAATCAGAAATTTAAACCAAAATTTACAGAGTTTATAAAACTTGCTGAAAATATTGATGAAAGTCAACTAACCGAAATAACTGATAAACTATCGAGAGCTAAGAAGCAACAAGCTTTGCTTCTGAAATTTTTGTCTGAAACCTATTATAATGAAACTCCAAAATTCAAAATTGCAAAATCCGACTTATTAAGTTCAGATGATTTCAGTTCAGCAGTTCTAAAACAATTAGTAGAAAAGCAAATTCTTGAAGTTGAAAAAATTGAAACCGGACGATTAAATTTTAATGAAACTGAAAATTCAGAATTGAATATTTTAAATGAGTTTCAGCAAATTGCGTACAACGAAATAAATCAGAAGTTTTCAGAAAAAGATGTTGTTTTGCTAAAAGGAGTAACATCGAGCGGAAAAACTGAAATTTATACGCATTTAATTCAAAATGTAATTGATTCGGGAAAGCAGGTTTTGTATCTTTTGCCTGAGATTGCATTAACAGCACAAATTATTAATCGTCTGAAAAAATATTTTGGAAACAAAGTTGGTATTTATCATTCAAAATATTCTGATTCAGAACGAGTTGAAGTTTGGAATAATTTAGTAAAAAACGATTTATCTTCATATAAAATTATACTTGGAGTTCGTTCATCTGTGTTTTTGCCTTTTAGCAATTTAGGCCTTATTATTATTGACGAAGAGCACGAAAATTCGTACAAACAATTTGATCCTGCTCCTCGTTACAATGCTCGTGATTCGGCAATAGTTCTGGCTTCGATGCACAATTCAAAAGTTTTACTTGGTACAGCTACTCCATCTTACGAAACATATTTTAATGCACAATCGGGGAAATTTGGCTATGTAGAACTAAATAGCAGATACTTAGATATTTTATTGCCAAAAATATTAGTTGTAAATTTAAAAGATGCTTATAAACGGAAGCAAATGAGTTCGCATTTTTCGGATACTTTAATTCAAAAAATTGAAAGTGTATTAGCAGAAAATGAGCAGGTTATATTATTTCAAAATCGGCGAGGGTTTGCACCTTATATGGAATGTGAACAATGTAACTGGATTCCTAAATGCAAATATTGCGATGTTAGTTTGACATATCATAAATTTCATAATAGGCTTGTTTGTCATTATTGTGGATATTCGGTAAATGTTATAAATAAATGTCCATCTTGTGAGAATAATGTTATAAAAACTAGAGGTTTTGGAACAGAAAAAATTGAAGACGAAATTTCAAATATTTTTCCAAACGCAAAAGTTGGAAGACTCGATATTGACACAGCCGGAACAAAGAAAAACTACGAATCGATTATCGAAAAATTTGAAAATAAGCAAATTAATATACTTGTAGGAACTCAAATGATTACCAAAGGTTTAGACTTCGACAATGTTAGCCTTGTTGGAATTTTAAATGCCGATAATATGCTAAATTTTCCCGATTTCAGAGCTTTTGAGCGTAGTTTTCAGCTTATGGTTCAGGTTAGCGGACGTGCCGGGCGAAAACATAAACAAGGTAGCGTGATAATTCAAACCAATAATCCTGAACATGAAATTATTAAACAGGTAGTGCAATATAATTATAATCAGGTTTTTAATGTTCAAATGCACGAAAGACTGATGTTTAAATATCCACCTTATTACAGACTAATTTCAATCAGAATAAAACATCGTAAAATAGAAAACTTAAATGCAGTTGCTGGCGAATTAGCAATTGAATTACGAAAACTCAAAGGATTGCTTGTTATTGGTCCTGAATTTCCACTAATAGCCAGAGTTCAAAACTTTTATCTAAAAAATATTCTTATAAAACTTGAAAAAAACAGCAAAATGCCTTTTTTCAAAGATTCTGTTTTGCAAATTGCAAACTCAATAAACAAAAAAGATAACTTTAAATCGGCAATTATTATTTTAGATGTTGATCCGATGTAGGCTGGCAAATCACAATTTTTCATATAAAAAACCAATACTTACCCAATATCTGAACTTGATAATCATTTGTCCTTTTGGAAATTGAAAAATTAAAGAAAAATATAGAAAAAGAAATATAGACGCAATCCATTTCATAAGCTCTTTTATTATACTTTTAAGAACTTCTTTTTGACCAATATTTTTAGATCGCATTTTTTCGCTGTAACCTACACCAAGTGCCTGTTTTCTAATAAAATTATTTTGCAAACGCACATCGGGAACTATGTGGTAAACCCAAGCGTTTGGAAGGTAATAAATTGACTCATTATTGCTAATAATTCTGTAAAAAATGTCTTTTTCTTCTCCACCTTGCATTCCTTTTCCAACTCGTCCAAGTTTTGTATCAAATACTCCATATTTTTCAAAAATATCCTTTCTGATTCCCATATTTGCACCAATTGGATATTGCCCGTATTTAAAAGTTTTAACTTCGTCGCCTAAATCAATAACCGAAGCTAAAGACATCAGAAAAGATGACATCCACGCAGGTTTTTGGCTTTCAAACTTTGGATAGATTCTTCCACCAAAAGCAGCGGCATTTTTATTTTCATTAAAGAATATTAGAATTTCTTCGAGATATTTTTCTGAAGCAAAAGCATCATCATCAAGAAAAACAATGATTTTCCCGTTTGATAGTTCAATACCTTTATTTCGGGCAAACGAAAGCCCTTGGTTTAATTCCAGAAAATAAGTAAAATTTAATTCAGGATTTTGGTTTTTAAATTGATTACATATTGCTTCGGTGCTATCTGTCGAATTATTATTTACTAAAATTATCTCATAATATTTTTTGTCTAGCGATTGATTTACAAGACTATTTAACGATTGTTCAAGGTATTTTTCTCGATTATATGTGCAGACAACAATAGATAATTCCATCTTTTTGTTTTATAGAGGCAAACTTATTAAAAAAAAAGAAAGTTTTTATATTGATTTGGAAAGTTGTTTTAAGGGTAGATTCAAGTATCAAATGCAACAAATCAAATCAAAGATGCAAAAAATATTTTAGAAGGTGTTTGAAAATTCAATTTTTCTCTTGGTC
The DNA here is from genome assembly GCA_001768975.1 of Bacteroidetes bacterium GWA2_31_9. Taxonomy (GTDB): domain Bacteria; phylum Bacteroidota; class Bacteroidia; order Bacteroidales; family GWF2-33-38; genus GWA2-31-9. The sequence goes on along the minus strand of MEND01000089.1, from coordinate 7 downwards.
TTCGATT
>MEND01000088.1 GCA_001768975.1 Bacteroidetes bacterium GWA2_31_9 | reverse complement strand
GAAGTTGATGGTTCGATAACAAACGAATTGCAGGTATTAAGCCTCAGCAACGATACTATATATTTAAGCAACGGCGGTTTTGTAAAACTACCCGGCACAAACTGGAAATTAACTGGAAACGCCGGAACTGTTTCAGGTACAAACTTTATTGGTACTACCGATAACCAAGCCCTTGACATCAGAATCAATAACACTGTAAAAACCAGAATTACCACCAAAGGACAAATTGAAATCCTGAATACCGGACAATCTGTTTTTATTGGTGAAGGGGCAGGAGCTAACGATGACCTTAGCAATAATCAAAACTCTTTTATTGGTTACCAATCGGGTATGGCTAATACAACAGGAGGCTATAATGTTGCTAACGGATATCAAACTCTGCTTGCAAATACTTCGGGAAATTATAATGTGGCGATTGGTTTTAAATCATTATATGGTAATACTTCAGGATATTCAAATACTGCACTGGGCTTTGGTTCTCTTTTTACTAATACAACAAGTTATGGAAACAGTGCATTAGGGCACGAAGCTATTAATAAAAATACACTCGGTAATTACAATTGTGCTTTAGGTTACAGAGCATTATATAATAGTACAACAGCAAGTAATAATATAGCAATAGGAACAAGTGCTTTGTTAACACAATCTTTCAATAATGGAGGCACAGCATGGAGTAGCGATAATGTTGCAATAGGCACAGAAGCACTTTACTCTAACCAACCAACTGCAATTACTAATGGTTATCAGAATACTGCTATTGGTAATTATTCATTAAGGCAAAATACTATAGGTTATTATAATACTGCTACAGGTTATAGTGCTTTATATGGTAATACTAAAGGATATAATAATTCAGCTTATGGGCTTTCAGCACTTTATAACAATACCACTGCAGGGAATAATGTGGCTATTGGGAATAATGCTTTATTTACACAATCGTACAGTAATGGTAATAATGTTTGGAACAGCGATAATGTTGCAATTGGCTTTGAAGCACTTTATTCTAACCAACCGACCACACCTGGCAATGGCTACCAGAATACTGCAATTGGTAATTATTCTTTAATGCAAAATACAACGGGTTATGGTAATACTGCAAACGGCTATAAGTCGCTTTATTTAAATACAACTGGTGGTAATAATACTGCGATTGGTTATCAATCGCTGTATTCTAATACAACTGGAGCTAATAATACTGCATTAGGTTATAATTCTTTATATAAACAATCATTTAGTAATAGTAATATTGCTTGGAGCAGCGATAATGTTGCAATTGGCTTTGAAGCACTTTACTCTAACCAGCCAACTGCAACTAACAATGGTAACCTAAATACTGCAATTGGTAATCGTTCATTAAGACAAAATACAACTGGAAGTTATAATACTGCTAATGGTTATAATTCGCTTTATTCTAATACAACTGGAAATAATAATACAGCTAATGGTAGTCAGTCGCTTTATAATAATACAACTGGAAATTATAATGCTGCTTTTGGTTTTTGGTCGCTTTATTCTAATACAACTGGATACCATAATACTGCATTAGGCTTCAATGCCTTTTATAATGGTGCTTCCTATTCCAACTCAACAGCCATAGGTGATGGTTCAAACATCACAGCAAGCAATCAAGTCCGCATTGGCAATTCAAATGTAACAGACATTGGTGGTCAGGTAGGCTGGACTACAGTATCGGATGGAAGGTTTAAAAAAGATGTTGCCCAAAATGTTCCGGGTCTGGCTTTTATTACAAGGCTGCAACCCGTAACTTACAGACACGATATGGTGGCTATTAAAAAGTTTGAGAATATACCAGACAGCATCAGAAACCTTCAAGGTTTTGAAAACATTAAAGCTTTAGAGGGCAATAAAGCTACAACAATGCTACGTACAGGTTTTATTGCACAAGATGTAGAAAAAGCCGCACAGGAACTTGGTTACGAATTTAGCGGAGTTGCAGTTCCTCAAAACGAAAACGATTGTTATGGTTTGCGATACGGCGAATTTACAGTTCCATTAGTTAAAGCTGTACAAGAACTAAACGAAAAAAACATCAATTTGCAAAACGAAGTTGATGAACTTAAAGCCAAATTATTAAAACTTGAAGAAAAGCTGAATGAAAAAATTAGATAAGACATTTTTGTCATTGTTACAAACAATTTCATAGCTTTTGGCTTTTTGAACTTTTGAGAACTACAAAAGTATAAAACCTCCGATGTTTTAAAAACATTGGAGATTTTTATTTATTTCGTCAATATCATTTTAGCTTTTATCAAAATTATCATAACCTTTATCATATTTTAAAGCAACTTAGTAATTTTATATATATTTTTAAGTCAGAATTAAAGCAACCTTTAATCTATTCTAAATGTCTTACAATAGTATTTTTACACGTAATCAATTTAAATTTTAATTATATGAGAACAACTCTACTCGTTTTATTGTCATTGTTTTTATCAACAATCTCAATGGCTCAAGTTTTAAGCTTAAGTACAACACAGACTGATGTTACGTGCTTTGGTATGAATGATGGAACTGCATCGGTTACTCCTGGTGCAGGGACTGGTCCATACACTTATGCTTGGGACGATCCTTCTTTTCAAACTACTCAAAATATTTTTGGATTATCATCTGGAATTTATAATGTAACAGTAATAGATAATTTTGACTTTAGTGAAGATTATGCTACTGTTGTTGTTAATGAGCCAACTCAATTAATTGTTTCTGTTACTGGAAATAATCCAATGTGTTTCGGAAGTGCTGATGGTTCTGTTAGTGCAATTGTATCAGGAGGTATTTCACCATATACATATAATTGGACTCCTTTTGGCAATACTCAAGATATATATTCACTGACTCAAGGTTTTTATGAAGTTAATGTATATGATTATAATGGCTGTAGTGCAATTGGTAATATAAACTTATATAATCCAGCAGAGATGATGATTAGTAATACAATTATGAATAATGTTAATTGTCAGGGAGGAAATGATGGAAATATTGATATTACAGTTTCTGGAGGATCTCCTACTTATAATTATAATTGGTCTGGACCTAATGCATTTTGGGCTAATACTGAAGATATAATGTTTCTGTCTTCTGGAAGTTACGATGTTTCAGTAACTGACATGAGTGGTTGTATGATTACAGCTAATTATTATATAAATGATGGTGCTTATATTTCACTATATGCTAATAATATAACAACTCCAACATGTCAAGGAAGTTGCAATGGTAGTATTGAAATGATAGCTACAGGAGGAGCTTCTCCATACTCTTATCAATGGGGAGCTGGAGCTGGAAATCAAACAGGATTTATTGCTTATGGACTTTGTGGAGATCAAATGTATGACATAACAGTAACCGATGCGATGGGTTGTATGCAATATAATCAACCATGGCTTAGTGATGCATACTTCGATGTTTATGCAAATGGTTATAATACATCATGTTATGGCACAAGTGATGGTTATGCTGTTGTTCAGATTAATGGTGGAGTATCGCCATTTACAATTCAATGGGATGTTAATGCAGGAAGTCAAACTACTGATACAGCATCTAATTTGTCAGCAGGAAGTTACTCAGTAACAGTAACTGATGCGAATTATTGTGAAAAAATAATTACGGCTTATGTTTACGATGCACCAATTATTAGCTATAATGCAAATGTTATGATGCCTAATTGTTATGGTCAAAATAGTGGTTCAATAAATATTGATGATTTTAGTAATGGATACTCTTATTTATGGAATACAACTGAAACAACTAATAATATTTATAATTTATATTCAGGAACATATTCTGTGACAGTTACTAATTATAATGCTTGTACTAAAGTTGATAGTTTTTATGTTTCTGAACCTCCATTATTGGAATCAACAATAACTTCAAATAATCTAAGTTGCTTTAATTCAAATGATGGGAATATTAATTTAAATGTTTGGGGAGGAAATGCTCCATATACTTACAATTGGAATATTGGGGCAAATCAAAATTATTTGAGTAATTTATGGGCAGGTTATTTTTCTGTAAATATTTACGATAACAAAGGATGTTCAGCTAGTAATAGCGTTGAACTTACTCAACCTTCTGAAATTATATTAAATGTAACAAAAAATGATGCAACATGTGGTAATGCCGACGGTAGTGCAGCAGTATCAGTAGTAAGTGGCGGAATCGCTCCATTTAATTATAATTGGAATAATACAATTTTTACAGATAGTATTAGTAATCTTTATTCAGGAACGTATTTAGTAACAGTTACAGATGCAACAGGTTGTTTTAGAGATTTCGGTGCAGTGATTAATGATTTGGAAGCACCTGTAGTCTCAATTATTGACACTACAGATGTTACATGTTATGGTGGATCAAACGGTTCTGCTTTAGCTTTTGCAACAGGTGGAATTATGCCATATACATATTATTGGTCTAATGGTTCAACAGATACATCTATGACAAATGTACCTAAAGGTTTTTATTTTGTAACTGTTACAGATGCTTCGGGTTGTAAAGGAATTCAATATTGTAATATTAATGAACCACAAGAGTTAAAATTCCAAATTAATCATTATGCTGAAAGTTGTTTTGAAAGTTGCAACGGAAATATTAATGTTAATGCAAATGGTGGTTTTTATCCATACACTTATCATTATATATTTAATTCAACAACTTTGGACACAATATCAAGCAATATAATGAACCTTTGTTCAGGAACATATAACATATATGTTAGCGATGCTAATGGTTGTAACTCTAATACTGATTCGGTATTTTTATATCCTCCAAGCGAACTTACATATACTTTAAATAAGCAAGATATTAATTGTGCAGGAAATAATAATGGAAATATTAATATAATGATGAATACAGGTATGTCTCCTTTTAACTTTAATTGGACTGGACCTGCTGGTTTTAATTCGTATAATTCAAATAATTTGGGTGGTTTAGCTGCTGGAATGTATAATGTTACAATTACAGATAATAATGGTTGTACTAAAAATGATTCAGTCTTGATTTCTCAACCAGACTCATTACATCTAAGCTACATAAAAACAGATGTTACATGTTTTGGTGCAAACGATGGGAATATAGATATTACAGTAACCGGAGGAATACCTCCATATAATTATAATTGGGATTATGGATTTTCTTCATTAGAAGATTTAACAAATATGCCTGCAAAGTCTTATAATATAAATGTAACTGATAATAATGGTTGTAGTATATATCAATATATTGACTTATTTCAACCTCAAAAAATAGAGGCTTTTACAAATTCTTTACAAGCAAATTGTGGTTCTAACAATGGACAAGTTAATGTAGCAGCTTATTATGGTTTAGGTCAATATTCTTATTATTGGACAGGCGGATACACAACCGATACTGTTAATAATTTACCGGCTGGAACTTACTATGTAACCGTAACTGATTCAATTGGATGTACTGCTACAAATTTTGCAAATATTTCAAATGTCAACTCACCATTTATTGACATAGATTATCAAAACACATTCAATCCAAAATGTTTTGGTGGAAATGATGGACAAATTACGGCTAATGTTACAGGTGGTACAACTCCTTATACATATTCTTGGTCAAATACCGATAATACTAATGTTGCTGATAGTTTAATAAAAGGAACTTACTTATTAACTGTTACTGATAATAATGGTTGTGTAAGCATTAAAGATTATAATTTAACTGAACCTATGATGCTTAAATTAACCAATATATACATAAATCAAATTACTTGTTTTGGACAAAATGATGGAAATGTTAGCGTTTATGCAATGGGTGGCTCTTATCCATATACATTTTTATGGTCTAATTCTGCAACCGTTGATTATATTGACTATCTTTCAGCAGGCACTTATAGCTTAACTGTTACTGATGTGCTGAATTGTATTTTTGATACATCTTTTGTAATTGTTGAACCGCCACAATTAGTTATTAATTCAATTACAATTAATGATGTTTCTTGTGTTGGTGCTAACGATGGTTCTATAACAATAAATGCTACAGGAGGAACTCCTCCACTTACTTATTCTGTTTATGGAGAATCAGGTCATGATACAACTACAACTAAATATTATTTATATACTGGAGATTACTACATTAATGTTCGAGATATGCATTATTGTAGCACCCTAGACTCATTAGTTCATATTAATCAACCAGATACAATAAGTGTTTCAGAAATAGTTAATAATGTAACTTGTTTTGGAGCAAATAATGGAAGTATTGATTTAACTGTAAGTGGTGGGACTCCTCCTTTTTCATTTAGTTGGAATAATGGTGCTACAACTGAAGATATTTATAGCCTAAGTCCTGGTTATTATAGTGTTGGAATATTAGATGCTAATAATTGCGGAATGACACGTAGCTTTAATATTTATGAGCCTGGTTCAATCAATTTAAACATTTATCCATATCCAGCAACTTGTTATAATGCGAACAATGGCTATGCTACTACTAATATTTTTGGTGGATTTAGTCCGTATTCATTCTTATGGAGCAATGGGGCAACATCTAATGACTTAATGAATGTTAGTTCAGGAAATTACACAGTAACAATTACAGATAATACAGGTTGTATAAAAATAGACTCTATTTTTATTGGTGAAGCTCCTCAAATGTTCTTGAGTTTTAATGTTACAAATTTAAATTGTAATAATGATAGTACAGGCTATGCTTCTGTAAACGTTAATGGAGGAAACGCACCATATTTCTACAACTGGAATAATGGAATAACTTCATGGGCAACAGGAAGTGTACAGGCAGGAATTTATAATGTTACTGTTACTGATAACCAAGGTTGCTTTGTTTCTGATTTTGTTACAATTACTGAGCCTGCACCAATTACTTCAAATGATTTTATATCAATTTGCGATGGAAATACTTATGTTTTTGGAACACAAACATTAACATCGTCAGGCACATACAACGAAACATTCACAAATGTTAATGGTTGCGACTCTGTTGTTACTTTAACCTTGACAGTAAACTCTACCGATGCAACAACTGATTTTGCAACAATTTGTGGCGGAAGTTTTGTTTTTGGAACTCAAACATTGACAATTGCAGGAACTTACAACGAAACATTCACAAATGCTAATGGTTGCGACTCAGTTGTTACTTTAACCT
>MEND01000087.1 GCA_001768975.1 Bacteroidetes bacterium GWA2_31_9 | reverse complement strand
CACTAACCTTAACAGTTAATCCTGTATTTGCAACAACCGATGCAGCAACAATTTGCGATGGCGACAGTTATGCTTTTGGAACACAGACATTGACAGTAGCAGGCGATTTTACAGAAACATTTGCGTCAGAATTGGGATGCGATTCAGTAGTGACTTTAACATTGACCGTAAATCCAGTTTATGCAACAACCGATGTAGCAACAATTTGCGATGGCGACAGTTATGTTTTTGGAACACAAACACTGACAACAGCAGGCGATTTTACTGAAACATTTGCATCAGAATTAGGATGTGATTCAGTAGTTACATTAACCCTAACCATTATTCCAGCTATAAGTGTTGACTTAGGTGTTGATAGCACTGTTTTGTGTATAAACTTTGGCGATGTTGCCATTCTTGATGCAGGAAATCCTGGAATGGACTATTTATGGAACGATGGTTCTAATAATCAAACGTTAACAGTTGAAGCATCATTATTGTCGATAGGTAACTATACATACTCAGTTACAGTATCTAATTCTTGTTCAATTACCACTGATTCAATAACTTTTATTGCAGATATTTGTGAAGGAACATCTTTAATAAATGATAAATTTAATATAGAAATATATCCAAATCCAACTAAAGCTATGTTAAATATTGCAATAGAAGGATTAAGCAACGAAGCTACTTTAAGCATCATGGATGTTTCAGGAAGAACAATAATGAACGAAACATTAACATCAGAAACAACAACAAAACAAGTTGATTTAAGCACACTTCCAAAAGGAATTTATGCAGTGAAAGTTGCTAGTGGCGAAGTTGTTAAGGTAAGTAGAGTTGTGGTTCAATAAAAAGTTTACCATAAAGTAATATATTTAAAAAGCACCTCGAAAGATGTGCTTTTTTTATTAAGCAAAATGTTAAAAAGTTTGACGTTTAAAATATTTTATTTAAATTCAAACTTTTATATAATATCTGATTAAAAATTGAAGATAAAATTATACATTTTTATAGTATTATTTATATTCAGCATTGGACTTAATAATACATATTCACAAGGTCAATGTCTTGTTGGTACTTGTACAGGTGGCTCTAATTACCCTTCCGGGACTTTTTCATCAAATACTTCATCTTGGACAACAATTAGTTCATCTATTTGGGCTGGAGAATATGCTGTATATAGTGTCACATCGGGTTCGACTTACGAATGGTCTTTATTAGTAGCTGATGGTGGAATCGCTAGCTATGATGCCCAATTAACATTATTAAATAGTAATGGTTTAACCATTTTATGTTTTAGCGATGATTATTCAGCTCTATTGCCTAAGATTCAGTGGACTGCTACTTTCACAGGAACAGTTCGTGTTCTTGTAACTGCATATAGTGGTAGTGATTGTCAGACTAATTCTACAAATACAACTTTAGTTTGGAGATGTTCAAGCTGTGGTTCTGGTTCAGCTCCTGCTAATGATAATTGCAGTGGAGCAACACCTTTAACAGTTTATAGCGGTTCAACATGTGTTAGTGCAACAAATGGCACTGTTTCAGGAGCTACAAATTCGCTTGTTACTTCATGTGTAGGTACATCTGAAGATGATGTTTGGTATCGGTTTGTTGCATCTGCTGCTGTAAACCATGTAATTACAGTTGCTGGCTCAACAGATTTTGACGCAGTTGTTGAACTTAGGTCTGGTGCATGTGGTTCTACTTCGCTTGTAACTTGTCAGGACGATGGATTTACAGGAGAAGATGAAATTTTAAATGCAGTATCCTTAACTGTAGGAAATACTTATTATGTCAGAGTTTTTGACTATTACTCAAGTATTCCAACAACTTTAACATTCACTATTTGTGTTACAACTCCCACAAATTGTTTTCCATCTTATCTTAGTGGAACTACAGGTGATGACTATATCGACAGAGTACAATTAGGTACAATTGATAATACTCCTGCAGGAACAGGAAGCAATGTTGGAGATTCATATAATGACTATACAGGAACTTCTACGGACTTACAGGCTGGAACAGATCAAACATTGAGTGTAACTGTTGGTCCTTATGGCGGAGAAACTGTTGCAGCATGGATTGATTATGATAATGACGATGTTTTTGAAGTTGGAGAAAAACTTGGTGAAGTAACTAACGTAAATGCAAGTAGTATAGCGTCAATTCCTTTTACGATTTCGGCAGGTGCATCAACAGGAAACAGAACGTTAAGAGTAAGATGCGTATGGACAGAAGTAAGTATTGACCCTTGTAATACGTATAATTATGGAGAAACTGAGGATTATACCGTAAATATTACTCCGGCATGTACTACTCCTGGAACACCATTATCACTGAGCACTTCTGGAATATCAGTTTCAGGGGCAACTTTAAATTGGGCTGTAGGAAGTCCGGTTGGTTCTGCTACAGTTACATATTATTGGGCACTTAGTACTTATTCTAGTGTAACTTACGAAGCAAATTATCTGCAAAGAGGTACAACAACATCTTTAAATTCCGGAGCATTATCTGGATTGGATCCTGGTACAACTTATTATTGGACAGTAAAGTCGATAACTTCTTGCAATAGTACATTGTCGGCTTATGCTTCTGCCATTTCATTTAATACAAGTTGTACTACACCAAGCTCACCAACAGCATTAAATACAACTAGTGTTTCAACAACAAGTGCAACCTTAAACTGGACTGCCAGTGCATCAGGTTCTCCAACTATAAGCTATTATTGGGCTGTAGGTGCTGCAAGTGATGTAACTTATGAAGCCAATTATCTGCAACGTGGAATCATTACAGGTACTTCTGTAGATGTTTTCACATTAAGCTCATCTACAACATATTACTGGACTGTAAAAGCTGTTACTTCTTGCAATAGTTCAGCATCATCATATCCATCAGCAATTTCTTTTTCAACAACAAGTATTCCTACACCATTACGAACATGGACAGGAGTTACTAGTAATGAGTGGAATCTGGCTTCTAATTGGAATCCTAGTGACAATTATCCAAGTGTAACAGACAATGTTATCATTCCAGATGTTAGTGCAGGTTCAAATCGTTATCCAATTACAACTTTTAATTTAAGTATTAATAATGCCACAGCATCACGTACATGTAAATCATTAACTGTAGAAGCTGGAGCAAAAGTTACTTTGACTGGTGGAACTTCAATTGTTTATGTTAGTGGTAATATTGATGTTTATGGAACTATTAATCATGAATGTGGCTCAAATAGTAATTATTTTCAGATAAATTCTGGTGGAATTGTAACAGTCAAAAATGGAGGAATATTAAATATTGGAAGTAGTAGTATTTCTTCGGGACTTCCTGCTGGAACTATTAATGAATTTAACGATATATATATCAATGACGGAAAACTGAATATTGACCCGGGCGGAAAAGTATTCATTATGGACGATTTAGCTGTAACAGGAACAGTAGGAGTTAAGGGTAAAATTAATATGGATGGTGGCGAATTATGGATAAAATATTATGGCGATGGCTCAACAAATTCTCTTGGATTTGATGTATTTGCAAATGCAAATATTACTATTAATGACGGAGATATATACATTTGTGGTCAAGATAATGGTGCATCTGCAAAAATGCTGGACTGGAATGCATCAGCAATATTCTCAATTACAGGAGGAACTATTCATTTAAGAAACGAGCAAACTTCAGGAATAAATGATTATCCCGGTTATTGTAATTTTGGAGGAAAGTCAATATATAATCTGACTATTAATAGATCTTTAGCTTATTCATATTTTTCAACCAACAATGTGTCTATTAATAACAATTTAACCTTCACCGCAGGTCGATTATATCCAAATTCGTATGATGTTACAATAGCAGGAAATATTACAAATAATGCTTCTGCAACAGCTTATTATTGTGCAGCAGAAACTACTACTCTTACAGGTGTTGGTAAAACAATAGCAGGTAGTTTTGGTACAGCTGTTGCATTTTTAACTGTAAATTCTGGAGCATCCTATACTATAAATCCAACTGGAGGTTCCTGGCCAAATAATGCCTTACAGATTATTGGAACATTTATTAATAATGGTACTTTAAACATATCGAGCGGTAAAGCCTTAGATTTATATGGCACTATTAATACATTAAATGGAACAATTACAGCAACTGATAATTACGATGGAACAAGGGATATTGATTTAAATACAACAGGAGTTTTAAGTGGAAATGGTGTTATTAATGCAGATTTAAGAGTTTATGATAATGTTACAACGCTTACTTCGGACTTTACATTAAATGGAAATTTTGTAATCCGTAACGGAACTAGTTCCGAATTTGTTATGACGACTCACTCACTTACTTTAAATGGCGATTTTACTAACGATGACACTTTTACTCCAGGTTCAGGAACAGTAGTTTTTACTGGAAGTAGTAATTTAATTGCTGGAGTAACTGCAACAAACTTTAACCATTTTACTTTACAATCAGGAGCTTCATACACACTAAATCCCACAGCTTCGGATATTAATATAAATGGTTCGTTTTTACATTACGGAACATTAAACCTTGCATCGGGAAAATATCTGGATATATATTCACAAACAAGCCAGTCTGAAGCTATTGTACTAAATGGAGATATAACGGCTGTATCTGTTTTTGACGGTACAAGAGATATTGATTTAAACAGTACTATTGTTTTATCTGGAACTGGAAATGTAAATGCCGATTTAAGAATTTATGACGGAACAACTACATTATCTGGAAATTTTATTTTAGATGGCGACTTTGAAATAAGAAATGCTGTAGGACCAACATTTGTTATGACTACAAATACTTTTACTGTTGGTGGCGATTGGTTGAATAATGGCTCGGGAGTTTTTACACGAGGAACTGGAAAAGTTGTATTTAATGGAACTGCCGACCGAACAATTGATGCCGGTGGAAGTTTATATGCAAGTAATAGTGCTAAAAACTTTTACGATGTTTATGTCGATTGTGGTGCAAATACTTTGAGTCTGAAAACATCGGCAATGTATATTGAAAATAATTTGGAAATTAATTCAGGAACATTTTCTACCAGTGAAGGAACTGATGCGACTGGAGATATTGGTGATAATTGGCACTTATATATTAAAAAAGATACTAAAATAAATTCAGGTGCTAATTTCTTTATTGGATACAGAAAAGTTGGAGCTGCTACTGGTGAGAATCTTTTAAGTGGCGGTTCTCCAAATATACCAACTTTTGTTGGCGATTTAACAAACTTTGGTGCAATTACTACTAATAGACCTATTAATAGTGGATTTACCGACTTAAGAGTTAGAGGTTCCAGAATAAAAGGAACTGGAACACCCTATGAATTTGGTGTTGATATACAGCCCGAAGATGGTTTTACAGCTATTCAAATTGGTGATATGGATATTGAAGGCGATTTAATTATTCAAGATCCAGTAGGAAATAAATGGGAATGTACAGATCCTTCTGTTAATCTTGTCATTAGAGGTTCGTTATATATTTATGGAAATTTTGAACATAATGGAACTGTCACGGTTTATAGAACTATGACTAGTGCTGCTTATGTAAGTAATACTGTAACAATTAATAATTCAACTTTTAATTTCGAAATGGATGGAACAAATCGATATATATATATTGACAAAAATCCTCTGCCATTTGGAACAATAAACTTTATTTCAGGAACAGGAACTCGTGAGTTAAGACAAAATATTACAGTTGATAATAACCTTACAATAGAATCTGGGACATTAGATATGATAAATTCAACTACTGGAGGAAATTATGGAATTTCAAATGCTTCAATTACTTTAAATAATAGTTCATCGTGGACTAATAATGGTACTTTTACAGCTGAGTCGGGAACTGTTTCATTTGCAGGAAATTCTGCTCAAAATATGAATGGCACAAGTAGTACTGGTTTTTACAATTTAACTGTAAGTAACTCAAGCTCTAGCGGACTTACTTTTGGAAATAATGGTAGCGTTTCTGGAACTTTAACACTTAGCGATGGATTAATTAATACTACAGCTTCTCGACTTTTGACTTTGAACGATCAGTCTTCGGTTTCCCCAGATGGTGGTATAGCAACAAGTTACATTAACGGACCATTAAAGAAAATTGGCAGATTTGGTGCTGCTGGGCCTTATAGCTTTATTTATCCAATTGGAAAAAATGATATTTGGGCAAGGCTATATATGTTGCATTATAGTGGCACAGTAGCAACAACTGATGCTTATACTGCTGAATATTTTGATGTTCCTTATTCAAACTCAACTCCATCAGGGAGTTTGCATCATGTTAGCACAATTGAATATTGGGATTTTACAAAAAACTCGGGGGATGTTAGTTTAAATAAAAGAATCAGACTATATTCAGAAGATAAAGCTAGAAGCGGAATAGATGCATTTAATAATGCAGATCTGACAGTTGCACATTTTAACTCCGGAGCATCGTCATGGGAAGATTATGGAAATACAAGTAATAGTGGTGATGTTGTTTCTGGATGGATAACATCAGAATATAATTCATCATTTACACCATTAACTTTTGCTTCAAAATCAGCTGCAAACATACTTCCAGTTGACCTTTTAATATTTGATGCAAAAGCCAGAGATAATAAATTTGTTGATGTTTTCTGGTCAACTGCTTCTGAATTTAACACTAAAGATTTTATAGTTGAAAGATCAAACGATTTAAAAACATTTGAATCTATTACAACAGTTAAAGCAGCTGGAAATAGTAATTCAGAGATAAACTATACAATTACTGATGAAAATCCATTTAAGGGAACTTCATATTATAGGCTAAAAACAACAGATTTTGATAACTCATATTCTTATTCAGAAATAGTTTCGGTTAATATTGCACAAGAAAATCAGCAGGAAAGCAAGATTGATATGGTTAATATTTTTCCAAATCCTACCACCGATTTAATTAATATTGTATATAATTATACTGAATCTGAATATATTACTTTAGCAATTCTCGACTTTCAGGGAAAAACCGTATTAACTCCTAAAAAACATCAATCAGCAAAAGGAAATAATATTATATCAATTGATGTAAGCGAATTTAGAGCAGGTATTTATTTTGTTAAAATTTTCAATAACAAATCATTTACTGTTGGAAAATTTATTAAGCAATAAATCTTTTTTTAAGTTCAGAACTCCTTACCCATACAAGCAAAATCAATAAAGACAGAACATTAGTTCGCAAAATAAATAAAAGGATATTTTTGTTTTTACATCAGACCTCACTAAAAA
>MEND01000086.1 GCA_001768975.1 Bacteroidetes bacterium GWA2_31_9 | reverse complement strand
CTTGTTTTTTATTTTCTCAACTTTATTTCTCACATTTTCTTTCAACTCTGAATTTTCAATTGAAGCAATATTTCTCTCAATTGTTTTCCAACCATTTATATATGAATCACCGTTGGCATAATCTTCTAAATATTCGGCAAATGTAAGAATTGCATTTGGAGTACATTTTTCTTTAATAAATCCGGGTACAGAAAATTCCATAAAATGCTCGCCAGTTCGTCCAAGTCTATAGCAAGCAGTACAAAATGAAGGCAGAAAATTGTCTTCAACTAGCTCATTAATAATATCGTTAAGGCTTCTGTTGTCGTTAATGCAAAATTGTTCTCGATTTAAGTCTTGAGGATCAACGCTTTTTTCAGAATAGCTTCCGATTTCTATTTTAGTTCCTCCATCAATTTGGGATACACCAAACTTTAGAACTTCTCTTCTAATTTCATGTGATTCTCTGGCTGTTAAAATCAAACCAGTGTAGGGAACTGCCAAACGAAGTATTGCAACCAATTTCACAAAATCAGCATCACTTACTGCATATTTATTATCTACTTCAAAACACGATGTATTTTGAATTCTTGGAAAAGAAATTGTATGAGGACCAACATTATAGCATGCTTCAAGATGATTTGTATGACGTACTAAACTTAACACTTCGAATCGCCAATCGTAAAGTCCGAATAAAGCCCCAATTCCTACATCGTCGAGTCCAGCTTCCTGAGCTCTGTCAAGAGATGTTAAGCGATTATTGAAGTCTTTTTTGTTTCCGCTTCTATGATAAATGCTGTATGCTTCAGTATTGTATGTTTCTTGAAAAACCTGATATGTTCCAATTCCAGATTCTTTCACTGTTTTAAACCCTTCGATACTTAAAGGAGCAGCATTAATATTAACTCTTCTTATTTCGCCATTTTTGCTTTTAACGCCATAAACAGTACGAACCGATTCTGCAATAAATTCGGGTGAATATTTTGGATGTTCTCCATAAACTAAAATTAATCGCTTTTGTCCGTCGTCTTCGAGTGATTTTACTTCAGCAATAATTTCATCATTTGAAAGAGTTTTTCTTACAGATTCTTTATTAGAAGTTCTAAAACCGCAATAAGAGCAGTCATTTGAACAAAGATTTCCAATGTATAATGGAGCAAACAAAACTATTCTGTTGCCATAAACATTCTTTTTTAATGTTTTAGCTCCTTCTTTAATTTCTTCAATAAGCTCATTGTTTGTTGTATTTACTAAAACTGCTGTTTCTTCTAGTGTTAAGCGTTTTTTACTTAACGATTTTGAGATTATTGCTCTAACTTTTTCTTTATCTGATTTTGTATTATTAATATAGTTCCAAATTTCCTCAGAATCAATAAACGGCTCCATGCGTTTATCTTCAATTTTATATGTTTCGGGTAAAAACTTCATTTGTTTATTGAATTTATTCTAATCAACAATGCATATTATAATACTTTTATCTGAATTAATTTTTAAAAATATAAAAAGAGAGTTTAAATCTACTCTCTTTTTATATAATTAATTTTAATACCTATTTCTCTTTCTGTATTTGGTATGTAGCAATTTATGAGATGTGTGACCAAGAGGTTTTTCAAGAAAATCTGCATAAATTTTTGTAACTTCTGGATTTTCATGAGATTTTCTAATTGGCATTCCCTCATCCTCATCGTAAATAGCTTTAATACGTTTCAATCGTATTTCGTTATTAGTTGGAATTGGTTGTCCACCGCCACCAATACATCCACCAGGGCAAGCCATAACTTCAATAAAATGATAAGGACATTCTCCAGCGACTATCATATCCATTATTTGTCGGGCATTAATTAGTCCGTGAGCAACTGCAATTTTTAGTTCTGCACCTTCAAGGAAACTCCATGCAGGTAAGCAACCTTCGATTTTAATTGTAGCTTCTTTAATTCCTTCCAGACCACGAACTGGTAAAATGTTAAGATTTTTAAATGGGACTTCACGTCCGGTAACAACTTCATAAGCCGTTCTTAGTGCTGCTTCCATAACTCCACCTGTTGCACCAAAAATAACAGCTGCACCAGTAGAATCTCCCATAAAACTGTCATATTTTGTGTCTTCAAGTTCTGCGAAATTCAAGCCTGCTTGTTTAATCATGTGACCTAGTTCACGAGTAGTTAATCCAGCATCAATATCTTGATACCCACTATCTCTCATTTCTGGTCTATTTGCTTCAAATTTTTTAGCCGCACAAGGCATAATTGCAATACTTACAATATCTTTAGGATTTATATTGTTTTTCTCTGCATAATATGTTTTAGTTAATGCACCAAACATTTGTTGCGGAGATTTACATGATGACAAATGCCCAAGATATTCAGGATACATGTGTTCAATAAATTTAACCCAGCCTGGAGAACAAGAAGTCATCATTGGTAATTTCACACTTGTATCACCATCAACTAAAACTGATTTTAATCTGGTAAGCAATTCGTGACCTTCTTCAATAATTGTAAGGTCGGCAGTAAAATCTGTATCTAAAACTGCATCAATACCCATTTTTTTCAAAGCAGTTACCATTTTCCCTGTAACTCTTGTTCCAACTGGCATTCCTAACATTTCGCCTAATGCAACTCTTACAGAAGGAGCAGTATTTACAACTACATGTTTTGTAGGATCTCCAATAGCTTCCCAAACTTCGTCAAAATATCTTCTTTCGGTTAATGCTCCTGTTGGACAATGTGTTATACACTGACCACAATTTGTACAAACCACATCACTGAACGGAAGATTAAGAAATGTAGAAATTTTCATTTCTTTTCCTTTTCCACTTACTGTTAGTGCATTTACATGCTGAAGTTCGGCACAGGTTCTAACACATCGTTGACAACGAACACATTTGCTGTCGTCTTTTTCTATTGACCATGATGACTTATCTATTTTTGTGTGTGGTTTTAAAACACTAAGAAATCTTTCATGATCGATATTGTGCTCTGAGGATAAGGCTTGTAATTCACAATTTGTACTTCGGTAACATGTTGTACATTGTGTATTGTGCTCTGAAACCAAAAGTGAAATAATATCTTTTCGTGCATTTCTGATTTTTGGAGTATTAGTTTTAATAATCATTCCTTCTTCGGCAGGAGTAGCACAACTAGCTTCAAGTTTATTTTTTCCTTCAACTTCTACAATACAAACCCTGCAATTTCCTGCTACACAAAGGTCTTCGTGGTGGCAAAGGGTTGGAATTTTTATATTTATTTTTTTTGCTGCATCGAGAATAGTACTGCCTTTTTCGACACTAACATTAATACCATCTATTTTTAAATTAACTGACATAACAATATTTTTAAGATTCTTAATTAGTAAATCATTTCTTCTTTGAAGTTTGTTACAATTGATGCAAATGAATTAGCAACCGATTGTCCCAGTCCACATTTAGAAGCAACTTTCATTGTTTGAGATAATTTGATTAATTGCTCAAGATATTCAGGTTCTTTTTCACCAAGTTTTACAGCTTCAATTCCTTTAAGTAATTGTTGTGTTCCAACCCTGCATGGAGTACATTGACCGCATGATTCCTCAACAAAAAAGTCAAGATAGTTGTGTAAAACATGATACATTGAGCGAGTACTATTAAAAATCATAGTTGCTCCTCCGGTTGTTTGCCCTTCACCAATAATTGTTGTTTTGAAATGTTTTCGTGGAACGCAAAAACCTGCAACTCCTCCAACCTGTACTGCTTTTGTATCTCCATCACCAAATTCATGAACAAAATCTTCGATAGACATTCCTAATTCTAATTCATGAACACCTTCTTTTGGAGAATCGCCAGAAATTGAAAATAGTTTTGATCCATGCTGATCGTTTGTTCCGAATTTTACATATTCGTCTGCACCATATCTACAAACCATTGATGCACTGGCAAATGTTTCAACATTTCCAACAATTGTTGGTTTTCCTTTAAATCCATTTTGAATTGGATATGGAGGTTTGTTTCTTGGTTCACCTCTTTTGCCTTCCATTGATTCAATTAATGCAGTTTCTTCGCCACAAACATACGCTCCTGCACCCAAAAAGATATTTATTGAAAAGTCTAAACCGATTTCTTTTGCTTTATTATTAAATACTTCGATTTCTTTTTCCAAGTCAGCAACCATATATTTATATTCTCTTCGAAGGTAAACTACTCCTTTTGTTGAGTTTGTTGCCCAACCAGCAATAGCCATTCCAGAGAAAACTTTTCGAGGAACTTCAGATAAAATTTTTCTGTCTTTAAATGTTCCAGGTTCTCCTTCATCTGCATTGCAGATTATATATTTTTCATCAGAAATTTGTTCAGATGCTAATTTCCATTTAAGACCAGTTGGAAATCCTGCTCCACCTCTTCCTCGAAGTCCAGAATTAATCATTTCCTTAATTACTTCATCTTTACTTCTTTTTACTGTATTAATTAATACTTGATAAGGCGATACAGAATACGGACTTAATATTATATCTACTCTTTTTAATTGCTTTTTTGTCATTTTAATTCCCTCCTTTTTAGTTTTTATTTCTGATATAATCAACAAGAACTTCTCTAACTTTTTCAGGTGTTAGATGATTGTAGAAATCGTCATTAATTAACATAGCAGGACCTTGATCGCAAAGACCAATGCAGTTTGTTTCTAACAATGAGAATTTTTTGTTTTGTGTAGTTTCACCAATTTTAATTTTCAACATGTCTTGAATTG
This sequence comes from Bacteroidetes bacterium GWA2_31_9, assembly GCA_001768975.1. GTDB lineage: Bacteria > Bacteroidota > Bacteroidia > Bacteroidales > GWF2-33-38 > GWA2-31-9. Next base: position 3,737 of record MEND01000086.1, on the reverse strand, counting down.
TTCTAAGTACTTTCCCTTTCCCTTTCATGTCGCATGTGATAGATTTACAGATTCGTATAACATATCTTCCACGCTCTTCTGTTTCTAAAAATGAATAAAACGATGCTGTTCCATATACGTCAGCAGCAGAAATATCTAGTTCTTTTGCTATTTCAACCATGTTTTCATTAGTGAGATAGTTGTTTTTTTCAACAATTGATTGCAGAATTGGCATAAGTGCATCTCGTCCTTTGCCGTGCTTTTTAATCTGATCACTAATTACTGTTTTTAATTCAGACATAAATCCTCCTTATTTTAAATTATTTTTATTGATTTAATTTTATTGAATTATTTCGGTGCAAAGTTAGAGTGTTAAATATCCGATAAATGTTTTTTTTAGCATACAATTGTCATATTTAATAACAGAGTTATATAACAGAGTTAAGAAACATAGTTTTTTAACATACGCCAATTTTGACACAACAACTCCCAAACTTAAAGCGAAACCTAATTAATGCGGATTTCAACATATTAAACTCAGAATATAAATATTATTCAAAAACAAACTAAAGTTTACAATAAATAACGACTATATACGAAATGTTAATAAAAATCGCACAAAGCACGTAATGCTCTACTTAACAATTAAATATCTGATTTCTCAGCATTATATAGCTTCGAATATAATCGTAATTTTTTCACAAAAAAAGAATATACAATACTAAAGTTTTTCTTTTCGGGATAATCGTATGTAATAAATAAGGTTTTAATGTTTTTCTGCCTTTTTTCAGAAAACCTTGATACGTTTCTATAAAAGCTGAAATGTGCTTTTATTATTGCCCAAAAGTTAGAAAATTCAAAACCAATCAAGAATTTAACACCAGCAATTCCATCTAAAATCATTCTGAAAAAGATTAGAGAGAATACTTTTCCTTCTGGCAAATTTTTGTAAAGTAAGTACAGATTATTTCTAAAATTGAGATAAGTTTTTTTTGGATTATTTTTCGATAAAGTACCACCTCCAACATGATATACTTTGCTTTCGGGGCAAAACATAATTTTATGTCCCATATTTTTGATTCTCCAACACAAATCAATTTCTTCCATGTGTGCAAAAAAGTTGCCATCGAGACCACCAGCTTTAAAGTAAATATCTTTTCTAATAAAAAGACAAGCTCCTGAAGCCCAAAAAATACTTTCAAAATTATTGTATTGTCCGTTGTCTTTTTCGATTTCGTCGAAAATTCTGCCTCGGCAAAAAGGATAAGCATATTTATCAATAAAACCGCCTGCTGCTCCTGCATATTCAAAATAATCACGCATGTAATAATCCATAATTTTTGGCATACAAGCAGCAATTTCTGAATCTGAATCCATCAATTTTATCAATGGTTCAATCCAACCTTCAGTAACCTCAACATCAGAATTTAAAAGCACAAAATATTCAGAATCGACTTTTTCTAAAGCCTTATTATAGCCTTCAGCAAATCCATAATTCTTTTCGAGTAATATAAGATTGATTTCAGGGTGGTTTTGTTTGAGATAATTTACAGATTCGTCTTTAGAGCCATTATCAGCAATGTATAATCCTACTCCCTCGATGGATGAATATTTAATAAGAATAGGAATAAATTCCTTTAAGTATTTTAATCCATTCCAATTTAAAATTACAACTGCGAGTTTATTTTGAGTTTCAACCATTACGATTTGGAATTAGATATGATAATATTATATAAAGAATAGATGGTTTTATAAAGCTCAAAATATCTGTTCTTTATGTTAAGAAATATTAGAAGTACGATTTATTTTAATTGGGTCTTGCCTTGTGTCGAATACGTCTGTAATCAGAATTCCTTCTATAACCGGCTTATAAACTATTTTATAGTTGGCTTCAACTATATAGCGATGTCCTTCATTAAGTTGCTTTAATGAAACTTCAATTTGTCCAGAAAAAGGATTCTTTTTAAGTTGTTTGGTTGAATTAAATATATTTGATTTAATCTGATTTGCAATATTTGAACCAGCTTTTAGTTTGTAGTATTTATATATTTCCACAAGTATTTCAGACGAAAAATCAGACCAAATAATTTTCATCTTATTACCAATTTTTTGACTCTAATTCAAGCTGTTCCTGAGTTTTGTATTTACCTGATAAATAATCTTGATTTGAAAGTTTAGCCCTATAAACCAATTGTTTTTTTGTTAACGATTTAGCTTTAATATTTTTTTGAGATTTTGTAGAATCAATAGTTGCTTCAACAATTTTAAATAGACTTTCATCATTAAGATTAATCAAGTATTCTATAGCATTTAATTTTCTTGTCTGTAAATCCATAGTTATTTTTTATACAAATTTACAATTCTTAAAACAAAAATACAAATAATGTATTTGTGCTTTCAGATTTGATGGCAACAGACTAATTAGCTAACATTACGTCTTTTATTTGCCAAGCAGTAGCAGTAGTTCCAGTTGTTCCGCTTGATTCGTAATAGAATGCTATTCTGTATTTTCCTGAATTTGGAAAGCCTGAAACTGTATTACTAGCCCATGAACCAGATGTTGATAATGTTGCTGGAACATCAGTCCAGGTTGCAGTTGTAGCATCACCGCTATAATTTGATGATATTTTAATTTTTAAAGGCTCTGTAATTCCAGAGTCAGTATTTTTCATAATTGTTTTGAAAGTTAATTCACAGTTTGGTGCTACACCAAAATCAACTTCAGGAGAAACTAACCAATCTTTGCTTGGAACATCTGCTCCAACTCCATTCATTACCATACATGGATCAGTATCATAATAGAACCAATCTTTATTACTTGCTTGTGATTTTATAGTCCAATCTGAAGAACTTGTTGCAAATGAATATTCTAATAAAATCACAGGGGCAACAAAATCCTGCACATCGTTAATATCTCTTATGTAAAAATGCCAATCAATACCAAATCTGCTTAAAATTCCAACCAGATTTCCTTTTCCAGAAGGCAATAAATTAGCAGCAAAACTTGCATAATTACTTGTTCGGACAAGAAAACTAGGAATTACAAAACCATTCTCATCTAAAAGACTTCTATTTGTTGTAGAAATAGTTTCAGCAAAACGACTACCTGGGAGTTCAAAAGAAACTCCCTCTATTTTAACTAATTTACTTAAATCTGCTTCATCTAGTGCGTTGATGTTAACGATTTTTGGTTCAATCGGACTTCCTGGTAGGCTATCTAAAAGTATATGCTTATCTATCAGTACATCTGGCAATCTACCAATTGCGTTATTATAATTATATCCTATTTGTTTTAGTCCATTATATTCGCCAATATAAAGGCTATCGAGCTTAATGTAAATCCTTTGACCTATTTTAAATTCATTAAATAAAGATGAACGATCAAGCTTTAATTCAATTGCAGCTGATGCATCCTGAATTTCCATTGTTTTATAAAAATTTCCAGACTCATCGTTTGCTGTAACTTTTCCCCAAATTAAATAATTAGTATCAATAAGATTTAAAGATCCTGGATATTTAGATTTTAAATCAGCAATAGTCAAAATTGTATAAGCAGAAAAATCAAAGTGAGGAATAATATCAGTATTTGAACTAGAAGTTGGCTTAATTCTATCATCTTTTTTACAATTTATTAAAAAGATAACCGAAACTAGAATTATAAATAAATATTTCATGAAACCAATACTAAAACTTCTAATGAAACTAATTAGTGTCTGTCTATAAAGTCAAGAGTTTGAAACAGAATGTTCGAGTTCGAG
>MEND01000085.1:7245-9931 GCA_001768975.1 Bacteroidetes bacterium GWA2_31_9 | reverse complement strand
TGTTGTGAGGGTTTGCGTTCCTAAAAGATAAGAATCGCCATTGCAGATTTGCTCTGATATTGTTGAATTAAAAGTTGGATTTACTGTCAAATTTAATGTTACTGTACTATCGCAACCAAAAATATTAATCAAAGAATCATAAAAAACACCTGAAATAGTTAGTGTTTGTGAACCAAAATTGAAAATATCACCTTCGCAAATAGATTCATCTAATAATGTATCATTTACAGGTAGCACTGTAATATTAGCAGTAATTATTGAATCACAATCGACTCCACAATTAGATATTCGGGTATAACTTCCATCAACAGTTAATGAGTCATCTCCAAATAATAAAAAATTTCCATTACAAATACTGTAATTATCATTCTTAAATATTTTTGGGGAATACTTTGAAATAAATAAATCATTATTTCCACTAGATGTTAAATTATAAACTTCATCATTAGGATTAAAGTCCACCGTATTTTGATAATATCCTGCAAGATATGCATTTAGCGAGTCACTTACGGCAATAGTTCGTCCAATTTCAGCTCCTGTTCCTCCAAAATTTTTTACCCAAACTAATTCTCCATTTAATTTGTATTTTACAAACAAAATATCATCCAATCCATTTGATACTAGCATTAATGTATCCACAATGTTGTTATAGTATATTGTATCTTGAAAATTTCCGGATAAATATAAAAACTCACTGTTAACTACTTTAAAAGAATTAATTCCTGCTATCTTTTTCCCACCATCTGTTCTTGACCATCTAAAGCTACCATTATTGTCAAAGCTTGCAAGAAAACAATTTCCTAAAGGACCAGGTGACTTTAGAAAATTTATACCAAAACTATCATCAAACCAAATTGTATCTTTAAATGAACCTGATAGATAAATATTATTTAACGAATCAAATTGAATAAAAGAAGGAGCATCTGGAAATTTTCCGGGTAAATGATTAGCCCAAATTAAATTTGAACTTGTATCATATTTAGCAACAAAAATATCTGAACCACCTGCTGAAACAAATTGAGTTAATCCAACATCAAAATCTAAATCAACAGTTCCTGAAAAAAAACCAGTAAGTACGATTTCCTCATTAGAATTTATTTCTAAGGCAACTCCATAATTAGAGAGTGAGTTCCCAAAATCATGAGCCCAAATATAATTCCCATTATTATCATATTTAGCAAGAAATCCTTCAAAAGTAGAACTACTAATTAAATTATTAACTCCTGCATTAGGATTAAAATCTGCTGTTCCAGAAAAATATCCTGTAATATAAATATTATTGTCTGAATCTAATGTAATTGCTCGTCCAAACTCATTTCCAGCACTTCCAATTGCTTTTGCCCAAACTAAATCTCCATTATTACTATATTTTGCGAAGAATATATCTCCTGAACCTAAGGATGTTAAATTAAACGTATTAATTGATGGATCAAAATCAGCCATTGCAGAAATAAATGTTCCAATAATATAAATATTTCCAGCATCATCTAACTTCATAAACCACGCTGTTTCATCCAGAGTTCCTCCCATACTTTTTGCCCAAATCAGATTTCCATCTTTATCGTATTTAGCTATAAAAGCATCTAAAAGACCAATTGATGTAAGATTATAAACTCCAATTTTTGAATCAAAATCAACAGTACCGGAGAATCTCCCTGTTGCATATACATTTTCGTTATCATCTAATTCTATACACATAGCATTATCAGAATTGATACTTCCAACGGAATTTGCCCAATTAAAATTCTGAGAATAACCACATTGAACAAATTCAAATACAAATAATATTAATAGAATATATTTCACCATTTCAATACCATAATGCTACTATAAAGTTATTATTAAATTATATCAAAAAAAAGGTTTTGAAACTCTTTTGATGAAATTTAAGTAATTTTTAAAATAATTTTACCTAAAACTGCAAATTTAATAATTTGCTATAAACTGATTTTTGTGGAACTAATATTGTATGCCATTAAAGATTTACCATGCCTAATATAGAGAATTCCGTTCTTAATTGCAGGGTGTGTAAAATGTTCTAATGTTCCTTTTTCGATTTTAAACGAACTAATAAGCTCTAGTTTTGGAAATACTTTTATTAAACCAATCTCTCCCTTTTCGTTATAACAATACAATAAATTGTCAGCATAAATTACGCTTCCTCTACCAAACTTTAATGTATCTACTAAAGTACTATCTTTTGCATTTAAACATCTAATATCTTTTTTGCCGTGACTTGTACCAATTAATAAACTGTCAACTTTAATAACCCCACCCATTACGTTATCAATATCAGTTGTTTTCCAAACTTGCTCAATTTTATCGCCATTTTCTGATAGTTTTAACTTTACAGTTCCATTTCCACATCCTGTTGAATAATATAAATATTCATCTTCAGATATTGGAGTATTACCGTGAATATCACACATTGTGTCTTGGTGATGTGTCCAAAGTAAAGTGCCAGATTTAGCATCAATTCCCAGTAATTCATGTTCAGAAAAAGTAATCAAAATTTTATTCTTGTTTTTATTAATAATAATTGGCGAGCAATATGCTGATATTTCGCTCTTTGCTTTGCTAATCCATTTTATGTCTCCAGTAAAACGATTTAGAGCAACTACGTTTGTATCAATACCTCCCGGTGATGCAAAAACAAGACTATCGTTAACTAAAAGCGATTGAGAAT
>MEND01000085.1:0-7233 GCA_001768975.1 Bacteroidetes bacterium GWA2_31_9 | reverse complement strand
AACTGTTGGAGCAGAACGAGAACCAATATAGCTTTCCATCCATTCTTTGCCATATTTAGTCTTCCACTCTAATTTTCCTTTTAAATTAAATGCAAACAAATATCCAATACTATCTATTTCTCCTTGCACATAAACTTTTTCAGATGTAATTACAGGCGAACCATATCCATTTCCAATGCTATCGTTAAACCAAATAAGTGTTGGTCCATTTTCTGTCCAAGATTTTAATAAATTTGTTTCATTATATATTCCGTCTCTATTTTCTCCACGCCATTGGTTTACTTCAACTTCATCAATAATTTTTAATTCAGAATTATTACAAGAGATAATAAAAACAGTTAATAGAAAACTAAGTGTGATTATAAATGTATATTTCATAACTATAATATAGATTATTGATTACAAATAAATTCAAATTTTAAATCAACTAGTTCTGCAAATTCCTTTCCTGCATCAATCATATCCTTATCGTCAATATCGTAATGCCAATTAATAATAACTTCAATCCCAGAGTCTCTGATTTCTTCCATAATTGTAAGAATATCAAGCATTTTTTTTGAAGAAGGAGTATTGAAATATTCCATTTTAAAATTAAAAGAAGTCTTTGGATTAGGCACTTTTGAATATTGTAATAACCATCCAATTATTGGATCAAAAAAATCGATTGCATTTTCGGGTAGTGATCTTCCTCCAAGTTCTAGGATATTATTTATTTTATCAAGGATAGCATATGGTGTATATTCACTTTGTTCAATTTCTAATCTTTCCATTATGTTTTAAAATTTTAACCCTACAACTGTTATATCATCAATTTGCTTAATATTTCCTTTCCAATCATCAAGTGCCTTATTTAAACACGACAATTGTTCTGACATTTGTAGTTCATTATTGTTTATTAATAATTTTTTTAATCTCTCTGAACCAAATTTTTTCAAATTATTTCCTCCAAATTGGTCAGAATATCCATCTGAGAACAAATATATATTTTTTATTTCATTTAATTCAATAGTAAAATCCATAAAGTTCTTTTCTGCTTTGGATTTAAAAAATCTTCCGATAGTTAATCCAACGTCGGTTAATTCTTGAAATTCGCCATTCTTTTTGGCAACTATTACTTTATGACTTGCACATGATATTTTGACGGTATTTTTCTCAAAATTAAAATAACATAAAGATATATCCATTCCATCGCCTTTGGTGACACTGTTATCTGCCTGATTTAGCGAATGCTTTACTTTTTCATTAAGCTGTGTTAGTATTTCGGCAGGAAGTAATTCGTGATTATGAGCTACAATTTCGTTTAACATAGTATTACCTATCATTGTCATAAATGCACCAGGTACTCCATGTCCGGTACAGTCAGCAACTGCGATATAAACAATATTATTTTTTTCCGAAAACCAATAAAAATCACCACTCACAATATCTCTTGGACGAAATAATATAAAATAATCGTTGAATCGTGCTTCAATATGTTTATTTGAAGGTAAAACAGCTTCTTGAATTAATTTTGCATAGTTAATACTATCAATAATTTGAATGTTTTTTGATTCAAGTTCATGATTTGTTTTTTCGAGTTTTTCGCTTTGAGCTAGTATTTCTTCTTTTTGATATGTTATTTCTTCTTCTGCTAATTTTAATTTTGTAATATCTGTATCAATTGCAACTAATCTGAAAATTTCACCTGATTCGTCAAGAATTGGTGTTAATGTAGTCTGAACCCATATTTTTTTTCCTTTTTTTGTTGAGTTAAATGTAGTATAAGTAATACTTTCTTTTAAGTTAATGCAATGAGCAAAAAGTAGATTTATATTTTCATTATAACTTGCTTTTATTAAGTTAGTGCCCTTTTCTTTAATAAACTCATCTAATTCATATCCAAAAAGTTTTGTAAATCCATCATTTACCCATTCAATATTTCCTTTTTCATCGCAAATAACAATTGAATTGTCGGTCTCACGAGCTACTAGCGAAAGTTTTTCAAGTTCTTGGTTTACAATGTGTAATTGTTCTGACTGTAAAGTAATTTCTTTGTTTTTTTGCTCAATTTCATTAGTTCTAATATGAACCATTTTTTCGAGTTCAGCATTTCTTCTTAATACTTCTCTAGATCGAGTACGAAAAATAAGCCAAATAATTGCTATTAGTGTGATTAATAAAACAATATAAAACCATACTGTTTGATAGAAAAATTGTAATTGTATAATTTTTATTGTTGCTTCATCATTATTCCATATTCCATCATTATTGCTTGATACAACTTTGAATTCGTATTTTCCGTAAGGTAAGCTAGTGTAAAATGCTTCTCTTCTATTTCCGGCATAAATCCAAGTACTATCGAATCCATCAAGCATATATTTGAGTTTCACATTTTTTGGTGATGTAAAACTCAATCCTGTAAATTTTATCTCTATTCGTTGAGTTCCAGCAGGAAGTTCAATATTTTCAATATTTTCAATTAAAGTACTTTCGACTTTTAAATATTCAATTTTATTAATGGGAGGTATTGAATTAAATGGAATACTGTCAGGATTTATCATTAAAAGCCCATTATATGTTGCAAACCAGAGACTTCCATTTTTTGACATACAGTTTCTTGCATTAGCAGTACACTGATTTCCATCTAGTTCATCATCATTATTGTAAAGCTTAAAATCTTCAATTTTTTTCTTAGAGTCTGCTACATTATTTAATAAATCTTTAGATATATGAAAAACTCCATCAATACTTGGAAGCCAAAAATCATTATTTTTATCTTCTAAAACCTGAAAAGCATTAATAGACAATTGTCTATGAGCAGCCGTAATGGATTGAAATTCTCCGTCTTTATAACGTGTTATTCCTCCATTACATCCTATCCACAAACTATTTTCAGAATCTTCATATATTTTAAATATTGTATTTCCAGAAATTCCATCTTTTGTATAATAAGATTGGATTTTCCCATCTTTTAACACATTTAAACCATCACGTGTACCAATCCAAACGTTTTTCTTACTATCCATAAAAACAGATAAAATATAATCGTTTGAAAGTCCTTCATTTCGAGAATAAATATGGAATTTATTATCTTTTAATAAGGTTAACCCATTTTCTGTTCCAAACCACATGTCGTGGTTTTTATCTTCATATGCAAATCGAACATAGTTGTTAGATAAGCCATTTTTCTCATTAAATATTTCTGTTCCATTTTTTGTTTCTCTGACTAAACCATTAATAGTGCAGATCCATAAATTTCCTTTTGAATCGCGAGAAACATCTCTCACAGTAAGATCAGGTAATGGAGCTTTAGTTATATATTTTATGAATTTATTTTTTGAGAATCTGTAAACCCCATTTTTAGATCCAATTAATAATTCACCATTATTGTCTTCAAATACAGAATTAATCATATCTATTTGTCCTTCGCCTGAAAACAAACTAAATTTTGACCCTTTTAAATTGTAAATTCCATAAGAATATGTTGAAACCCAAATATTTCCTTCAAAATCTTCTTCGATTCCAGTTATAGAGTGTTTATTGAATTTTTCGGTAGAAATAAGTGAACTAATACTTCCTCGATAAATTTTATTTAAACCTACTCCTGTACCAATCCATATCATATTTTGAGAGTCTTCAAAAACTACTTTTATATCGTCTGATACAAGACCATTTTTGCTGTTAAATTCCTGAATTTCATTATTATCTTTTATTTTATAAAGACCGACATTAGTTCCAAACCAAATATTTCCTCTACTATCTTCACAAACAGTTCTTACATCTTTTATATCCAGATTGTTATCTTTACAATAATTAATATATGAATTATTATTTCTATAGAACAACCCTAATTGTTCGGTTGCAATCCATAATCGAGAATTGTGATCTTCAAATATCTTTTTAATTGTTACATTTTTAAGTTCATCAGGAATCTTATCATTTGTAAATTTTCCATTTTCGTAATAGCAAATTCCTTTAGCTGTCCCAATCCAAAGAGTTCCTTTACTATCTCTACATATACATTCTATTAATTCACTTGGAAGTCCATTGTCAGCTGTATATAATTCCCACTTATTCTCTGTTAAATGAAGTAGTCCATTTAAAGTCCCAAACCATTTACTACTATCCGAATCTTCATAAATCGACAAAAAGCTATTATTTTGAATATTTTTAACATTTGCATTAGAATAAATATACATTTGAACTCCATCGAACCTCACTAATCCACTGTAAGTTCCAATCCAAAAATAACCATCAGATGTTTGATTAATAGATAAGGCTCCTTTTATTGGAAGACCTTCATTATTTGAAAAAAAAGTAATTTTATATTCACTAATGTCTTTTTCGGGATTAAGTTTAATAAGTTGCCCAAACGATAAAAATGGCATTATAATAAACATTATTGCCATTAGTAAATAAATGCAACGATTTAAAAAACTTGACAAATTTTTAAGTTTAAAATGCACAAATAGATTGAATGTTAAAAAAATAAAAATAGTTTAAATCATTCAATTTATAAAATATTTTTTAATAATAATAAAATATTTACTTTCCTAAATAGACATAAAAAAAACAGACAACTGTCTGATTTTTTATCTAAACTAAAACTTTATTTAACTATTGTCTCTTAGAAAACACTACGTTTTCTTATTAACACTAATTACGCGGAATTTTTTTAGCTTCAACAAAGTCTCGTTGTGCTTTAAGTAAATTGATAGAATATAACAACACATTTTTTGACTCATGCATTATTCCCAAATACAACATACTACTCTTTGTACCTGTTTCCTCGCTTTTGATTCGTTTTATTTGCTTATATCGCATTTCTTCAATCAATGTAATTAGCTGATGTTGTTCTTCGATTAACTCCTTAATTTTATCAAATTCGTTATTAGCAATAGTTACCATATTTTTATCAATAAAAGCAGTCATTTTTGTTTTAATAATATTAAGATCATCAATTTGTGATGATGAAAATCCACTATGATTATTATCAACATGTTCAAATGCAGGACGTGCAATATATGTAAGACAATGAGCTGTTTCTCTTAAATAATCCAAAACCTGAACGTAATAATGTCCGTTGTGAATAGAATCATCTTCGAGTCGGTTAATTGTTAAAGGAATATTCGACTTTAATTTTTTAGTCTCAGCATTAACTGCAACTACATCACGTAGAGTATCTTTCAGTGTTTTTCGATTCATTGTTGTGATTCCATTAATTGCATTTGAATAGTTATCTGCTACTTGAGATAATATTGCTGTAACATTTGCTTTACAAGCTTTTATAACATGAGAATATTCAAGTTTGTGGTGTCCTGTAAGAATTTTGTCTTTCACTTCATTTTCAACTCTATTTTTATGAATAATATGAGTACGATACATAAAGAATATTGCAGAAATTACCAGAGCAATTATTGCATATATTCCACCAAAATAAATTATACCAGCAATAATAAATGCTGCTGAAAATGCTGAAAATGCTGTAAAAAACCAGCCTCCAATAACAGAAACAACACCAGTTATTCGGTAAACTGCACTATCGTTGCCCCATGCTTTATCAGAAAGTGATGTACCCATTGCAACCATAAAAGTAACGTAAGTTGTAGATAATGGCAACTTTATAGATGTCGCAATTGCAATTAATATACTCGCAACAACAAGATTAACTGATGCTCTTAACATATCAAAGGCAGGTGCATCTTCATAATCATTATTTGATATTTTTGATTTCGATTGATCGAATCTTTTCTGAATAAATTTAGAAACTGGCTTAGGTGTAATTAAACTTAAGGTTGAATTAATTGAAACTGAAACTCTAACAATTGATCTTGCTAAAAGCGATGATCCAAATCTTTCGTCTCCTTCGCCCTGACGACTTAAATCGACAGAGGTTTTAGTTACCGAACGAGCTTTTTTAGAAACATAAAGCGTTATAACCATTACTAAGCCTCCAATTAATAAGAACATTGTTGGAGTTGGGACTTTCCCTGCAAGGTCGTTCATTAAAAGTGCATCAGGAGCTACACCATTTGATGCTACAAAAATATTGTACGCATTATATCCAGCTATAGGAACTCCAATAAAATTAACTAAGTCGTTTCCCGCAAATGCCAATGCTAAAGCAAAAGTTCCAGCTAAAACAACAAGTTTTAAAATATTTAATTTAAATAACATTTGTAATAATTGTAGTAATATTGAAAAACCAATGAAACATATCGCACTTATAAACATTGAGTTATTCTTAATATATTCTGCAACATCCTTTGGAATTAGTGTACTGTCTTTAGCTCCTTTAAATAAAATGAAGTAAACTATTGAAGTTAAAGCTAAACCGCCATAAATTCCACCATAATACTTCATTGTTTTTTTGAAATTAAACGAAAAGATTATTCTAGCTATATATTGAACAATTGCCCCAACAGAGAACGAAATTACAACTGAAAGAAGTATTCCTGAAATTATTCCAAGTGCTTTTGCTGTATTTATATATTCACCAAGTTCTAAAGCATTTACATCATTATATATTTTAATTAAAGAAACTGCAACAGCTGCACCTAAAAGTTCAAAAACAAGAGAAACAGTTGTTGATGTTGGTAATCCAAACGTATTAAAAAGATCAAGTAGTAACACGTCAGTTATCATTACTGCTATAAAAATCACCATCAAATCGGCAAAGAAGAAATTTTCTGGATGAAATATTCCTTTGCGTGCAACTTCCATCATTCCAGTTGAAAATGTAGCACCAATAAAAACTCCGAGTGCTGCCACAGCCATAACAATTTTAAATGAAGCTGCTTTTGAACCTATTGCAGAGTTTACAAAATTTACAGCATCGTTACTAACTCCAACAATTAAATCGGATATTGCCAAAGCACCTAAAACAATTACGAGAATAAGATAAAATGTTTCCATTATTTTGTATATTAATTTTATTCAAAATTATAGTTTGAAACTTAAGTAAAGTTTAAGTTAATATTATGTTAATGTTAACAAACTCATTTGCAACGAGAATAGTTCGTTACTTTTTCTTTTACCGCTAAGACTCTGAGACACTATGTGTTAATATTTCTTTGCGACTTTGTGCTTTCCGATGAATCGCATTGGCGTTAACTTAACTTGTCCCGCTAGGGACAAAATATTGGTAGAAAGAAATTTAGCCCCACATAAAAGTGCCGTAGGTACTAAATATAATATTGATTTTAAAGACAATATTTCATCCCTAAAGGGATTTAAATTATAGGGTATGATATT
>MEND01000084.1:1399-7198 GCA_001768975.1 Bacteroidetes bacterium GWA2_31_9 | reverse complement strand
GTTTTGCTTTAAACTTACAGAAAAGCACATTAAGCACCATCTTTTTCCTTATACCATATTTCCTTTATACCTTCTTCTCCTTCTTCTTTTTACACTAGAAATTCCTGCACAAAACACTGATAATTATACAGTTTATGCTGATTCACTATTTTCTACTGGAAATCCTGAAAACGCATTAAAAGCTTATAAACGTATTCTCTTTTTTGACACTCAAAACAAGCAAAACGAAATAAATCTGAAAATTGCAAATTGTTATATTGCACAACAAAATTACGATTCAGCAATTGAAATACTTGACAGTATTTTGCTAAAAACCAATAATAAACACATTGTAAAAGACGCATTAAAAAAGAAAACAACAGCACTTATTCAAGCTTCGTATCTGCCACAAGCCTATATCATATTACTATCATCAGATAGTCTGTATTTTGATGAGCAAGAACTTAGTTTTTATAAAGCTATGTGCTATTTCAAAAATGATGAAATTAAAATCGCTGAAAAATATTTTTTGAAGGCAGCTGAAAAAGATGAAACAAAAGCAAAATTGGATAGCATTTTTGAAAATAAATCAAATCTATACAGACCGTCTCCAATTACTGCAAAAGCATTAAGTGCCTTTGTTCCAGGCTCTGGACAAGCCTATAGTGGAGATGTTAAGAATTCTTTAAATGCATTATTATTGAATGTAGCATTAGGATATTTAACTTATAAAACGGCTGTTGCATATAGTATTTTCGATTCTGCAATTTCTGTTTTTCCATGGTTTTTAAGATATTATAAAGGTAATATCAAAAAAGCTGGTGAAATTTCAACTCTAAAAAGAAGTACAAAACGACAAGAAATACTTAACGAAATAATTTCTATTATTGCAAATGAAAAATAAGTAATAATCGAAATTTAGAATTTAGAGATTTAGGAAATTAGAATTTAGGAATGAAGGTATGAACAGAGAAGCTAACCTAAACTTCAAACCTCAACCGAGCTTGCGAGCTCAACGAAGTTAAACCTCAAACCGATTGTAACACTTCCTAAAAAACATATTATAATTTAAATGAGTGAGCTATTAAAATATAAAATTGCTATTGACTTAATTCCAAGCGTAGGGGCTATAAATGCAAAAAAATTGATAGCCTACGCAGGAAGTATCGAAAATGTTTTCAAGCTAAAAAAATCGCACTTATTAAAAATTCCCGGAATTGGAGAAGTTTTGGCAAACACCATAACTAATAATATATCAGCACTTAAAAGAGCCGAGGAAGAAATATTATTTCTTGAAAAATTTAAAATAAAACCCTATTTCTATCTAGACAAAGATTATCCCGAAAGACTTAAAAATTGCATCGACTCTCCAATAATGCTTTATAGTCTTGGTAAAATTGACTTTAACACCTCAAAATTTATAAGTATAATTGGCACTCGAAAAGCTACCGAACATGGAAAGCAATTATGTAAAAACATTATTTCGGAATTAGCAATTTCATTTCCAGACTTGGTAATTGTAAGTGGTTTGGCTTACGGAATAGATATTACAGCACATAAAGCTGCTCTCGAAAATAATTTAAAAACTATTGCTGTACTTGGTCATGGACTCGATACTCTTTATCCTGCAAGTCATAAAAAATATGCTACTTCAATAATCAAACAAGGAGCTTTACTCTCAGAATTTATTAGCAATTCAAAACTCGACCCGTCAAACTTTGTAAAACGTAACCGAATTGTAGCGGGAATGACTGATGCTACACTCGTAATTGAATCTGACATAAAAGGAGGAGCATTAATTACTGCCGAAATTGCAGGTTCGTATGATAGAGATGTACTTGCAATTCCAGGAAAAGTTGGAGATACCTATTCACGTGGAACGAATTTTTTAATAAAAAGCCTTCGTGCATCTTTGGTTGAAAATGCAGATGATATTGCAAATACTTTGAATTGGCAAAAAATCGAATCAGTAAAAATTGACCAACAAAAACAACTCTTTATAAGCCTCACTCAAGAAGAAAAACCAATTTTTGAATTAATAAAAAATACTCATAACATTAATATTGATGATCTTGCTTTTGCCTTACAAATGCCAATTCATAAGCTCTCAGCTATTCTTTTAAACATGGAGTTTTCGGGCTATATTAAATGCTTACCGGGGAAAGTATATATTTTGAATTAAGAAAAATTAACTTGTAATTTGCAAAATGATTGATAATTACAAACACAAAGGACAAAGAGTAAAATTAGTGTCCGAATTACGCCAAAAAGGAATTACCGACGAAGCAGTTTTAAAAGCAATAGAAAAAGTTCCCCGACATCTTTTTATGGACTCGAGCCTCGAAATTCATGCTTATTTAGATAAAGCTTTGCCAATTGCATCGGGGCAAACAATTTCACAACCATATACTGTAGCATTTCAATCTCAACTTCTTAGTATTAAAAAAAACGACAAAGTGTTAGAAGTTGGTACAGGATCGGGTTATCAAACTGCAATATTAAACGAACTTGGAGCAAAAATTTTCACAATTGAACGTCAAAAAGAATTATTCAATAATACTCAAGTTTTGTTGAGAAAAATGGGATATATAGTCAACAGTTTTTATGGAGATGGTTATTTAGGATTACCAACTTATGGCCCTTTCGATAAAATAATAATTACTGCCGGAGCTCCATATATTCCTGAACAATTAATTTTACAATTAAAAAATAGTGGTTTGCTTGTTGCACCTATTGGAAACACTAACTCACAGACAATGAAAGTACTTACCAAAATTGATGAAAACAATACTGTCGTTAAAGATTATGGAAATTTTGTATTTGTTCCAATGTTAAAAGGTAAATCATAAACATGCAAAAGCTAAACTCCTGACTAGGTGATAAATTATGCCTTTTTTTAGAACTATTTATATTAAGTTTTAATAAAAAATCGAAGCAATATTAAATGTTTTATTAATTTTGACATTTTTCTTATAAGAGTTTCATATTTTTTGATATTCTGTAAATTAAATTTTTGAACCGTGTAGTATCATGAATGTTTTTTTAACCGGAGCAACAGGTTTCTTAGGTGGCGAGTTATTAGTTTCTTTAGCAAAAGAGAAAGATGTAAAAAAAATATATTGCCTAGTTAGAGCTAAATCAGAAGAAGAAGGTCGCAAGAGAATTGAAAAAATTTTCAATCTTCATAAAGACCATTATTCCTGCGATAGAATAATACCAATAGTTGAAGATTTACTCGACGACAATTTAACCCAAAAACTTGCTGATAACAAAATAATTAGCGACACTAATGTTATTGTACATTCTGCTGCCAACACGTCTTTCTCTAGAATTTATGATACACTCATTGAAAAAACTAACATTCAAGGTTTAAAAAAAATTATAGACTGGAGCAAAACTCTAAAACATTTCGATAAATTTACTTACATTGGAACTGCAACTATTTGCGGAACAGGCTTTAAAAACAAACTAGTTTACGAAACCGATTCTCCAAATATGGATTCTCTGCACTTTGTAAAATACACATACTCAAAAATGATGGGAGAATTCATGCTAAATGAAAACCTTCCACAAGAAAAACTTTTAATTCTTCGTCCATCAATTATAATGGGCGATAGCCGTCCGTGGGTTCCTCGTTCTTATGTTATTCTTTGGACTCTGGCTTCACTTAATTTATTACGTTTGATTCCAGTTGACAAAGATTCTAAGCTTGACATTATTCCAGTTGATTATGCTTCAGAAGCCATAACCAAACTTATTATGGCAAAGAATTTAAAATTTAATACATATCATGTTTCGTCTGGAACAGAATCATATACAACACCATTTAGAACAACTTCAGTAATTTCAAATTACTACAACGACCGTCCCGATTTCAAATTCATCGACAGAAGTTTTGTAAAACAAATGAAATTTTGGGCAAGTGGCAGACTAGCTCCTGATAATGAATTAAACAATGATAAAATTTACCTCGATTATTGGGAAAAAACAATGGGCGACAAAAGTAAATTAAAAATACTTTTTGCTGGTCTTGAACCATATTTTGAGTTTATCGAGCTAAGTCAAATATTTGATAATTCTCGAATGTTAAACGATATCGACATCAAACAATCACCTCCTACTCACGACTATGTTAAAATTTGTGCTAAGTATTTAGACAACATTGATGTTTTCGAGGGGGCTTTAGATCCTTGATGCTTTTTAAGCTCAAAGATAAAAGGTAACAGTTTAAAGGATAAAAAAAATTCTAACCTCTATCTTCTAATCTCTAACCTAAAATCTCACAAATAATAAAACTACAAATATGAACATCGCTTCACTTGTTTTTAATCAATTTCAGGTTAATACTTATATCGTTTACGACGAAACTGACGAATGTATTATTATCGACCCTGCTTGTTATACCCAACGTGAAAAGGAAACTCTTTTGCAATTTATTGAAGATAACAATTTAAAGCCCATAAAAATTATCATAACTCATTGCCATGTTGACCATATATTAGGAAATAAATTTATTTCAGAAAAATTTAAAATTTCTATTCAGGCACATCAAGCAGATATAGCTTTATTAAGCTCGTCTGTCGAATATGGCTCAGTTTACGGTTTCGATGTAGAAAAATCTCCAGTTGTTTCAAAAACAATTGCCGATAACGAAATAATAAAATTTGGAAATAGTTCATTAAAAGCTATTCACGTTTCAGGACACTCACCCGGAAGTTTATGTTTTTATAATGAAGAGTCAAAAATTCTGGTTTCGGGCGATGTATTATTCGATGGAAGCATTGGCAGAACCGATTTACCAGGAGGAAATTACAACGAGCTTATTTCAGGAATCAAAAACAAATTGCTTGTTTTGGGCGATGATGTTAAGGTTTATCCCGGACATGGAACCTATACAAGCATTGGCAGAGAAAGAAAATTCAATCCTTTTTTGAAATAATTATTTGTAGATAATTTCTTCTTTTTTCTTTTCAGAAAGCATTTGGACTGCCACATTATAAATCCCATCTGTATCTAATCCACATTCTTTAAGTAATTGGCGTACAGTGCCATGCTCAATAAATTTATCAGGAATGCCCAATCTTTTTACGTTTGCATTATAACTATTGTCGGACATAAATTCAAGAACTGCACTTCCAAAACCACCTTTTAAAACCCCATCTTCAACAGTAATAATATTCTGAAAAGTTTTAAAAATTGAATGAAGCAGTTTTTCATCTAATGGTTTTACAAATCTCATATCGTAATGAGCTACAGATATGTGTTCATTTTCGTCGAGTTGATTGCAAACTTTAACAACAGTATTTCCAATATGCCCAATTGTAAGAATTGCCAAATCCTTTCCATTTCTTAGCAAACGACCTTTTCCGGTTTCAATTTCTTTAAATGGTTTTCGCCAATCAGTCATTACTCCATTACCTCGTGGGTATCTTATAGTAAATGGTCCTTTATCTTGTAACTGAGCAGAATACATCAAATTTCGCAATTCTTCTTCGTTCATTGGCGAAGAGACTATCATGTTGGGAATTATTCGCATATACGCTAAGTCAAAAACCCCATGATGTGTAGCTCCATCCTCGCCTACAAGACCACCTCTATCGAGGCAGAAAACCACATTAAGATTCTGAATAGCAACATCATGAATAACTTGATCGTAACCTCGTTGCATAAACGATGAATAAATATTACAGAAAGGTAACATTCCTTCTTTTGCAAGTCCAGCTGAGTAAGTAACAGCATGTTGTTCAGCGATTCCAACGTCAAATGCTCTGTCTGGCATTTTTTCCATCATTATATTCATTGAGCAACCACTAGCCATTG
>MEND01000084.1:0-1226 GCA_001768975.1 Bacteroidetes bacterium GWA2_31_9 | reverse complement strand
CGGTACCTCCGGTTTCAACGGCAGAATTCAAACCACTTCTTATTAATTCGTAATCTTTCTCACTTATTAAGTTTTTTGCAACTACTTGGGGGTTGTATTTTGGCATTTCTCCAATTTGATCAACAATTCTCGGCTTAAAAATATACCCTCCGTTTGCAAAATAAGTTGTTATGTTATTAACCTGCAAGGCTGTAGATAGAACATCTCCTTGACCTATTGAAGTAATGTAAGTATCTCCTAAATACCACTTTCTATCTTTTGCATCCGGAACAAATCCGGCTACTTCGCCTTCTATATCAATACCCGTATTCTCTCCATAACCAAATTTTTTTGCCCATTCTGCTATTTTTTGAATACCCAATCCCCTTATACCTCCATAACCACCGCCAACAGTATAAAAATAGGTGTCATTACTTACTTGTAGCGCTCTTTTCATATTAACAATACCGTGGCCACCGGGTTTCCAATTTCTAAACGTAGATTTCCCGGCTTGAATATAGCCAACGTCATTTATTGTCATATATTCATTTACAACTCCTTCTGTTAATGCTCCACTTGCCATAACAAGTTTAAATACCGATCCGGGCGGATATGCTGCTGAAACTGCCCGATTAAAAAACGGAAATCGAACGTCGCTTCTTAATTTTTCAAACTCTTTTATAGAGATTCCTTCGGATAATGTGTTTGGATCAAAAGATGGGTAGCTAACTAAAGCTAAAATTCCTCCGGTTGACGGATCTTGAGCTACAATTGAACCACCTTTGGCCTTACCACTATCAACTACTTTCTTTAACAACTCATACGATTTCTTTTGAAGTTCTAAATCCAAAAATAATTTAATGCTTTGTCCTGAAACAGGTGATGTTTGATTTAGTATAAAAAGAGATCTTCCCGTTGAATCTGTTTGAAACACCTTACTTCCTTTAATTCCTGAAATATATTTGTCATAACTTTTCTCTATTCCCATTTTACCTGCTATTTCATGCCCAGAACTAACATATCCTACTAAATGTGCGAGGACAGGTCCATAAACGTAGTCCCTTAAGGGTGTTATTGATATGGATAAACTTGGGAAATTAAAAATATTTGCCTCCAACGGGAGTATTTCACTTTTTGTAAGGTTAGTTGCCAAAACTATGTTAGAAATACCTGAATTCATTTCGTACAAGACGGTATCTCTATCTATTTTTATAAAACTAGATGCTTTATCTATTACTTCCGTACAG
>MEND01000083.1 GCA_001768975.1 Bacteroidetes bacterium GWA2_31_9 | reverse complement strand
ATACTTTAACTGCGGGCTCCCATTTATCAAATGCAGCTACTACTTTAAAACTTGCGTTTTGAAAGCCAAGAGATAGTCCGCCACAACCTGAGAATAAATCTACTACTTTCATAACGTTAAGTAAAAAGTTCAGGTGAATTGTAAATTATTGCATCGAATCTTCTTTCAGGACTAAGCAAGTTTTGCCCACCTCCAAGAATGATTTTTTTGATGTCTTTTTTTTCAATTCTTGGTTTTGTTAATTCGGGACATGCCATGTATCTATGTGTAATACGACCACTTACTGCAAATGCTTTGTCATTTTTAGTATTGTACGAAAGTTCATCAATTATTCTGTGGTGATTGATTTGACCTTGCTTTGAGAAGTCGTAAAGCATTTTGAAAAGCCAAATGATAGTTCTCACTTGTCTAGTAATTCTATTTGCACCTTCAGATAATTCTCCTCTTGCTACATCAACAAATAATTGAGTGAAAGCGAAATTTGACCAAACAAAAACATCTAAACAATTGTCGGCTAGTTTTGGTGATTTACCATTTGTTTTCCAAATTGGCTGCATTAACAACGGTTCTTGTTTGTCGATAACTGACAATATAATTTTGTCAATTGCAGAAATCATATCGGTTATGTACGACCAAACAGAAACTCCATCAGTCCAATCCGCTATTTTATCGAATTTATCACCTATTAAGGAGGCTAATTCCTTTTTATTGTCTTTAAAATTTATGGCAATACTACAAGCTAAATAAACAATTGTGTCAGGTCGGATTACAATTTCACAACCAAAGTATTCTTCACTTAGCTGACAAGTCGAATTATCAGGAAGTGCCGTAAGCTTAACTTCAATTGGTTTTAAACATTGTCCGTTCGTTTTTAACTGAGTAACCAAATCTACTCGGGGAAGGCTTCCAATAACTAATTGCTGATATAGCGAATAAGGGCTTTCAAACGAGAAAAATAAGTCGTCAGATTCTGGCGAAATCCCATAAAGTTCTTTTGTTGAGATTTTTCCATGCTTAACTTTTAATTCTTTGTCGAGATATAAATATATGTTATCCAAACTCTTTTGAGCAAGAAAATTTGTTAGACCTGCAGGAAACGACGAATTAAATTGATTCTTTCCCCAAGTATCTGCTTGTGTAAAGTCTCGGTTTGAATATGTTACTCCGGATAATCCAGGTTTTTGTTTTGTCATCTCTTTTATTGTAAATAACAAAATTAGTCAAAAAGTCTGTACGATATGAGCAGAATCTACATAAGTTGTTAACAGATACTGTCGAACGGAGCTTTCTTAGCCTTGCACACAACATTTGGATCAACTCAACTAATTGAATCTATTTTCAATCGTAATTGAACTAAATCTTTTTCATGTGTTTATATTTTAGTATTTGCCTGATATTGATTAGCTTAATGTTTTTGATTTTTGCCACAGATTACACTAATTTACACAAATTTGTTTCACAGATTTTTTTGAATTAGCACAGATAAAACAACCTTTGATTGCTTTAAATCTGTGAACATAGCGAAGCGACTCACGAATGCCTTTAAAAATATGCGATTTATGAGTAAAATTTGTGTAATCTGCTGCTAGTCTTCTCCTTATAATCATTCCCTTGTGTGTTTATTATTAATCATGGGCGTTTCATATAAGAAACTGTTTTGAAATTTTAGAATAATAAAATAAAAAACAAAAAATGGATAATCACAATTTAATTTCAGAAAGATTTTAAAATTATAATTAAGATTGCCCGTAGGGCAAAAATGACAATAAAAACTAAAAGCAAAAATGGGTATTTCTCATAGGGAATTTACAAATTATTTGCGTGAACTCAAATATTTATCGTTTTGTTTATGTCCTACGGACAATTAGTAAGTTGTTTATTGTATTTTATTGGTATTGAAGCTCTCGAAGTAAATTCGGGACAGGCTCTACGAGCTATTTTTTGAAATCAAATTACGATTACAAAAATTAATTCAAAACAGTTTCTAAATCGTTTCAAATGTAAAAAATATTTATGGTAATTAAAAAATATTTTAGAGTATCTCAATTTATCTAACCTGCTTTTGTTTTGCTCCATTCCATTGATTGTAAATTGTTTATAATCTTCTGTTGTCAATATTGGTGTTTTCTACAATAGTTTCAAACAAGTCAGCTCTTAAACCCTTAAACTTATAAACTATTCAACCCATAAACTAACAACAAACTACAAACAGTTTTTCAATGTGTGAATATTGCAATTTATTTAAAAAGTTCTGTAACGAATTATGTATGTAAAGTTCTGACTTTTACGACGTGAAAACTTATTCACAATTAAAAAATAAAATATGAAAAATTTAACTGAATTAGAAGGAAAATGGAAAGAACAAAAAGGCAAACTAAAACAAAAATTTGCATTCCTTACCGATAATGACTTAATGTTTGAAGAAGGCAAAAAAGACGAAATGCTTGGTAAACTTCAAATCAAACTCGGCAAGTCTATGGAAGAATTGAATAAAGTAATTTCAGAGTTGTAATAAATAGATTCATATAAACATTAGTTCGGTATATCTTTACAACACACTGATTATTAATCAGATTCTTCACTGCGTTCAGAATGACAAGAGCATTAATAATCAGTATGTTGTCATTTCGACACATTCACTTCGTTCAGTGTAAACTTTAGGAGAAATCTAAAAACATATCGAATTATTGATAAAATTAGTTTAATAAATAAAGCGAAATTTTGGCAGAATCTATTTCAACCAAGTACCTATTATCTAAAGGAATTGACCAGTTTTTCAAAGACGTTTACAATGCTTATAAATTTGTAACTCGTTTTTTCAAAGAAGCTTTTCATCCTCCTTTTCATTTGATTGAAATTATAAATCAGTGTTACGAAATTGGAGTAAAATCGCTTCCTTTAATTACACTTACAGGTTTTATAATTGGAATAGTTTTTACACAACAATCTCGTCCATCGTTATCAGAATTTGGAGCAACTTCATGGTTGCCATCATTGGTTTCAATTGCAATTGTAAGAGCTTTAGGAGCTTTGGTAACTGCACTAATTTGTGCAGGGAAAGTTGGCTCAAGCATTGGAGCTGAATTAGGCTCAATGCGAGTTACCGAACAAATTGAAGCTATGGAAGTTTCGGCAATTAATCCTTTTAAATATTTGGTAGTAACTCGTGTAATTGCAACAACTATTTCGGTTCCAATTTTGGGATTATATTGTGCATTTGTTGCATTGTTGGGGTCTTATGTTAGCGTACATTCGTTAGAATCAACAAGTTTTGTGAGTTTTTTTACTAACGGTTTTGCAACAATTACTTTTCTTGATGTATTTTCTTCACTTTTAAAAGCAATTGTATTTGGATTTACGATTGGAATAGTTGGAACTTACAAAGGTTATAATGCAGTAAAAGGAACATGGGGAGTTGGCAGAGCAGCCAATCAAGCAGTTGTACTTGCAATGTTTTTAGTTTTTATTGAAGAAGTTGTAATTGTACAAATGGCTAATTGGATTAGATATTATTAATGAAGATGTGTCGCAGAATCCCGTTAGGGATAAAATATTGGTAGAACTGAAACCAAATCGACCAATTAGTTAGGAACGAAATATTCCGTTCCTAAGGAACTAAAAAAAGATTGGAATTTGTTTTTTCTACAAATATTTCGCTTCTATGAGGCTCTATGTGCTTAACATCAGTTGATTAATAAAATTCGGACATTGCTAAAATTTCAGATTAAGTAGTTATAAGGTTATTCGACAAAATTAGTGAGAAATAACAAAGAGTTATACAATATAAGAGATGAAAAACTTACAAAATGTTATACAATTGTTTAAAGCTCAACGAAGCGTAATGATAATTCCTTATAAATTGCAAGCTGTTTGAGCGAAGTCGCAGACGGAGTGAGTTCTTGCAATTAAAAGTTTTTTGTTACTTTTTTTCGATAAAAAAAGTAAAAGAAAATATTAAAATAAATGCTGTTTCCACTTAAAATGTCGAACAACCAGTTATAATGGAAAATAAAGAATCAATATTAACCCAAGAACCAGTAATCTCAATCAAAGGATTATACAAATCGTTTGGTGAATTTGATATTTTGAAAGATGTAAATCTTGAAATTTTTAAAGGCGAAAATATGGCTGTTCTGGGTCGTTCGGGTTCTGGGAAATCGGTACTTATTAAAATTCTTATTGGCTTATTGTTGCCCGATAAAGGCGAAGTAAAAGTTTTAGGACAACAAGTTGATAAATTAAAAGGAAAAGAGTTAGATGCTTTGCGTTTACGTATTGGCTTTTCGTTTCAAAATAGTGCATTATACGACAGCATGAGTGTACAAAAGAACCTTGAATTTCCTTTAAAAATGAATATTAAAAATTTATCTAAACAAGAAATAACTAAGAGAGTAGAAGAAGTTTTAAACGCTGTAGGATTAAAAGACAAGCTTAATGTAATGCCATCAGACCTTTCGGGCGGACAACGAAAACGAATAGGAATTGCTCGAACATTAATTTTAAAGCCCGAAATAATGATGTACGATGAGCCTACTTCCGGTTTAGACCCAATTACTTGTCAAGAAATTATAAACTTAATTAATGACGTTCAAAAAATGTATAATACAACTTCAATAATTATTACTCACGACCTAACTTGTGCAAAAGAAACAGGACATAGAATTGCAATGCTACTTGATGGAAAATTCTTAAAAGTAGGAACATTCGACGAAGTTTTTAAATCGGATGATGAACAAATAAAAAGTTTTTTTAACTACAATTTTATACAATAAATCATGCTCGAACCATTAAATAAACGCCCAATAATAGTAGGAATTTTCATTTTTATCGGAATACTTTTCTTAATCGGAGGAGTAATGATAGTTGGCAATATACGCTCTACGTTTACTAAAAAAATTACAGTCTCGTCAGTCTTTGGCGATGTAAATGGCTTACATTCAGGAAATAATATTTGGTTTTCGGGTGTTAAAATTGGGAATGTAAAAAAAATCGAATTTTATGGAAAATCTCAAGTTAAAGTTATTATGCACATAAATATAGAATCGAAACAATATATTCGTAAAGATGCTAAAGTTAAAATAGGAACAGACGGTTTAATCGGAAATAAAATTTTAGTCATTTATGGAGGAACAATAAATTCCCCTGAAATTGAAGACGGAGATTCGCTTTTTAACGAAACTATTTTGTCGAGCGAAGATATGATGGAAACATTTCAAAAAAACAATCTTAATGTTTTAATACTAACCAAAAAACTTGTTGATGGCGAAGGAACTATTGGCAAGCTACTGAACAATGATTCAATTTATTACAACATTTCTGCTACAACCCAATCGCTTCAGGCTGCATCTGCAAATGCACAAATATTGATTGCTTCGTTATCAAATTTCAGTTCAAAATTGAATCATAAAGGTAATCTTGCAAACGATTTGGTTACAGATACTTTAGTGTTTAATTCATTGAAAAATTCGGTTATAAAACTGAAAAGCATTGCCGACACTGCAACTGTTATGGTAAATAGCTTAAAAGATGCTAGTGTTAATACAAAAACCAGCATTGGCGTTTTATTGTACGATGAAGAAGCCGGTTCAAATATTAAAGCTACAATCAAAAACCTTGATAGCAGTTCAAAAAAATTAGACCAAAATCTTGAAGCACTTCAACATAGTATTTTATTACGACGTTATTTTAAGAAAGAAGCGAAGAAGAAAGAAAGTGAGAAAACGAGAAAGTGAGAGAATTGCGTAGCCTCAAACACATACTCCCCTTCCTTTGGAAGGGGTTGGGGGTAGGTAGAACTTCAAACCTGAAACCTAAAACACTAAACACATAATAAAAAATGATTAATACGTTGAAAACGAGAAAGTGAAATAACTGCGTAGCAACTACAAACAACAAACTCCTACTCCCTTTCCTTAGGAAAGGGTTGGGGATAGGTCAAACTTCAAACTTTTTAAAATAAACTACTAACAAAATTATAAAAGCATGAAATCTAAACTAACTTTTCCAATTATAATATTTGTTGCTATTTTAATAGCTCTAGGAGTTACAGCATATATGTACAGAAAACAAATAGTAGCTCATTTTGTTCCTGCTGTTGAGCAAATTGGTGATATATTTATAAATGTTAAAAGCGATACTACTTACGTGAGTTCAAGACTTGCTTTAAAAAACAAATCATGTATTAAAATCAAAATTGACTCTATTAAATATCAGGTTTCGCTCTTTGATAAAGTTTATCTTAAAAATCAGAAATTCATCGGATTAGACCTGCTTGCTTATGGCGAAGATACGATAGATTTTGCTTTAAAAATTCCATATTTAACTATTCTGAAAGATTTAAAAGCAGAACGTAAAAAAGGTGATAGTGCAAATTACTCAATCAATGTATCTCTTTTATATTCATCGGTTTTTGGTAACGTGGAAATTCCAATCAATCATACAGCTAAATTAAAAATACCACAGCCTCCCGATATAAATATTGTAGATATAAAGTACAATAAGGTTAGATTGAAATATATAATTGCTGATATTAAAATTGAAGTTGTAAATCATAGCGATGTTACATTATCAATTAATGATATAAATTACAAAATGAATATTTTAAAACGTGGAAATATTGAAGGAAATTTTAAAAAAAGTATTGATATTAAACCAAATGGAAAAACAATAATTGTAGTTCCGATAGAAATTAATATAAAGCATTTTGGCAAAATTATTTATGAAGTAATATTTAATAAAGACCAATACGATTATTCTTTAACCATTGATGCTCTTATTGAATCGACAGTTCCATTCAAACAATCGTTTCAAATCAATATTACAAAAAATGGTACAATGGAGTTGAAAAAGTAAACATAACAATTGCCAATAAAACGCGAAACCTCTGATACCAAGTTGCGTTAATAGTGGAAATTTTGATTATGGATGCTAACGTTTTGCAGCTACCCGAAGGGCTGGACTTTTACCACAAAACTTGATTTGAAAAACTAATGTTTGATTAACCACAAAACTGTCTTTGGAACACGAAACCCCGCCTTTTGGGTAGGTGCTGTGTGTGCCCTGCATGTGTTAAGCATGGCAACTTGTTGAAAGTTCTGAATAAATTCGAAAAATACAAATTTATTTTCAGGAATAAAACAAACGAGTTATGTTTTTTTTCCAGAGGGTGAAAGTCCCTTATGCGTGGGGTCGTGCCCAAAGCATTAGCAAGTTGCAAGGTGGTTCCGGGTGACTGGAGCACTGAAGGAAGCAAGACTGCAAAATCTGGTACTGACGAACAGAAACGGAATATGAGGCATATTTATTCGGGTAAGCAAGCACATCTTTGTAAAGCCCAACGAACACCAAAAGGATAAATATGTAGATTCCGCAGGAATCAGAGGAAGGAAAAAGCACTTACCAGGGGAGGTCTTGGAATAGATTCGTTTTCTATGAGCCAAGAAGTCAGCAGAGGTCATAGTAGGTATTTATAGTATTAACAGAAAGGTATGTCTGCGGAGGTCAAGCGAACCGACTGTCCGAGCTATCCGACAAAGAGATAAATACCGAAGGACTGAACATTAAGTTGTCTGAAATTCGATAAAGAAGTTCAAACTTCGAGTTTGCTAGCTTTATCTCAAACTAAGACAAAGGTGTTTTCGGTGAAAAGAGCGAAAATGCTGATGCTTAATGAACCGCTGTATACGAGAACCGTACGTACAGTGGTGTGAGGGGTTCTCCGATGGGCTTATGGCTCATCGGCTTCCCACTCGATTAGCGGTTGTTTTTCTTTTGTCCGCTGTCACGATGTTTTTTTAATTACCCACTCAACAAGTCCAGAAGAAATTGTCAAATCGGTTACTTTGTCTATGAAATACAATTTTGTCTCGCTGTCGTTTTGATATTTTTTTAAATCTGTCTTCGGAGAATGAACCACATAAAAAAATCTGTCATGGCTCATTTTTGCAAATTCATTTTGATAATACTCAAACTCTTTTAAGTCCGATTGAGATTTAATTTGAACAATTGCACTTTCATTTGTTACAGGAGCAAATAAGTCAAGGTCTAAGGTTTTTTGTGTTTTACCTGTAGCACCAACTCTTTGCCAACCTGCTTGACGGAAAATTAGGTCAATGAGTGTTTCAAAATCTTTCCATTGTAAATTTTGAATGAGTTTGGATACTTTGTCTTTGAGATTATTTAATGCTTGCTCAACTTCAACTACCTCTTTCATTTGTTCACCGTTGATTTTTGCAAGAGCATATCTTTGTTCGGGAACAGAACAGATTGTCCCTCTAAAACCTTGTGTCTTGAGTAACTTACCGCTAATGTTGTCCGCTGTGAGGGTTTTACCATTTATGTCTTTGTCCGACCATTTGCCAATTACTGTGCGAGTTTTTGTTTTGTCGGGAAGCAGAGTAATGTCGGGCTTAGAGAAACACCACCAAAGTTTATTTGCATAAAATGTCAGCCAAAGTGTTTCGCTGCTCTCTTCGTAAAATTGTCTGATTTGATTTGTGTGACTTGTTGCAACAAATGGTTTTGTTTTTTCAATATTTACGAAATGGTCATAAACTGCTTGCCAATTTCCTTTTGAACAGATGTCATGGTCAACGGAACGATAACTTAGTCGGAGCATTTGATTTTTTTCTATGCAGTCCTTTTCAAACTGCCCACCAGAGCCAAGTTTGATAAATAAGATTTTTTTCGGTTTGATTTTCATAGTTTAATTTTTTTCGTCAAGAATATACCATTTTGTTGAATTCAATTGTTCGTCTTTGACAATGTGTACAACTTTTACATTTTCAAATTTTGTGCTTACAAATTTTAGTGCAAAATCATTTGGAAGGACATCTTGAGCATCATACATTTTTTTGAATTCTCCTGCCCATCCAAACATTTTATTTACATTGCCATTGCTATAAAAATCAACTTGGCTTGCCGATATTTGACTTGTACTTATATGTCCACCTGATTTAACTGTTATGTCGTCTATACTTACAACTATTTTCTGTTCAGATTTGTAATGTGTGGCGGTAATATTGAGGTAATAACCTTCCGTCTCGGAATAAATTTTATAGAGAGTAATGAATACATCATTACCTTCTTTTTTATACTCTCTTGTATATTTGAAAGGTCGTAATTCATTTGGACCAGTACAAAAATAACCTGTATATTTTGTCTGCGAAAAAGTATTTGTACAGAATAGGAATAATGAAATTGTCAAAAACCATGTGATTTTTCTTGTTGTCATTTTAACTTAGTTTATGTCGCCTACTCTTGTGTCGGTTTTCGGCTACCCCGCTCGCAGTTTGCTATGTCGCCATAAAATAACCGCTAACATCTCAATAATCGTGACTTGTCACGATTATTGTCCAAAAATAAAAAATAAACGTAACTAGTTATGTTTATTTCAGAATTAATAATAACTCTCAAATTGATAAAAATCAAATTTAAAAAATATATTACATAAAAAAAAAGGAAAAAAGACTATATGCCACTGTCAGTTGTTTTTCACCTGACAGATTCATATTAATAAAACCTATTGAATAATTATCTTTTTAGTAGTTCTATCAGAGCAAACGCATCTATTTTAGGTTTAAATTTAATTGATTTATTTTAAGATTCCTCATCACTGCGTTTGATTCAGAATGACAGTCTGCAAGTGTCATTCCGAACACATTCATTTCATTCAGTGTAAACTCACCTGAGGAATCTATTTACGTGTTAGTAGCTGTTTTCCAGACAAATAATAATAAATTATTTTTTTGTAAAATTAAGATTCGTTTGCCCTGAACTCAAATTTTAACATTTCAATTTTATAGGGTCTTTTTGTTCTTCAAAATACATTTGATACAAGTTGTAATTCCAAATGACTTGCAAAGTATTTGGAATTTTACAATGGTTAATGCCGATATAAATTCATTGACTGAGAAATAATGTAATGAATTTATCGGTCAAATGAATTATAATCGGTATGAGTTGCTTCTAATGCATTATTTTGCAACTCTGTTATTGTCTTTCCTGTTGTAAAAATTGAATATTTTTCTGAATATGCAGAAAAGCCTTTTTCAGTTTTCTCGATAATGATTTTTATTTTTCGCTTTCATTTTTTTGTAACAAACTGAACGCAATAACTAATCATTCAAGCCATTTATAATAATTTGATGTCGTATAATTTAAAATTCTGGTCATCAAAAATAATTGTTAAACCTTCGGCAATTGCTTGTGAAATAATAATTCTATCAAATGGGTCTTTGTGGTGAAATGGCAAGTTTTTTACAATTGAAATATGTGGTATCTTAATGTCGAGGATAAAAATTTCTTTTGGTAAAATATTTTCGATTGACTTGTCTAATTTAAGCTTACCGATACTTGTTTTAATAGCTATTTCCTATAAACTTGCCATGCTGAGAAACAATAGATTTTCGGGATTTTCAATTTGTTCACTTATGGTTTTATCTAACTTGGGATTATCTGTTAAGTGCCAAAGCAAAATATGTGTATCAAGTAAAATTTTCATGTTACATATAGTCTTTAAAGTCATCTAAAGGAGCATTAAAATCGTCAGCAATATAACTAATTATATGTTTTGCCGAACCTCTCTTAATTGATAGCGAATTTTCGTTAATTGCTATTGGTTTGCCCAAGCTTATATATTGATAAACAACATTTATTTTTTCCATAAATGATTTATCCTGAAACATAGATAATTTTTGTTGCAACTCTGCAATAGTTTGTTGTAAGTTATTATACTCTTTTTCAGATAATGAGATATTTTTCATTTCAGAATATTTTTTAATAAAATTAATTCTTTTTTATAAAAAATCCAAATTTATTTAGATTACAACTAGGGCAAACGCATTATAATTCTTATAAAAAATAATTTTGCCTCCCAGCCTATGTCAGGTGTTTTAACTGACATATTTTTTGCTTCTTCAATTTCAATGAGGTGAAAAACACCTCATTTCGGCAGTGGCGAGGTTTTTTGGTTTTGTGATTTGTTGGAAAAAAAAGACTTTTCAGAGTAGTCTCATTATTAAATTTAGTTATTCGACAAAATTAGTGAGAAATAACGAACAACCATACAATATAAAAGATGAAAACTTACAAAAATGTTATACAGTTTTTTAAAGCTCAGCGAAGCGTAATAATAATTCCTTATAAATTGCAAGCTGTTTGAGCGAAGTCGCAGACGGTGTGAGTTCTTGCAATTAAAAGTTTTTTGTTACTTTTTTTCGATAAAAAAAGTAAAAGAAAATATTAAAACTAATGCTGTTTTCACTTAAAATGGCGAATAACCTTAAATTTTGAAATTGCTCAATAAACTTTTCAACTTATCAACCCATCAACTTATAAACAAACTTCAAACTCCTTACTCCCCTTCCTTTGGAAGGGGCTGGGGGTAGGTCAACCTCTTCTTCAATGTGTGAAAGATGTAACTAATACCCAAAATTTCATAACATTTTCAATCACTAATAGTCTCAACTTTGACAAGTGAAAATATATTCACAAACTAAATTCAATTATCGTGAAAAAATTAATTATTATCTTGCTATTATACAGCTCATTAATAAATTTTAATATTTCGGCTCAAGAATCAAGCACTGGCGAAAAGTATGGAAAAACATTAAACCTTGGCTTAGGAATAGGCGGATATTATGGATACTATAATTATGTAGGAAGGTCGTTACCTGTGTTTCATATCGACTATGAACTTAATGTTGCAAAAAATTTCACATTAGCCCCATTTCTAAATGTTTACACATATAAAAACAGCTACTATTGGGGAAATCATAATTATCCATACAGATATTATAATTATCACGAAATGGTTATTCCTATGGGAGTTAAAGGAGCATATTATTTTGACAAATTGCTTAAAGCTAGTTCAAAATGGGATTTTTATTTGGCTAGTTCTGTTGGTTTTGCTTTAGTTTTTTCATCTTGGGATAGCGATTATTCTGGCGATAAAAACTATTACAATAATGCCCCTCCACTATTTATGGATTTACATATTGGAGCTGAATATCATATAAATAATAAAGTTGGTGCATTCCTTGACTTATCAAGTGGTATTTCAACAATTGGATTTGCTATTCATTAATAATTTGTAAAGTCTTGAAAACAAAATAATAAAACTGAAAAGAAACTAAGTCGCAAAGATATATCAATACATTGCGTCTCTGCGTCTTAGCGGTGAAAGAAAATAATTAAATTTTTATAAATGTCAAAAATTAAAAGCATTCAGAATCCGATTAATATTGATAAAATTAATCTTCGCAATACCAGAGCTATTGTTTTAAAAGTAGTGTTTGGACTGGGGATAATTGCTTTTCTATTTTTCATTACGGTTAAAATGATTCATCATCAACTTTCCGAATTATCAGAAACAGTTTCGTCTATTCTAAAACCAAACATTAAACTTATAAAATTAAAAGAAATTTCGGGTAGTATTTATGCCGCAGAAGCAAATGTAAAAGCTTATACAATAAAAAATGAATTGAAATACTTAATAAATTATGAAAAATATATTGTCGCTTTAAATTCAAGCCTCGATACCTTAATTCTTTTAACTACCGAAAACAAAATAATAAGTCCCGAACAAGCTAACGCAAATATTCAATTTGTAGCTCAAATTGATACTTTAAGAGAACTTATTTTATCACGAATAGTTTTATTTAGCGAATTTATTGCACTAAAAACCGGCGATAGCTCCCGAGATGTTCTTTTACAACTAGTTAAAAAGGTAAAGGTTAACAAAACTCATGTAAAGATTAAAGCCATTCATACAAAAACTCCTGAAAAATCTTTTTTCTCAAAACTATTTTCTTCAAAGAAAAATAAAGAATCAATAGCCGAAATTGAAGTTGAAGAAGAACAAGCACTTTCGCCCGACTCAATTCAAATAAATATCCAAAAAATTATAGCACAAGCCCATCTCGAAGAAAAAATAATGCAAGACAAATTATTATCTAAAGAAATAGATATTACACAACGAGAATATCTTGTAACAAATCATATTTTCTCACTTTTAAACCGAATGGAAGAAAAAGAGCTTGTTGAAAGAATCAAAATAATTAACCTAAATACAACAGAAACTTCTTCTAAAATAAGCTATATATCGAGTTGGTTAGGCATTATTGGATTGGTTTTAGGACTATTGTTTTCGCTTATTATATACAGAGATATCAGAAAAGATAAAATTTTTAGAGAACAATTACAGCAAACAAAATCACATGCTGAAAAAATAGCATCACAATACGCTAGAAGGCTTATTGAGGCTAGTCAAAATCCATTAATAACTATTAATGCTGAAGGTAAAATAACCGATTTGAATAATGCAACTGAAAAAATTACAGGAATTGAAAGTGAAAA
This sequence comes from Bacteroidetes bacterium GWA2_31_9, assembly GCA_001768975.1. Taxonomy (GTDB): domain Bacteria; phylum Bacteroidota; class Bacteroidia; order Bacteroidales; family GWF2-33-38; genus GWA2-31-9. The sequence continues at coordinate 4,543 of MEND01000083.1, read as the reverse complement.
CCTTATTGGTAGCGATTTTTTCAATTATTTTACCGACCCACAAAAAGCACAAGAACTTTATCAGCAAGTTTTTTATAGCGGATTTATTTCTAACTATCCTCTTACAATGCAAAATAAAGATGGGAAATTAACCGAAGTTTTATATAGCGGTTCAGTTTACACTGATGGTTTGGAAAATATACTTGGAGTTGTTTTGGTTGCAAGAGATATTACTGTTCAAAAAATATTTGAAAACGAACTAATTGAAGCAAAAAGAAATGCCGAGCTTGCTACAAAAAAAGCAGAAGAGGCAAATCAATTAAAAGAAGCTTTTTTAGCCAATATGAGCCACGAAATTCGTACTCCACTGAATGCAATTATTGGTTTTTCGGACTTGCTAACTCGACGACAAATGGGCGAACAAGAAAAAGATTTTGTAAATACCATAAAATCAGCTGGCGAAAGCCTTTTGACTATCATTAACGACATTTTAGATATATCGAAAATTGAAGCTGGAATGATGACTTTTGAAGAAAATAATTTCAGTATAAAAGATACTTTTAAATCTATCAATATAATGCTGATGGGAAAAGCAAATGAGAAAAATATTGATTTAATATTCAGCTACAATAATTCTATTCCGGAAGTATTGCTGGGCGACCACACACGATTTTGTCAAATAATTATAAACTTAGTTGGGAATGCAATAAAATTCACAAAAACAGGTAGCGTACATGTGAATGCCGAAGTACTTAAAACTGAGAGCGATATTACTTTTATGCAAATTTCTGTAACCGACACAGGAATAGGAATTTCAAAAGATAAACTTGTACAGATTTTTGAAAGATTTCAGCAGGCCGAATCACATACTACACGAAAATACGGTGGTAGCGGACTTGGTTTAAGTATTGCAAAAAAATTGGTCGAATTACAAGGCGGAACTCTTTCGGTTACAAGCGAATTAAAAGTTGGTTCGGTATTTAAATTTTCTATTCCGTACAAAAAATCAACACAAAGCTCAGTTACACCTGAAGAAATTTCACAAAACTTTAATATGACTGAATTGAGCAAATTAAAAATATTACTTGTCGAAGATAATCCATTGAATACAAAATTGATATTAAGCCTTTTTTCAGAAAATAATTTAAAATCGGAAACTGCCGAAAATGGAAGCATTGCAATTGAAAAGCTTAACGAAAGTAGCGACTCATCTTTACTTTCAAACAATTTTGACATTATACTGATGGATATGGAAATGCCTGTTATGAACGGCTACGAAGCAGCTATTTCAATCCGAAAAAATTTAAAAAATAATATTCCAATTATTGCTATGACCGCACACGCAATGTCAGGAGAAAGAGAAAAATGCCTGAGTATGGGAATGAACGAATATATTTCAAAGCCAATAAATGCTAACCTATTATTTGAAAAAATGTACGAATTAACGCATAAAAATTAGAATTTGGGAATTTAGGAATTTAGAATGAAAAAATGAAAAAATGAAGGAATGAAGGAATGAACTGCGTAGCTAACTTCAACCGAGCTTGCGAGCTCAACGAAGTTAAACTTCAAACTAACGACAAAAACAACAAACAACAAACAACAAACAACAAACAATCCTCATAATTAAAACTTGAAAAAATGATAACAATAGATTTTGAACCAAAAAACGAAAATGTTTGCAACCTTGAGTATTTAAAAGAAATGACAGGTGGTAAAAAACATTTAATAAAAGACATTATTGATATGTTCCTATCGCAAGTTCCGGAAGAACTAAAATCGGTAAACATAGCGGTAGAAAATGTTGATTATGCAAGTATTAAAATTTATACACACTCAATGAAATCAACTGTTTCGATAATGGGTATTTCGTCTCTAACAGCCATTTTGCGACAAATGGAAGACTTTGCAAAAAAAACTTCTGATATTGATAAGATTGTAGAGCTTAATCTAAAACTTAACTCTATATGCAAACAAGCAATTGAAGAAATAGAAATAGAAAAACAATTTTATTTATAACCATTAATTCATAAACAAATGTTATTCAAAAAAAAACATATCCATATTTTTATTGTTGATGACAATAAAACATACCTGTTGGCTTTAAAATCGAGTATAGAAACAGCTTTTTTAAACACTCAAATTACTATACACTCGTTTGAAACCGGCGAAGCATGTATGAATAAATTAAATATAATAAATCCTAAAATAGTTATTCTTGATTATTTGCTAAACAGTAAAATATCTGAAGCCGCAAATGGTCTAAAAATTATGGAATGGATATTAAAAGAATGTCCTGAAACTAATATTATCTTACTAACCAATGAGGATAATATTGAAGTTGCAATAAAATCATTCAAATATGGTGCATACGACTATATTGTAAAGAATGAATCACAGTTTATGAAGATTAATAACTCACTAATGAAACTTTTTAATATTATGAGAGCCAATAGTGAAGTAAATAGATTTAAAAATGTAAACAGAACTCTTTTGTATTTCTTAGTAATTCAGATAATTGCAATTATTGCAGTTCTTTCACTTACAAATTCATGTATAAAATAGAATCTACTTTTATTTAATAAATTATAGGAAATCTGTTTATTGTCGAAGTTGTATAATTTGTGAATATTATAACTATCAAACTAATAACCTAACAACCAATAACAATTATAATTATGCTCGTAAAAAAACAAATAACCATTTTTATTGTCGAGGACAATAAAACCTTTGCATTAGCACTAAAAATCGACATTGAAAGAGCTTTTGTAAACATGAATATTAAAATTCTTTTATTTGAAACAGGTGAAACCTGTATCGAAAAATTTAAGTGGGAAAATCCACAAGTTGTTATACTAGATTATCATTTGAATAATAAATATCCCGATGCTATCGACGGAATAAAAGTTTTAGACTGGATAATTAAAGAAAAAAGTGAAGCATTTGTAATTATGCTTACACACGAAGACGATATAAATATTGCAATAAAATCTTTTCAGCATGGAGCTTCCGACTACGTGGTAAAAAGCGATTCACAATTCCGAAAAATTACTTTCTCGTTACTCAATTTTGTTAAAATAATGAGAGCAAAAAGTGATGCAGCAAAATATAAACGCGAACTTCAGAAATATAAAGAAAACACATTATAAAAGCCTATAATTTAATAACTTATAAAACATAAAATCATGACCCTAAAAAAACAAATCGATATTTTTATTGTTGAAGACAATAAAACTTTTGCCCTTGCACTAAAAACTGATATAGAAACAGCATTCTTAAACATGCCAATTAAGTTACATTCATTTATAACAGGCGAAACTTGTATGGATAAATTTGAAATCATAAAGCCTCAAATAGTCATACTTGATTATCACCTCGATAGTAGATATACTGATGCAATGGACGGTATTAAAGTTCTCGACTTGATGAAAAAAGAAAATAACGAAACTTATGTAATAATGCTTACTGGAGATGATAATATTGAAATTGCATTAAAATCATATCGTCATGGAGCATGCGACTATGTGGTTAAGAGTGATACACAATTCAGAAAAATAATATATTCATTATTCAATATTTTTAGAATAATTGATTCAAAAGTAGAAGCAAAAAGATATAAAAATATGGTAATCGGGATATGTCTCGGTATCGCTGTTATAGTTGGCGTTGTGATTGCAATTCAGATATTTGCACCGAATGTTTTTATATAAAGAAAAATTTGTAATTAAGCGTTAGGGGGTTCATGAGTTTGCCAATTGCTTTTTTGCTTATTGCCAATTAATATCTTCATGTTCATTAATATTAACGAATATCTATTCCTCACAATGTGTGAATTTTACAACTAAATACAAAAGTTATGTAACATTTAATCATTTCAATTAGCTCACCTTTACAACGAAGAAATTAAATATCTTAAATTAAAATTATACGAAATGAAAAAGACTAGAAAAGAAACAATTGTAAAGAGTCCCAAAACATTAGCAAATGATGCACAGTTATGTCTTTCTGAGCCATGTAACGATAATATTATTCGTGAAAAAGCTTATGAAATTTATGCCGAAAGAGGCTTCACCGATGGATACCATCATGATGATTGGTTAAGAGCAGAAAATGAAGTAAATAGTTCAAAATTAGTTTAGTTAAACAAAATGAGTTGAAAATTGATTAATTACAATTCATAAGTTAGAAGAGAAAGTATAATTAAATTTGTACTTTCTTTTTTGTTTTTAAGCCCCATCCTAATCATTATAAATATCTGATTTTAAGCAAAAAAATGTTTCACGCAAAAAACAGGGATGAAATATATTCTTCAAAATCAATATTTTATTTCGTATCCAGAAGTAAATTCGCATTGGCGTTAACTTAAGCCAAAAAAAATTTACAATATTGTATTATTGTGCTGAAATTTAACCAAATACAGTCTTGCCAAACAAGTTCCTTTTAGGAACGTAATATTGGTAGAAAATAACAAGACCACCAACCTTAATCCCTTTAGGGTGGGGTGAACTAAATAGCGATAAATATAAATAAATATTCGTTCCATAATATGTGAATATTCATAAAT
>MEND01000082.1:26028-26495 GCA_001768975.1 Bacteroidetes bacterium GWA2_31_9 | reverse complement strand
CAAAATCCCAAATTACCTCGTAGAGGTTTAACTATTAAATAGTTCCAAGAAAATTAAAATTTTAGTCGGTTAGTAGTGTTAATTTTACATTAAGTTTTGCAAAGCTATTAAAGCTGCATTTTGTTCTGCTTCTTTTTTAGAATTACCAATACCCTCTCCTTGAAATATATTGTCAATTATAGCTTTAGATGTAAAAGAAATTATTCTATTATCTTGTTTGTTTTCTGTAGTTTCAAATACTAACGTAAATTTTTGTTTCTGGCATAATTCTAACAACTGGCTTTTATAATTATCGTCAATGTATTCTAACTTTTCAATATCAAAAAATTTCTTAACAATTTGATTCAGGATAAAGAATTTGGTTCTTTTATAGCCCTTGTCAACATACATTGCTCCGATTAAAGCTTCTAAAACATTCCCAAAAAAGTGTTTAGGTTGTTTTTCTGGAAATGAAAATTTTATATATT
>MEND01000082.1:21859-26019 GCA_001768975.1 Bacteroidetes bacterium GWA2_31_9 | reverse complement strand
AGCATCTCCTAAAAACTCAAGACGTTCGTTATTGGAGTCGTCGTCTGTTAAACTTTTTGGGTATGACTTATGTGTAAAAGCTGCTTTGTAAATAGAAAGATTTTTTGGTCGAATTTTCAGATTAGTCAATAAAAATTTATAGAAGTCCTTATCGGATTCTGATAAATTAAACGACAGAAATATTCTGACCAATTTTAATTAGTAAATTTCTTGAAAATTACTGATGAATTATGTCCCCCGAAGCCGAAAGTATTGCTTAATGCTGCTCTAACTTCTCTTTCTTGAGCTTTATGGAAAGTAAGATTTAATTTATAATCTAAATCTGGATCTTCTTCTTTAAAGTTAATTGTTGGAGGTACTATATTGTTTTTTACAGCAAGTATTGATGCTAACGATTCTATTGCTCCTGCTGCACCAAGCAAGTGACCTGTCATTGATTTTGTTGAACTAATGTTTAGGTTATATGCATGACTTCCAAAAACTGTTTTTATTGCTTTTGTTTCAGCAATATCTCCAAGTGGAGTAGCAGTTCCATGTACATTCACATAATCTAAATCTTCTGGTTTTAAGTTTGCGTCACTTAATGTATTTTTCATTACATTTATTGCTCCTAAACCTTCGGGATGTGGTGCCGTTAAATGATGTGCATCTGCCGACATACCTCCACCAACGATTTCTGCATAAATTTTTGCTCCACGCTTTACAGCATGTTCATACTCTTCAAGAATAATTGCACATCCTCCTTCACCCATAACAAAACCGTCTCTGGTTTTACAAAATGGACGAGATGCAGATTTGTATTCATCGTTGTTTGTTGATAGAGCTTGCATTGCATTAAATCCACCAATTCCAGCTTCATTTATTGCAGATTCTGAACCACCAGAAACCATAATATCAGCTTTTCCATATCTGATTAACCAAAACGAATCAATAATTGCATTAGTTGAAGAAGCACAAGCAGAAACTGTTGCATAATTTGGTCCTCTAAAACCATATCTAATAGAAATATGACCGGCAGCAATATCAGAAATCATTTTTGGAATAAAGAAAGGATTAAATCTTGGAGTTCCTTCTCCTTGAACGTACGAGCGTACTTCTTCCAAAAATGTATCAATTCCACCAATACCAGAAGCCCAAACAACACCAACTCTGTCTTTATTAATGTTTTCATCGTCAATTCCAGAATCAATTACTGCTTCATAAGAGGCAGATAACGCAAACTGAGCATAACGGTCTAACCTTCGAACATCTTTACGATCAGGAATTGCAATACTAGGATCGTAATTTTTTACCTCGCAGGCAAATTTTGTTTTAAACTTACTGGTATCAAAACGAGTAATGAGGTCACTGCCACTAACCCCTTTAACAAGGTTAGTCCAAAAATCATTTACATTATTCCCCAAAGGGGTAACTGCACCTAAACCAGTAACAACTACTCGTTTTAATTCCATATAGTAAGTATTAGTTTTTGAAAATTATTTTGCGTTTTCTTTAATATAGCTAACTGCATCGCCTACAGTGCCAATTTTTTCAGCTTGATCGTCTGGAATTGCAATATTGAATTCTTTTTCGAATTCCATAATTAATTCAACAGTATCTAATGAATCTGCACCCAAATCGTTAGTGAAACTTGCTTCTGGTGTTACTTCATTTTCATCTACTCCAAGTTTATCAACAATAATAGCTTTTACTCTTGATGCTACGTCTGACATAAATTTAAAATTTTAGTTAATAATTAATTTTTCCTTTGTATTTAAGTGTACAAAGAAATAAAAATCAAAGCTAATAAAAAAATTTTTTTCTCAATGGCTTTTTTTATCAATGCTACAATACTTTTTTTAATACTTTTGAACAATTGAAATTTCAAACCAGATAAGTTTTATGATAAAAATTGCAGTTTTTGCTTCTGGCAACGGATCTAATGCTCAAAGAATAGTAGAATATTTTTATGATTCAAAACATATTTCAGTAGATTTAATAATTACAAATAATAAAAGTGCATACGTAATTGAAAGAGCTAAATTGCTGAAGATACCATGTTATGTGTTTTCAAAAAATGAATTTAGTAATTCAAATTTAGTTATTGAATTATTAAAGAGTCACAATATTTCTTTAATTGTTCTAGCCGGATTTTTACTGCTAATACCCGAAAATTTAATTGCTAATTTTAAGGAAAGAATAATAAATATACATCCAGCTTTACTTCCAAAGTACGGCGGAAAAGGGATGTATGGCGAAAATGTTCATAAAGCTGTAGTTATTAATAAGGAATCGGAAACTGGAATTACAATTCATTATGTTAATGAAAAGTATGATGAAGGAAAAATAATTTTTCAAGCTAAATGTGTTGTTTCAGAAAGGGATACAGCAGAGGATGTTGCAAAAAAAATACATTTATTGGAGCAAGAATATTTTCCGAAAGTTATTGAGAACATTTGCCAAGGATTATTAAAAACACAGTGAATAAACCTATTTAATTTTGATTTTGTTCAACATATTCACAAGTGAATCCTTTAACAAGGCAAATTGAGTCATATTTGCTTTACTAACAGGCTCTGCTGGTGGCGATTCCATTTTTAAAGGATCAGTTGGTGAGCCATTCTTATAAACTCTAAAATCAAGATGTGGACCTGATGATAAACCTGTACTTCCTACATATCCAATAATTTCTCCTTGAGCAACATGAACTCCTTTTTTAATACCTTTTCCGTACTTTGACAAGTGCATATATGAGGTTGTATAAGTGCTGTTATGTTTAATTTTAACCATATTTCCAGCACCACCTTTATATCCGGTATCAATAACTTTTCCTGCTCCAATTGCTACTACCGGAGTGCCAACAGGTGCAGCATAATCAACTCCATGATGAGGTCGTCGTATTTTTAAAACAGGATGTAACCTACTGTTTGAAAAGCGTGAACTTATTCGAGAATATTTTAAAGGTGCTTTAAGAAAAGCTTTTTTTAGGTTTTTGCCATTTTCATCGTAGTATGTTTCAATACTATCCTGAATAAATGGAATAGCAAAATAATCTTTATTCATGTGATAAAAGTAAGCAGCATGAATTTTACTAATTCCAATTGAAGCACTATCGACATATTGTTCGTCGAAAATTATTTTGAAATTGTCACCTTTTTGAAGTCCGAAAAAGTCTATTGTCCAAGCAAATATTTCAGACAGCTCAATGGCAACAACAGGATTAATTTTTTTGTCATACATTGAGTTCCATAAAGAAGAATTTATTATTCCACAAGCCTCAGTTTGTTTAACTTTAACTTCTTTTTCAAGTTTTTTAATTACAATAGTATCGTTTAGGTCGAATAAAACAAATTCTATTGCATTGTGTTCATATACAAAATACTTTGTTTTTGGAATACTGTCTTTTGAGTGAAATAGAACGAATTTATTACCAGCTCTGATTTTACGAAAATCAAAAACAGTATCAGAGCTAATTACAATTTCATCAATTATTTTTCGGGGTATATTATAACTTGATAATAAAGATGTGATGTTTTGGTTATTTTTAATTTTTCCTTCGATAATATCAAATGAATCAATATTAACACCGTATAGTAGGACTTTAACTGGCTCTGTAATACTTGTATCGGAATAGTTTAAGATTTCTTCTTGATGATTATTACAAGATTCTAAATTAAAAATTGAATATGTAGTAATTGAAATTACAATTACTAATGCAAAAATTGATAAATACTTTTTCAAAACACTTATTTTTTAAATCGAATAAATGTAATTGAAAATAAAAATGATTTAAACCAAGACTAAAAAGGTTTTTAACAATTTAATGTGGAAATAAAATATAATATAGATGGGTAATTAGCTAAAGAGCAGTAATTCAACCTTTTATTTATGAATTTTGAAAAAGAATATTAAAACTTATTTTCATTTCATCTTCAACAGGAACCATTAAAAGAGATGGTCGTTCGATATTATAATCGGTTAATTTTACAGGGAAAGTACCAGTAATAATAATTTCTTCTTTTGTATTTTCACGATTTGCTTCAAACGAAATTTCCTTTTTAACTCCATGGAAAGTCAAATTTCCAGTTATTTCAAGTTTTGAGTCAATTTCTTTAATAGAAGTACTTAAAAAGGTAACTCTTGGAAATTTTAAAACCTCTAAAACTTCCATTGCATGACTA
>MEND01000082.1:15590-21833 GCA_001768975.1 Bacteroidetes bacterium GWA2_31_9 | reverse complement strand
GAAAGCTGTGACTTGTTTTTATCACAAGCTAGTTTTTTGGGAGTTGTAAATGAAGAAAATAATATAATAATTGCTAAAATAAGAATATAATATTTTGGCATTGGATTAAAATTTAATTGAAACAATTGCCGCTGTGAATGCTACTCCTGTAATTATTGCAGATGCCCTATGTGCATTTTTCCACTTAACCCCACCTTCTTCTGCTTGTTCGCTTAAAACATTAGTTGTAACCATTCCTGTAAAGTGAATAATTGCAAACATTTTATGCCAATCGACATTGCTCCATTTTTTATTTCGTTTTGAGATTAATGCAGGTGGGCTAAAGAGTGCTTCAAGGGCAACTATACTATATCCGATATTTGTAGCTTCTGCAAATGCGTGATGTGTAAATTTGTTGATTTTTCCATTATAAAGCATTTGTCCGGTAATTCCTGTTCCAATCATTGAAAGCATAGTTAATGAGCCAATTGCTTGATGCGATATGAGCATCATTCTGCGTATTTTCATTTCCTTTTCTCGATTTTCGGCATTAAGGGGCATTATGCCAGTATATCTCATAAATCCACGTTTTCCCCATAAGAGTCTTTTAGTTAGTAACATTTTACTAGGAAGAAGTTCTTGCTCAATTTGGACTGAATCATCTGAAAGTAAATCAAGACTGTCTGCTTCTTGTGCAAACAAATCACTCCAAATAAAGCTAAAAGCAGTTAAAAATATTATATATAAGATTGTTTTCATTAAATTAAGTATTTAGTGTCTCTTAGAAAACTCCAATAATTTCGTTACTCTGGTTTTGAAAACAGTCATTTACATTTGTAAACTCCTTGTTTTCAAAACGGCGAAAGCCTCATTCTTGAACTTTTCTAAAGAAACACTGTGTTTTCTTATTCACAGAATTTAAGAACAAAAATAAGGATAAATGTATAATGTACTTTATGATTAACATATATTAACTAGAATAATCAAGTTTTTAAAAATGGTTTACTCTTTAGTTTTTTTTGTATATAAATCAAAAACATAACTTATTTGAACTCCTATGTTGAAATTATTGTAATTAGTGTCTGTCCATAAAGTCAAGAGTTTGAAACAGAACTAAGCGAAGAGGTCTCACGAACACCTTTAAAATAATAAATATTGTGAGTAATGTTCGAGTTCGAGGTTTCGATGAACTGAAAATCAGGAGTGTACTAAAGTACATGACTGATTTGAAGGTCGAGAATAACGAAGAACCGAACGAAGTGAGCTCACGAACTTAGCGAAGCGATCTCACGAATACCTATAAAAAAACAAACTATTATGAGTAATGCCTTTAAAATAAAATAATTATGAGTAAATCGGACATTATGGACAAACTCTAATTAGTTAAATTGCGTGTGTGTTTTGTGAATTTTTTTTAGTTCAATGTTTTTTCAACTTTTGACTTTATTGCATAATAATTTATTTCCCAACATGCACGCCCCAAAATAATTGCAGGATTAATTTTATATTTTTTCCCAAAATCAAAAATTTTGTCGTCATTTAATGGAGTATAATAGTTTACTAATTCATTCCATTGCGAATCAGAAATTAAAGACTTTTGAGCATATTCATCAGCTTGCAATTCATAAGTATCTTTATCTTTAGAACCAACAATATCAACAAAGCACTTTTCCTTATCTGTTTGTAAATGAAGTACAATATGTCCGATTTCATGTAAGATTGTAAAAGCGTAATTGTCAATTCTTTTATGTCTTACCGATAATGCAATAGCAGGATTATTGCCACTCCAAAACGAAAATCCATCTATTGGGGTTTTATCAAATTTATCAAGATAAACTAATTTAATGCCATTATTTTCAAGTAGTTTTTTTGTTTTGCTCTTCACATCAATATTTTCAAAAAATACAATTTGCAAATCTTTTTTTAATTGCTCTAATTTGGTTGTGTCAAATTTTGAAACTTCTATTTTATCTGCCTCAAATTCGGCAATTTTGCTCCATGCCAACATATTTGTTTGATTAATCTGTAGTTTATCAGATTTTCGATAAAATGAAAGTATTCTATGCTCAGCAACAGTATTAACCAAATTATCAATAGTTTCTACTTTATATATATCCTTTATTTTTAATATATTCTCTTCAAGAGAACCAATAAGGTATCCTAGCTTTTTTAATTGATTCACAGGAATATACTCTTTTATTATATTCCATGTTTCTATTAATTCAATTTTGTGGATATTTTTTTCTTTTAACTTTGCTTTGTCAATATCATATTGGCTTTGAAATCTCATCCAATAATCAGCAGAAATACCTAATGATTTTTCAAGTAAGATAGCAAAATCGGCAGTAATTGCTCTTTTACCTTTTAATATTTCATTCAAAAATGTCGGCAAAACCCCCAACTCATATGCAAGGTCTTTTTGAGAAATATTTCTAGCACTTATTTCATCTAAAAGCACAGTTCCAGGATGGGTAGCCTCAAATGGTATCAAGTTTTTCGTTGTCATAATTCAGATTTTAATTATAATGATTACTCAATTCAACTATCGAACAAATAGTTATAATGTGAGGCTCTTCTCCTTCAAATTTGCGATAAAATTCAATTCTATATTGTTGGTTTACTCGTACAGATTCTAAGCCAGCTTTATCACCTATTAGTTTTTCATAGTTTAAACTTTTAAACGGAAATAAATCCTCAACTCTATTTGCATTTCGCAATTTATCAATCGTGTTTTTAAATTGCTTCGTTACTGATGGTTGGAAGCGATACTTTTTATTGCTTGTTTTTCCAACCTCATATAACTCTCTCAAATATTCTTTTTCAAATTCAATTTCCACAAAAATTTCTTTTTACAAATATATGATAAACTTCAATTAAATTCACTATTAAAGTGAATAAAAACAGTTCAGTGTTGTTTTTTATTATGAAACACAAATTTAGTGTAATATTTAAAGATGTAAAATGTAATATTTTAGAAGACTTTAAATTGAAGTTTGCAAACTTCAATTTGTTTGGTTTTAAAGTATTATTTCAAAAATTCAGAAATAACATTCTCGGTTTCTTTTATTGCATTTGCAAGGTTATCGTTTACTACAACTTTGTCGAATTTATTAAAGAAAAGTAGCTCTTCTTTGGCTTTTCCTACTCTTTTCAGAATATTTTCTTCCGAATCGGTATGCCTTAATCGTAATCGTTTTTCAAGCTCTGTAACCGATGGTGGCATTATGAAAATTGATAATGCTTTTGCTCCAAATATTTGTTTCAAGTTAACACCTCCTTGTACATCAACATCGAACAATACATTATTACCTTTTAAGAAAATACGGTCGATTTCTATTTTGAGAGTTCCATAAAAATGGTCTTTGTAAACCTCTTCCCATTCAATAAATTCGTTGTTTGAAATTCGTTGTTTGAAATCTTCTGATGTTAGGAAATAATAATCTTTCCCATTAACTTCATTTTCTCTTTTAGCACGACTACATGCCGAAATTGAAAATTCAAATTTGAATTCAGGATGTTGTAATAAGTGTTTAATTATTGTAGTTTTTCCGGCACCAGAAGGTGCAGAAATAATTATTAACTTTTGAGACATTAAAATAATTGAAAATTAGCGAATCTTAATTGGACTACCTTCTTCACTCATATCATATACTTTATCCTTTTCAAGTCGAATAAATCCTTCTCCAGTTCTTTTTTTAAAATAAACTAAACTATCAGCAGCTTTTTCAACCAACACATCTCTAATTCCTTCAAATTCTGATTCGAATTCTAACATTCCACCAGCATCACTAGTTCCAATAAATTCAGCTGTTTTATTAACAGGATCAATATAATTATTGCTTTTATTGATATAAATTTTTATAGTTGCTCCTTGAACAGCATAGTTAGCACTATCGACAACATAAATTACTGCTTTAGGGTCTTTTGGCTTACGACATGAATTATTAACCATCAGAACTAAAACAAAAACAGCTAATGTAATAAATACTAAAATATTCCCTTTTTTCATACCAAGTTTTATTAAAATAAATGTTTATTTTGCAAATATAAACATACAATATTAGAAAATAAAAATGAATATTTCAATATTTGTGGTCTAATTAATTAAAAATGAGAAGATATATTAAAACAAACATTTTAGTGCTTATGTTGATTAATTTATTAATTAACAGTGGCTTTGTCGCTTCACAGACGACAGAAACAAAGGTTTTATTGAAAACAGATATGGGTGATATAAAGATTAAACTTTATGATGAAACTCCTTTACATAAAGCCAACTTTATAAAATTAGTAAATGAAGGATTTTATAATGGATTATTATTTCATCGTGTAATCAATAGTTTTATGATTCAAACTGGTGATCCTCAGTCAAAAAATGCTCAACCTGGGGCAATGCTTGGCAATGGAGGAACTAATTATAACATTCCGGCAGAAATTGTTTCAGCCAAATTTAATAAACGAGGTGCATTAGCTGCTGCTCGACAAGGTGATAATGTAAATCCAAAAAGAGAATCGTCAGGTTCGCAGTTTTATATTGTTCAAGGAAATAAATTTACAATTGAGCAATTAAATAGCATGAGTCAAAATATTGTAAACCAAAGAAAGAATGATTTGTTAGTTGCTTATGTTACTAAACCTGAGAATGTGAAATTAAAAATGCAAATAGACTCTTTACAAAGAGCAAAAAATCAAACAGAATTGACGAATTTAGTTAATCAGTTGAATATTAAGTTAAAACCTGAACTTGATGAAATAGTTAAGGCTGGAGGATTTACTGCCGAACAAAAAGAAATTTACATGAAAGATGGTGGAGCACCTCACCTTGATGGAGCTTATACCGTTTTTGGGGAAGTGATTGAAGGAATGGATATAGTTGATAAAATAGCTCTTGTTGAAAAAGACAAAAACGACAGACCTATTAAGGATATTAAAATTATCTCGGCACAGATTGTTAAATAAATTGACACTTTAGAATGTTACATTGCTAAATGGTTAAATTGCTTACATTAACACTTGAAAACTTGAACACATTTTCAAACAAATAAACTACCATGAATTATGATTGAAAAAATAGAAAAATATATTATCGAAATTTCTAATTTAGTTGCAAATACTAAGGAAGAGTCTGAAAATTTACGAATTAAATATATTGGTAGAAATGGAATATTAAACGATTTGTTTGAAGAATTTAAAACGGTTCCTAATGAGCAAAAGAGGTCTGTTGGACAAGCAATTAACAATCTTAAAAATAAAATTCAGGAAAAAATTGATGAATTAATAACTAGCACAAACAAATCGAATACTGAAAGTAAACAAATTGATGTTACGTTACCAGGCAATTCAATCAAATTAGGTAGCCGACATCCGGTAAATATCATAAAAAATCGTATTGTTGAGATATTTTCGCATATTGGTTTTTCAATTTCTGAAGGTCCCGAAATAGAAGATGATTGGCATGTTTTTTCGGCTTTAAATTTTCCCGAAAATCATCCAGCACGTGATATGCAAGATACATTTTTTATCGAAAAAAATCCCGATATTCTTTTAAGAACTCACACATCATCAGTTCAAGTGAGAGTTATGGAAAATCAAAAACCTCCAATTAGAACAATTTCACCTGGGCGAGTTTTCAGAAACGAAGCAATTTCGGCACGTTCTCATTGTATTTTTCATCAGGTCGAAGGTTTATATATTGATGAAAATGTTTCGTTTGCAGACTTGAAACAAACTTTACTTTATTTTGCTAAAGAAATGTTTGGCGAAAATACTGAAATCAGACTTCGTCCATCATTTTTTCCATTTACAGAGCCATCAGCAGAAGTTGATATTACATGTACTTGCAAAGGAAAAGGCTGTAATTTGTGCAAATACACAGGTTGGTTAGAAATTCTGGGATGTGGAATGGTTGACCCTAATGTATTGGAATTATCGGGAATAGACAGTAAAAAATATACAGGATTTGCTTTTGGAATGGGAGTAGAGCGTATAGCAATGCTTAAATTTGGAATTAAAGATATTAGGTTGTTGTTTGAAAATGATGTTAGGTTTTTAAAGCAATTTGAATAAGCTAATTTTTAAAAGAGGGTATAAGGGATAAAATTGTTATAAGGTATATGGCATTAATACACTCAAAATTAATTACTAAATTTGAAAAATGGAAAATTCAAAAAAATATACCATAAATAACGACAACAACAATGTTGTTGAAGATGTAAATGTTAAATATAATTCTCAAAAAGACTTTACAACATTAGAAGCATGGAG
>MEND01000082.1:8453-15576 GCA_001768975.1 Bacteroidetes bacterium GWA2_31_9 | reverse complement strand
ACGTTATCATTATCAAGAAGGAATTCAATTTTATCGAATTTCAAGAGGATCAATTTATGAATTAAAAGATCATCTAATTTCTTGTTTTGATTTGAGTTATATTAATAATGAAATATATAACAAAGGATTATCATTAATAGAAGATGCTAAAATTACATTAAATGGATTTATAAACTTTGTAAAATCCCAAAAAGAACAAAATAAATAATTGTAAAAAATAAAAGTTTAAAATAATTAAAAAAAATAATACAACCATCTTCCTTATAACCCATAACCCTATAACTTATAACCCTATAACCCATAACCTATAACTTATAACCCTATAACCCATAACCTATAACACATAACCCTATACCCAAATACCCTATAATCTTATATTATACAACACATAACCCCTAATAAAAGCAATGAAAGAATATTACTCACACGAAACAGCAATAATTGACGATGGCTGTGAAATCGGAAAAAACAGCAAAATCTGGCATTTTACGCATGTAATGCAAAATTGCAAAATTGGTGAAGGTTGTAATCTGGGACAAAACGTAGTAGTTTCGCCCGGAGTTGTTTTGGGCAAAAATGTAAAAGTGCAGAATAATGTATCTATCTACACTGGAGTTATTTGCGAAGACGATGTTTTTCTTGGTCCATCAATGGTTTTTACAAATGTAATTAATCCTCGAAGTGCAATTATTCGCAAAGATGAATACAAAAAAACGCTAGTAAAAAAAGGTGCTTCAATTGGTGCAAATTCAACAATAGTTTGTGGAGTTACATTGGGCGAATTTTGTTTTATAGGAGCAGGAGCAGTTGTTACAAAAGATGTTAAGCCATTTTCATTGGTTGTTGGCAATCCATCAAGGCATGTAGGCTGGATGAGCGAATTTGGACACAGATTACATTTCAATGATGAAAATATTGCAATTTGTCCAGAAAGCAATCAGAAGTACAAGTTAGAAAATAATAATGTTGTTAGATTGATATATTGTTAAATTGTTTGAAGTTTTAAGTTTTTAGTTTGAAGTTGCTACGCAGTTTAACCTCAAACCTCAAACTTCAAACCTCAAACTTTATACCTCAAACCTCAATGAAAAATTTCGCATTAATAGGAGTTGCCGGATTTATTGCAAAACGACACGTTACAGCAATAAAAGATACAGCAAATAATCTTTTGGCTGCAGTTGATAAATTCGATAGCGTAGGGTTTTTAGACGGCTTTTTTCCAAATGCTGATTTCTTTGTTGAAATTGAACGTTTCGACAGGCATATTGAAAAACTAAAACGAACAGGAACTAAAGTTGATTATGTTTCGATTTGTTCGCCAAATTATCTTCACGACTCGCATATTCGATTTGCTTTAAGAGCAGGAGCAGACGCAATTTGCGAAAAGCCTATAGTCTTAAATCCTTGGAATATAGATGCTTTAAAAGGAATTGAATCAGAAACCGGACGAAAAGTTTATACTATTCTGCAATTACGACTTCACCCTTCAATAATTGCTTTAAAGCAAGAAGTTGAAAATGATAAATCAGGAAAAATTTACGACATTGACCTTGCCTACATTACAAGCAGAGGAAACTGGTACGATTTTTCATGGAAAGGCGATTCGCATAAATCGGGAGGAATTGCAACTAATATTGGTGTTCATTTTTTTGATATGTTATCGTGGATTTTTGGAGGAATCGAAAGCAATGTTGTAAATATTTCAAGTGAACATAAAACAGCAGGATTTTTAAAACTAAAAAAAGCGAATGTACGTTGGTTTTTAAGTATTGATTTTAACGATTTACCTCAAAATGTTAAAGAAAAAAATCAGCGAACATATAGGTCAATATCAGTAAATGGTAATGAATTTGAATTTAGCGATGGATTTACTGATTTGCACACACAAAGCTATAATCACATAATAAATAAAAATGGTTTTGGTTTGGACGATGCTAGAAATTCTATCGAAACCGTTTATCAAATACGAAATTCAAAAGAAGTAGGATTAATAAATGAATATCATCCTTTCTGTAAAAAAAATAAAACCAATTAGAATTTAGGATTTTACAGCGTAGCAACAATTTAACAATTTAACATTCACAACTCGCAAACCTCAAACGTCAAACATCAAACTAAAAAATATGTACAACGAATTATTAAACAAAAAACTAAAACTATCTGTTATAGGTCTTGGATATGTTGGATTACCAATTGCATTAGAGTTTGCAAAAAAGATTTCAGTTATTGGCTTCGATATAAAAGCTGATAGAGTTGAAAAAATGAAGAATAAAATTGACCCAAGTGAAGAATTATGTAGTAGCGATTTTGACAATTGTGATATTTTATTTACTGCTAATCAAGAAGATTTAAGAGCAGCATCGTTCCATATAGTTGCAGTTCCTACTCCAATTGACAGCCATAATTTACCCGATTTAAAACCACTTCTTAGTGCAACAAAAATAGTTGCTCAAGTTTTAAAGAAAGGCGATTATGTTGTGTTTGAATCAACTGTTTATCCGGGTTGTACAGAAGATGATTGCTTGCCAATCTTGGAAAGTATTTCAGGATTAAAACTTGGAGTTGATTTTAAAATAGGTTATTCTCCTGAAAGAATTAATCCTGGAGATAAAGAGCACACAATTAGCACAATAACCAAGATTGTTTCAGGAAATGACTCTGAAGCATTAGATTCTGTTGCTAAAGTTTATGAATTAATAGTAAAAGCTGGTGTTCACAGAGCTTCAACAATTAAAGTTGCTGAGTCTGCTAAAATTATTGAAAACACTCAAAGAGATGTAAATATTGCATTAATGAATGAGCTTTCTATAATTTTTAACCGAATGGGTATTAATACTTACGAGGTGTTAGAAGCAGCCGGAACAAAATGGAATTTTCTAAAATTCTATCCAGGCTTAGTTGGTGGTCATTGTATTGGCGTTGACCCATATTATCTTACTTTTAAAGCTCGTGAATTCAGATATCATTCGCAAGTAATTAATTCTGGTCGTTTTGTTAACGATTCTATGGGCTTTTATGTTGCAAAACAAACTGTTAAGAAAATAATAGCAGCCGGAAAAAATGTTTTAAATTCCAGAGTTTTAGTTATGGGCGTTACGTTTAAAGAAAATGTGAGCGACATTCGTAATTCGAGAGTTGCAGATGTAATTAGCGAATTAAAAACTTATGGCGTGCAGGTTGATGTTGTTGACCCTCATGCTTCTTCAACTGATCTTAAACATGAATATGGGTTTGAATTAACTGATATTAAAGGAAGTTACGATGCAGTAATTGTTGCAGTAAATCATGTTGAATATGTTAGTTTAACAGAAGATTATTTTGAAAGTATTACAAATAAAAATGCAATAATTTTTGACGTTAAAGGTATTTACAAAAGTAGAATTAAAAACATGACTTATATGAGTTTATAATTTCACTCCAATTACAGTAATGTCATCGGTTTGTTCATAATTTATTCCACCGTCATACATCCAGTTTTCGATTTTCGATTTTAAAATTGATTTTTGTTCACTCATACTTTTTGTTGAGTTGCTTATTATTAATTCTTTAAATTGCTTGTACATGAATTTTTTGCCTTTTGGACCACCAAATTGGTCGGCAAATCCATCGCTGAATAAATAAATTGAATCTATGTCTTCGTATGAAAATTCATTTGAACTAAATTTTTTCATTTCAGGATAAATAGCAATTGGTTGTTTGTCTCCCTTTACTTCGACAAGCTCAGTAACCGAATCGACAGCCATCTCTTGAAACTTTGGATTTGAAGCATTAAGCTTTGAGCTTTTTACAATGTAAAGAGGATTATTTGCACCAGAAAATTGTAATTTTTTATTCACTTTATCAATAATACACATTGAAATATCCATTCCATCTTTTGAATCACCTTCTTTATTCGATTGATGAAGAGATAAAATAATATTTGTTCGCAATAAATCTAAAATTTCTCCTGAAGAGGTTATATTTTGAGTATTAACAATTTCGTTTAGAAAAGCAATACCAAGCATACTCATAAAAGCTCCCGGAACACCATGTCCGGTACAATCGGCAACAGATACAATTACTTTATTGTTATACTCTTTTATCCAAAAGAAATCGCCACTAACGATATTTCGAGGCATAAATAAAATAAAATATTCTTTAAGAAGTATTTCAAATAACTCATTCTGAGGCAAAAGTGCTTCTTGAATTCGTTTTGCATATTTTATACTATCTGTAAGTTCTTGTTTTTGTAAAGAAATTGTATCTCTTTGGCTTGTTACATAATCTCTTTGCTGTTCAATTTCATCACGTTGAGCTTCAATTTCTTCTTTTTGAGATGTAATTTGTGCGTTCATCAATTTAAGTTCAATATTCGCTTTTTTCTTCTGACGGTATAGCCTTAAAATTATAGCAGAGAAAATTAGAATTATTATAAAAACTACTATAAATGTAAATATTAACGCTTTTTGTTTATTAATTCGTTCAGCTTGAATTAAATTGTCTTTATTTAAAATTTCAATTTCTTGTTGCTTTTTTTCAGTTTGATATTTTGTTTCCATTTCAGCAATATTTTCAGAATATGTTTGCTGTTGAACGCTGTCGTTTAAGTCTTTGAACAGAAACATATATTCAGTAGCTTTTTCAAATTTTTTACTCATTCTGAAAATATCTGCCATTAAAAAGTAATTATCGGCAAGTAGTTTTTTATTTCCTTGCTCATCACACATCTGAATACTTTTTTCTAAATATTTTGTAGCTTCATTAAAATCCTTGTTTTCAAATAAAGCAACTGCTAAAGTCCTGTAATAGTATGAATTGTCAGTGGGAATATTGTTTTTTTCACATACTTCAATTGCTTTTTTACTCATTTCTATAGCTTTGTCGAATTGAAACATTCTTTTGTACATGTCAGCCATATTGTTATAAGAAGTAGCAATTCCTCTAAAATCATCAACCTTTTCACTTAATAATTTAGATTCATTATAATATTCTAGAGCTTTATCAAGATTGTCTGTATAAGAGTAAGTTACAGCAATATTATTATATGCGTCTGCACGTGTTTTGAATGAATTTTTTGGAATAAAATCGAGGCTTCTAAATAAGGTTTCTAAAGCTTTGTCATACAGAGATTGCATTTGATAAAAAACTCCAAGATTTGACATTTGAATAGCAATATTTGAAGAATCTTTAAGCTCTTCTAATATCTTTAAAGATTTTAAATAATAATCAATTGCTGTTTGAAACTCTGATTTATAATAATAGCTAACTCCAATATTTGAGTATGCTTTTGAGATTAGATATTTATCATTTAATAAAATCCCAATGTCAGCAGATTTATTGTAAAACTCAATTGATTTGTCGTAAAGTCCTTGATCTGAGAATATTATTCCATATAAGTTAAGCGTTTTACTTTTTAGCAAAAATAAATTTTCATTTTCTGAAATATTTAATGCACTATCACAATATTTTAAAGATAAATCATAATTTGCAATATCTGCCAGATTATCAGCATATAAAAACATTGATTCGGCTAATAGTTCAATAGCGTTTGTGTTTTTTGATAGTGTTAATGCAAATTCTACAAAATATTTTGCAGAATCAGGATTTATATATCTAATTTGTTTGTATTTTAATAATGCTTCTCTGATTATACATGTATCAAATTTACAATTAGTTTTGCTTTTAAAATCTTCATAATTTATTTGTGCAAATGATACACTAAAAATAAAAATATGTATAATGATTAGTAATTTTTTCATGTGTTTGTGCTTTAGTTAGTATTAAAGAGTTTGAGGTTTGAAGTTTAAAGTTGGCTACGCAGTTTTTTTTTACCGCAAGACTTGTTCCGATTTATCGGAAGACACTGAGACGCAAAGCTTTATTTTTACATATTACATATTACATATTAAATATTACATTTTTATTGGCTACGCAGTTCATTCTTTCATTCTTTCATTCTTTCATTTCTTCATTTCCAAATCTCTAAATTTCTAAATTATTATTGTGTTTTTTATTAATCATAGCTTGTGCGACTTATCGCAGAATATTTCATAATTTAATACCTAAAACTGTTACATCATCAATTTGTTTATTATTCCCTTTCCACGATTCAAACTCTTTTTCAATAATAGAGCATTGTTCAGCCATTGATTTAGAGTGAATAGAATGTATAAAGTTAGAAAATCTAATGGAAGTATATTTTTTATTTTTTTCTCCACCAAATTGATCCTGAAAACCATCAGAATATAAATAAAGCAAAGAATTTGGAATTATTTCATATTCATGATTGTCGAAGATTTTATTTTTAGTTGTCATTCCTCCAATTGAATGTAAGCTTCCGGGTAATTCTATTATTTCATTTTGGATTATCATAAACGAGCTTTGGTTGGAGCTTGAAACTGTAATTTTATTATATTTTTTGTCAATTCTACATAACGATATTTCCATTCCATCATCTTGAAGCGTTTCGTTTGCAGATTTATTTGATAATGAGTTTTTTACACCCTCATCAAGATTCGATAAAATATCAGAGGGCAGTGTAATGTTTTTTTGAACAATAATCTCGTTTAGTAATGTACTCCCAATTATACTCATAAATGCTCCAGGAACACCGTGTCCGGTACAATCAACAACTGCAATAAAGATAAATCTATCAGTTGCTTTGAACCAATAAAAATCGCCACTAACGATATCTCTAGGTTTGAAAAATATAAATGACTCTGGAATAATATTTTGTAAATTTTTTATTGAAGAAAAAATCGACTGTTGAATTAGTTTCGCATAATTAATACTATTAGTAATTTGAATTTTGTCTCTTATATCACGTCCAACTATTATGCTTCCAATATTATCACCTATTTTGTCTTTAATTCTTGAAAAAGAGACATTTACAGGTATTTTTCCGAATCGTTGAGTTTTTAAAATTAAATCAATTGAGTTAGATTCGTCAATATAATGGTTATTTAGGAGTGTATTAAGTTTTTCAGATTTGTCAAATAATTCTCTAATTGACTGTCCTTTTATTTTTTCAAAATTAATCCCTAAAGTGTCAATAGTGAATTTGTTTACTTTTATTATTTCACTGTTTTCGTCAATAAAAAACAAAAGCTCTTTCATTTCTGCAATTATTTCATTTGCTGCGGTT